>LCJJ01000010.1 GCA_000999175.1 Parcubacteria group bacterium GW2011_GWB1_44_7
GAACATTCGCAATCAGGGATGGATTTTAGATTTCAAAAGGTTTAGAGTTTACTTGAAAGACAAATATGGAGTGTCAAAGGCGTTTTTATTTATCGGTTATATGGAAGCAAACAAAAAGTTATATGCTTTTAAAAGAAAAGACCCCGGAAGGACGAAACCTTAGGGGGTGATCTTTTCCGTTCGGGATACGTTGCAATCCTAGCAAAATTAAAAATAAAGTCAAGTAAACAACATGTTGATATCTTATAACTGGCTTCAGAGATACTTCAAAAAGAAACTGCCAACGGTGGAGAAGGTGGCGGAAATTTTGACCTTCGCGGTTTTTGAAGTGGAAGGTGTGGCTAAAACCCGCCCTTGGCGGGTTCGCCCGACTGAATCTGATTTACAGATTCAGTTTAGGGAAAAAAAAGAAAATGATTTTATTTTGGATGTGAAAGTGCTTCCGGATAGGGCATGCTACGCACTTTCGCATCGGGGTATTGCTCGCGAACTTGCCGCCGCCCTTACTTGGGAACTCAACTCCCAAGTTTCTAGAGTAAAGATTTCTCAAGCCAAACTCACGCCGCTTTCCGTAAAAATAAAAGACTCTGTCGACTGCCGCCGTTACATCGGCCGTCGGGTGGAAAATGTGACAATCCAACTGCTACAAAATGAAATTTCAGAAAAATTAGCAGTGGTTGGCCAACGGCCAATCAACAACATCGTAAACGCGGGAAATTTTGTGATGTTTGATATGGGCCAGCCGCTTCACGCTTTTGACGCCGACAAAGTAAATGGCGCCATTCAAATTCGACGAGCGCAAAAAGACGAAAAAATTATTACGCTGGATGAAAAAGAAATTATTCTGACTCCTGATATTTTAATCATCGCCGACAATGAGGGTCCGCTGGCAATTGCCGGCATTAAGGGCGGGCAAAGAGCGGGGGTGACGGAAAAAACAAAAAATTTGATTCTTGAATCGGCAAATTTCAACCCGACTTTTATTCGGAAAACCGCCCAAAAACTTAATCTCCAAACTGACGCTTCAAAAAGATTTGAAAATAATCTTTCGCCGGTTATTGCCGAGCAGGCGATAATGGAATTGTCGGCGCTAATTATGGAATCTTCGCCTGACGCAAAATTTGGAGAAATTATTGACCAATATCCGATTCCTGAATCGCCTAAAAAAATTGAACTCTCGCCCGTTTTTGCCACTCAAAAACTCGGTATGAAAATTTCAGAAAAAGAAATCAGGAAAATTTTAAATCGACTGAATATCGTAGACGGCCTAATTCCTCCGGAACGGCGGGATTTGCAAATCCCAGAAGATTTAGTGGAAGAAATTGGTCGGCTTTACGGTTACGAAAAAATTCCGGCAGAAAAATTACCAATAACCGAAAAAACAACGACGATTAACAAAACTTTTTATTGGGAAAACAAAATTCGACAAATTTTGATTGAACTTGGTTTTTCGGAAATTATTACTTCTTCTTTTAAACCAACGGGGGAAATGGAAATAGAAAAACCGCTGGCGTCAGACAAGGCGTTCCTGCGGATTCAACTCGCTGACCAATTGATTGCCAGCTTGAAATTGAACACTCTCAACTTACCGCTTTTAGGTCTAAAGAAAGTAAAAATTTTTGAAATCGGCAAGGTATTTACCAAAAGCGGGGAAGAAACTCATTTAGCGCTCAATGATTTTGTTGAAGTTGAAATTATCCTGGAAAAAACTCTGGGCGAAAAAATTATTGGACAAACCCACAATAATATTTTAGAGATTAATCTTGACTTGCTAATTGAAAAACTTTCCACACCAAAAACTTGGGATTTAACCAAAGGAACAAATCTTGAAAGACAAAAAAAATTAACTTTTAAATCTTTTTCACTCTATCCTTTCATCGTTCGCGACATCGCGATTTTCGTGCCAACAGATATTACGATAGAAAAACTCTGGCAAGTAATTGAAGAGGGAATTGGCCAAGAAAAAAACCTGCTCACCAATTATTATCTTTTTGACCAATATCAAAAAAATGATAGAAAATCCCTGGCTTTTCGTTTAGTTTTTCAAGCGCCAGCTCGAACGCTCACTGACGACGAAGTAAATAAAATTATGGATAGAATTTCGATTGCTATTTCCCAAAATGACTGGCAAGTCCGGTAGGAAAGAGAATTATGGATAAGATTAACAATATCAGGAATTTTTGTATTATTGCCCACATCGACCACGGCAAAAGCACTTTGGCTGACCGGTTTTTGGAATTAACCGGCACTATTGAAAAAAGAAAAATGACCGAGCAGGTTTTAGACCGAATGGAATTGGAACGAGAGCGGGGGATTACCATCAAGATGAAGCCTGTTCGTATGATCTATGGTGATTACGTTTTGAATTTGATTGATACGCCCGGACATATTGACTTTTCTTACGAAGTATCACGGGCTTTACGGGCGGTGGAAGGTGCGATTTTATTGGTTGATGCCACCCAAGGCGTACAAGCGCAAACTCTGACCACTTTGGAAATGGCGCGGGAAGCGGGATTGGCAATTATTCCCGTTGTCACTAAAATTGACTCGCCATTAGCCAAAATTGCCGAAACTAAAACAGAAATGGCAAAAATTTTGGATTGCCAACCGGCGGTAATTTTGGAAGTATCAGGTAAAACGGGAAAGGGAGTAGAGCAATTACTGAAAGCTATCATTAAAAAAGTTCCACCGCCATATTCGGGACAAAACAGAGATTTTCGGGGACTGATTTTTGATTTTAAATACTCAAATCATACGGGTATAACTATTTATCTCCGAGCTTTTGATGGTATGATTTCCAAAAAAGATAAACTGGCTTTCGCTGTTGGCCAAAGAAAATTCACGCCGATAGATATCGGCGTATTCAAACCGATGGAAACATCAACTGAAACGCTCGGTGCCGGCGAAATCGGCTACATCACCACCGGCATCAAGGAACCGGGCATCGCTTTAGTCGGCGATACGGTTGTTTCCGCTGACAAAAATTTACGGCCGCTTGAAGGTTACCTCGCGCCCAAACCGGTTGTTTGGGCATCGCTTTATCCAGAAAGTCAAGATGATTGGAATAATTTGCGGCAAGCATTGGAACGATTGCGTTTGTCAGATTCATCTTTTACCCATGAAGAAGAATCTTCCGGCGTTTTGGGGCGCGGTTTCCGTTGTGGTTTCCTCGGCATGCTTCATTTGGAAATCGTCGCCGAACGATTGCGTCGCGAATTCAACTTGTCGTTGATCGTCACTTCGCCTTCCATCACTTATGAAGTTCTAAACAAAAAAAATAAAAAACTGACGGTTTATTCACCGAACCAATTTCCCGCCGACGGCGAAATCCAAAAAATTTTCGAGCCTTGGGCAAAATTAAAAATAATCACGCCCGCCGATTATCTCGGTGAAATAATTCAATTGGTCCATCGCCACGAAGCAATAATCAATCAAACCGAAACTTTCAGCGGTAATCGCAATTCGTTGGAACTGAAAATGCCTCTACGGGAATTAATGCGCGATTTTTTTGATGAAATAAAAAGCGTCACTTCCGGCTTCGCTTCGTTATCTTATAAGATTATTGAACCCCAGGAGACTGATGTTGCCAAACTGGAAATTTTGGTCGCCGAGGAATCAGTGCCGGCCTTCGCCAGAATCGTTTCGCGAGCGCGGCTCCAAGAAGAAGCGGAAGCGGCAGTGGAAAAACTTTATAAAATTTTGCCCCGGCAACTCTTCACTGCCAAAATTCAAGCTAAAGCGCTCGGACGTATTATCGCCTCGCGTACGCTTAAAGCTCTCCGCAAGGATGTAACCGGTTATCTTTATGGCGGCGATATTACCCGCAAGCGAAAACTTTGGGAACAACAAAAAGAAGGCAAAAAACGACTTAAGGAACAGGGTAGAGTCAACATCCCGCCGGCGGTTTTTTTAAAGATGATTAAAAAAGAATAAACCTCGTCAAAAAACGCCGGGGGTATAAAGCAAAACCATACTGATGGAAACAAGAATGCCAAGCACTATCCAAATCATCTTGAACATTTTTTTATTCTGCTGGGAAAAAAGCGACATTGTTTTATGATATCATAATAGCGACATGTTGCCAAAAATACAAAAAATTCAGGGGGTGTTCCGCGTTCACTGGAAACTCGCGATTCTGGTGATTCTGATATTATTCGCCGGGCGGGCGGTTATTAATGTTTACGGCCGCTATCAAGATAGCTTGGCCAATTTGGCATCGGCGGAAAAAGAATTGACAACGATGGAAAATAAAAAAACGGCATTAGAAAAAACCACGGAAAAATTAAAAACTGAACAGGGGATTGAAGAGGCTATCCGGCAAAAATATCAAGTGGCCAAGAACGATGAACGATTGATTGTGATTATTGACGCTCAACAAAAAAAATCTACCGAAACTACCGCGAAACGAACCGGCTGGTGGCAGACAATAGTAGAATTTTTCAGCGGTGATTAATTATTTTGCGGGATACGAGAATCGAACTCGTATCTACTGCTTGGGAAGCAGTCGTTCTGCCACTAAACTAATCCCGCAACAAACAACGAAATTTATTTCACAACAAGTGGGCAAAAAATAAGTGGACGATATAATCATACTATGAAAGTAACAATTTATTCCACCGCCACCTGCGTGTATTGTAAAATGGCGAAAGATTTTTTTAATCAACACAACATCAAATATGAAGAATTTGACGTTGGCAATGATTTGGAAAAGCGCCGAGAAATGGTGGAAAAAAGCGCTCAAATGGGCGTGCCGGTGATTCAGGTGGGCAACGAAATTATCGTCGGTTTTAATAAAGCTCTACTTTCGGAATTGCTAAAGATAAAAAAATAAATATATTGCCCCCACCAAGAGTCGAACTTGGATTTGCGCGTTAGGAGTGCGCCGTTCTATCCGTTGAACTATAAGGGCGCTTTGTTATAATACCCGATATGGATGAAAATGAAAGAGAGCTCTTGGAGCGAACTTATGAATTGGCCAAAGATACCAATGATAAGGTCTCGCGGCTTTATCGCAGTCATAAGTGGGGCAGAACAATCAAAATTTTTTATTGGACGGTAATTATCGGCTTATCGGTCGGCGCCTACTGGTTGATTCAGCCCTATGTTGAACAACTCGGCCAAGTTTATGGCGGCTTAAGCAACAAGGTTAACAGTATTCACGATGCCAGCCAAAATTTGCTGAACTTTTAAAATGGTTGTAAATTGTCGTTAAGCTGGGATAGCTCAGTTAGTAGAGCATTCGCCTGAAGAGCGAAGGGTCCCCGGTGCAAACCCGGGTCCCAGCACCAAGATAATCTCACGCACTAGGGGAAGGGAAGCCGGTTTTTTTGTAATTGGAATATATTCGTGTCGCACAATATACATTTTGGGTAATGTTGTGTTATTATTTTGCTCTATTTCCCGCTATCGCGGGAATTAGAGCAACTTACTTTACCAAACCGCTTGCCTTTTCCCAAACCCAACTGACACCGGTTTTGGTAATATTCCAAGCATAACTCAAATTTTTTTGAATCAGCGGCGATTTTATCCGTTCCTCTATGTCCACACCAAACAAGCTTAAAATCACAAGGGAAATAACAATTGTCACCATCATTTGCACAAACCCTCCCCTATTTTTAATCATTAGTTTAGTTGTGAAGGAATGACAGAAAGAACAAATTTTAAAAATTCTAGGTGGGGGCGTGCCAAATTGCGAGGTCTACCGAGCAATTTGGGGTTAAGGAATTTTTAAAATTTAGTTCTTGAAGTCATTCTTTAAATTCATAAATACTTCAGCGGATCCAGATACGCTTTCGGGTCGGCAATTGGCATCCGATAAATACCACCGCAAATTTTACTCTGTCGATTCGCCACCTGCACGCCTTGAGTGGCATAAACCGTGAAATGTAAATGCGGTCCAGTGGCATAACCGGTCGCCCCGCTGTAACCTAGCACCGCGCCAGTTGCCACCTGTTCCCCTTCACTGACTTTTATCAGCGATAGATGAGCGTAAAGAGTGGACAGACCGTTGTTATGCTCAATCAAAACCCATTTTCCGTAGGAAGCACTCGGACAAACTTGGTCGGTATCGCCGACGCCACGCACTTTGCCTTCAAGCGCCGCTTTAACCGGCGTGCCGATTGAAGCCCGAAAGTCCACACCATTGTGACCAGAACCATTATACACCGTCGGATTAGACAAAGAAAATGAAGTCAAACCAAATTTTTGGGTAATGGCAACGCTGTCCAAGGGCCAATGCAGGACACCAAGACCGGCTGGTGGAATTTTACTGGGGTCAATGGCAATGTTGAGCGCCGATTCAAATTCCCCCAATTCTTTTTCAAACGCCTCTTTAAGCGCCAATTTTTCCGCTAAAGTTTTTTTGTAATTAGCCTCTTTATTTTTAGTCGCTGAAAGCAAAGTGTTGGTTTCCTTTTTATTGTATTCAATGATGGTTTTTTGGTCGGCAAGGTTGCCGCGAAAAGTTACCAAATTTTTCTTTTTGGCTTCTTCCGTTCTTTTGTCCGTTTCCAAACCAACTTTCAGTTCTTTAATCACCGTCAACGCCGCACCAATGCCGCTTTTGAGCTGACTAAGCGCCTCCAAATCATTCCAAAGCGCCGAAAATTTTCCATTGAGCGCCGTTTCCACAAAAGTGTTTGATTCTAGTTGATTAATTTGGCGAATGGCTTCGGCAATTTCCCCCCGACGAGTTAAAATATTGTCTTCTTTTTGAGTAATCGCCAAACCCAATTCTTCAATGCTCAAAGACGCGCTGGCGATTCTATTTTCGGTAACTTTTAATTCAGCGGCCAATTTTTTTCTGGTATTTTCCAGTTCGTTGATTTTTGCCTGTAAGGTCTGTTTCTCCGCTCCGGCCACCGAAAGCTTTTCTTGGTAAGTGGCAATTTCTTTTTCTAAATCAGCAATGGCATTACTGCGCTCAGAAATTTTCGCCCGCAACTCATCAATAGTCGCGGCGTTATTAAAACTCGGTATGACGAAAATAAAAATCACCAAAAAAATTATCTTGGTTTTCATTCCAATAGTTTTATTGCTTTGTCAATACGAGCCAAACTTTCTTCTTTGCCGAAAATTTCCAAGAGTGCCAATGGATCGGGCGATTTTTCCCGACCAGATAATGCCACCCGCAAAGGCCATAAAATCTCGCCTCTCCCCTCTTTTTCTGCTAAGACCATCAAATTTCCCGAAAGTTCTTTAAGGTTGAACCTTGAATCTTCAAAAAGGTTCAACCTTTTTCTGACCTCTTGCAAACGCGCGCGCGTCCGGCCCGCGTCTTTATCTTTCTTCCACAAAAGCAACTCCTTCGGATATTCCGGCGCCTGGAAAAAATATGCCAATTCTCCCCTGTCCGCCATTTCCTTTATATCCCCGAGTTTATTAATTCTCTCAGTCAAAACTGGTTCAATTTTTTTCAAAATCTCTTCGTTAAATCCTAATAAATTTAATTTCCTAAATCCTTCTTCGTACTTCTTAATTCTTACTTCATACTTCGTCTGCTTCAAATGTTCCCTATTTAGCCACTCTAACTTTTCTTTATTAAAAATCGCTCCGCTTTTTTGGACTTTCGTCAAATCAAAAAGCTTAATCAGTTCCGCCATTGAGAAAATCTCCCGCTCCCCGCCCGGATTCCAACCGAGCAAAGCCAAATAATTCACCAACGCTTCGGGCAAAAAACCCTGCTCTCGATAAAAACCAACCGAGACACTTTCGCCGTGTTTGCGTTTGGAAAGTTTGGCGCGGTCAGACGCAAGTATCAACGGTAGATGCGCATAAATCGGCTCGCTTTCGCTCGCCGCAGACTTTGGCGAAACAAGCGTTAGCGCCCGCCAAATCAAAATCTGTCGCGCCGTATTGGAAATATGGTCTTCGCCACGAATGATGTGGGTAATGTCCATTTCCTTGTCGTCTGCCACATTGGCAAAGTGAAAAATTGGTTCGTCCACGCTTTTGGCAATTACAAAATCACCAAGCTCTTTAGTATCAAAAGTAATTTCACCTTTAATCAAATCAATAAAAGAAATTTTTTGACCGGGATTTTTAAAACGAATTACCTGCTTTCTCTCCCCTTCACTTTCTTCCGAAACATAGGCAAAGCCTTTATCCAAAAAATCTTTCAAGAATTTTTTATAAATTTCCAAACGCTCCGACTGGCGAAAAAATTCATCATGCTTGATACCCAGCCATTCTAAATTTTCCAAAATATCTTTTTCATATTCCGGCTTGTCACGCTCTTTGTCAGTATCTTCTATTCGTAAAATAAATTTACCGCCGGTATGGCGGGCGAAAAGAAAATTAAATAACGCCGTCCGCGCGTTGCCCAAATGTAAAAACCCCGTCGGCGACGGCGCGAACCGTACCCTTATTTGTTTTCCTGTCATTTTTCCTACCATATCGTTATCATATCGTTATTTTGTTATTTTACCATAATTTCCCAACCACAAAGATTTTCCATCAACTCCGAGTTGATGGAAAAACAAAACTTTGTTAAAATTTAGTTATTCTTATGAGAAGAGAACCTCGTCCCATCGGTTGTTATATGCACATCACCAAACGCGGCACCCGTGGTATGGAAATTGTGCGCGACGATTCAGATCATTGGCGCTTTATTAAACTTCTTTATTATTTAAACAACAACAATTACAGACATCTGGAGTGGGAACAAGAACTTTTTAGAAGTAAAACTCCGATTTTCACTTGGCCCAATCAGTGGCCGCCCCGCGAAAAATTAGTAGAAGTCGTCGCTTATATACTTATGCCAAATCACTTTCACTTACTTTTGAAAGAAATTCGCGATGGCGGTATTTCTCTTTTTATGCAAGGACTATGCGGCAGTATGACACTTCATTTTAATGAAAAATACAAAGAAAAAGGTAGTATTTTTCAAGGCGCCTATAAAGGCAAACTAATTGACACTGATGAATATTTCAAACGAGCGGCAATTTACATTATGGTTAAAAATTCTTTTGAACTTCTGCCTGGTGGAATAAAAAAAGCGTTAAAAAATTTTGATTCGGCTTGGGATAAATCAATAGCATACAAATTTTCCAGTTTGGCGGATTATGTTGGTCAGCGAAACTCGTCGATAATAGATAAAGGATTGTTAAAGGAAATATTCAAATCTCCGGCCAAATTTAAAGAATTCGCCAAAGACACAATGTTTGGCAGAAAAATCGACATCTTATGAGTTGTCGTTGATTTCCATCAACTCTGAGTTGATGGAAATCAAATATGACCGGTACCCAAATTTTGAATCGCATTAAAAACGAAGGCGTCTCGGTCACCCAAGCCGCCAAAGACCACTCGGAAAACTTCGCCGGGAAAACAAATCTTTGCTTGAACTGGTTGGCGAAATGACACTCAATCTTTCTGAAACCCAAAAAAGAATTGAGAAGAATTGTTATGTCATCAAAAACAATTCTGACCAGAGAGCCGGGCGTTTCCAGAATATTTTTCCTCAACATTTAACTTCAAAACATTCATCTCCGATTGGATGAATCTTAAGAAAGCCGACGAAACTCTCAAGGAAGGCTAAACCTTCCTAAAAGAAGGTTTAACCTTCCTTTTTAGGATGTTACCGACCTAAATTGTAGAGCTGCAACACTTCGGCCGCGGAGAGGGCGCGGCTGTAAATCCGGACATCATCAAGCGAGCCGCCAAGATACGCGGCGGAAATGCGTCCAATGTTCATTGCGCTGGCATTGATGCCGGTGCCGGTCGTAATTGCCACATGATGCCAGTTGGTGTCGTTAATGGTAGAGGCCGCGGTGCCATCCACATAGCGGGTGGGGCTCGTGAAGTTGTTCCCGTTGAGGGTGCCGGAATCAATGGTAACGGTAGCGGTGCCGTTGAGGTCAAGAATCTTCTGCAAAGTGGTGGAGGTGGCAACTTTAATCCAGAACGAAACCGACTGGACGCCATTGTAGGAAGCGCCCAGGGTTACATAATCGTTGATGCCGTCGAATGAAAGCGCTTGGCCAACTTTGCCGGGGACGGTCGTCGTGCCCGAGCTGCTATGTATGAGCGAGCCGTTATCCCCCTGCCCGCTTTTGTCGGCGATGTTGGTGAGCATGTCGGGGCCGTCAAAGGTCCACCAACCGACGAGGCCGGAGGTCAAAGAATCGCGGCCGGGGAGAGTTTTGGCGATTTTGGATGTGGCGCCGATTTGGTAGAGACGCGTTACTTCGGCGGCGGAGAGTGCGCGGGTGTAGACGCGGACATCGTCAATGTTACCATTAAAATAATAACCGGCGAATTTCTTCCCCCCTATTCCGGCGCCACCTGAAGGATTATAAAAAGTGGAAGCGCCAACCGCCGCGTTCTGGTAAGTGCTGTACAGCGCACCATTGATATACAATCGGAGAGAGTTGTCCGCTTTATCAATCACACCGGCAACGTGATACCATGTATTGAGTGATGGCGCGAAGTCGGTACCCGTATCAAAATAGCTGAGACCGCTATTATAGGATTGAAAGAGATAAATATATTTTTCAGAACTTCCATTTGTTGACAATCCAACATAATTTGCATTATCAAACACGGGGTCTGAATCCATGACCATCATTTGCCAACCGGACCCCAGGCTGTTCCACCTGAACCACCCCGCAAATGTCTTAGCATCAAGCCCACCGACATCGGTCGCTGTATTCACCCAATCATTAGTCCCATCAAACGACATCGCCTGGCCGACGCGGCCGGGAGCGGTCGTCGTGCCCGAGCCGCCGTGCGAAAACGACCCGTTATTTCCCGACCCGCTTTTGTCGGCGATGTTGGTGAGCGTGTCGGGACCATCCATCGTCCACCAGCCAACTAGCCCTATTTCATTTACCGGACGGGTGAGGGTTTTGGAAATGGTGGCCGCCGCGCGAGCTTCACTTGGGATAAATACAGAAAATACACCCGGAAAAATAAACCCGAGAATGAGCGCGGCGCTTAGTGAAGCTCGCGCGGCAATTTTCAATTGTGGATAAAAGTTGCTTGACATTTTTTTTCTGTTTGCTACCATGTTCACATCCCTACGAAAGAGACCCTTGCGAGGTTTTGTCCTCGCCGGGGGCTTTTTCTTTTTGACTTAGCTCTAACAAACTTCTTTGCCCATTAATATAGGCAATTTTTGCTCCCGTCCGCTTAAGTAAAATGGAACATTTTTCGGGAAGATGCGGCGATAAAACAGCTCCGAGTCTTTCGCGCGCGATAAGAAAATTGACTAATCCGGCATAATCGCCATCACTTGAAACGATAAGAGCCAAATCACATTTTTTCTCATAGGCATCGCACACCGCCTGCAAAACCAAATCAGCGTCGCAGTTGCCTTTCGGCTTACCCAAACCGTCATAGACAACTTCCTTAAATACCAAAGTGAAGCCGGTTTCCTGTAAGTATTTATACAGCTGTTTATATTTTGGTATTAATCCCAAAAAGATATAGGCCTTCTGAATCTTATATTTATCCGAAAGCCAAACTCTAAAACGAGCGTAATCCAGTTTCCAGCCCAAAGCAACCATTCCGTGATGTAAATTGGCGCCGTCTATGTAAGCAAAGTTGTTTTTTCTTTCTCTCATTTGAAGTTCCATGTATTTAACACTCTTTGTAATAAAGTGTCATTGGAGAGCGGCGCGGTGAGCTGGTAGAGGGTGCCGCCGAAGATAAACCAGACCTCGCGGGTGCCGGTGTCTTCCGCGACCCACGCCAGTCCTGTAGAAATCAGATTTCTACGGGGCGTGGAAATCTGATTTCTACCGGAGGCGCCGCCAATGAGCACGTCCTGCGGGTCTTTCACTTTCATTTCCGGAATATCGCGGGCGAGGCGCGCGGCAGTAATGTCGGTATCCGGGTCGTTGTAGGGTTCAAGGTGAATCTGAAATCCGGCTTGGCGCTTTGAATCTTGAACCACGATTGTTTCGCCCGCCCCTTCTGCTGAAGCGGATAACCGCGATACCGAAAAGCCATCAGGGTAAGAAAACGAAAATCCGGCTTCGTGGCGGAAAGTTTTTGGCAAATCCATTTTTTTCTGCTCCGGTTCGGGGATGGTGTCGGGGTAAATTTCCGAGAGTCCTGGATTAGAAAGGTCAGACCTTAAATCTACAGAAAGGTCTGACCTTTTTTTAGACGAATCAGCGAAATACCAAACCGCCGCCGCGAGAGCCGCAAGAATAAGTATGACTATTAAAATTTTTACAGTTTTTTTCATTTTCCTGTGAAATTTTTAAATCACCGGCTCGGTGGTGGTCGCAACCCCACCCTCCGTCCCTCCCCCAAGGGGAGGGGTGGAAGTGGAAACGTCAATTGGCGATTCTTCCACTATCGGCGGAGTGGTGGTAGCGGTTTCCGTCGGTAGTGGTTGGTCGCCTGCCCCGTTTGGTCCGCCCGAGGCGGATCCATCGGGGTTGGTTGTAATGTTAACTATTCTAGTGGAAGTTGCGGTCAAACCATTATTATCGGTCGCCGAGTAATCAATGGTATAAGTGGTGCTGGTGGAAGTGTCTAAAGAAATTTGAACAACTTGGATGCCGTTCACGAAATTGCGGACGCTCAAATCAAGACCGTTGCTGTCTCTGGCAATCACTCCCAAATCAACATAGCTCGCTCCCACTTCAATTTCTGCCGGATTATTCCCTTGAATAGTAATAGTGGGACCAATCGCCGGAGAACTGGAGGCGAAACCTCCAGTGGAGGTTTCGCCTCCTCCGGAAGAATTTCCCGCATTCTGCAACAATGCCACCAGCTGCGTTTCCGTAACGCAAGTCGCGCCGATACATAGCTCATCATCCACCACTAGTTTTTTAACTTGAAGCAAACCTTGAGTAATTCTGGTTCCTAACGAAGCCAAATAATCCAAAACCTTAACCGCCACTTTTTCAATGAAAGACGGCGAATCGGCGAGCGCGCTGGTGGTGGAGGCTATTAACGACTCAATTTCCGACAAATCCTCGCCGACAAAATTGAACTGTCGGTCAATAAATACCGTAATAGAGGTATCGGTACTCGTAGCGGTAAACGGCTCAAGGGCGATACCGAGCGTCTGCCCGCTTGTCGTCGCCTTGGCGCCTATGCCGGAAACGAAAGACGGACTAATCCGGTCGCCGATGGCAATCTCTCCGCCATCCAAATTTACTTTAACCGGCACTCTACCTGCCAAAACCACCGGCACTTTTATTTCCTCGGCGTAAAGCGCGTTGCCGAAACCGCCAAGCAAAACGCCGGGCGCGGTGGAAATCACGCCGAGAAGAACAGGAGAAGTGGAACTAGTTGCATTAGCTTCGTTAGCTTGATACTTTTTGACAAACACCGGATTGACCGGGTCCAACATCACCAAATCGCCCGCCGAAAGCGTCTCGTCTTTAGTCGGATAATTTTCCGCCAAGTCAATCAGTCCAATGGAACTGGATTCGGCGTAAATGTTGCCGCGCGTCAAAGCGCCGTCATCGCAGTTGCTCGCCCCGCCGTCATCCACGCAGAGCGCGCCGTCGGCGACAATCAGCGACCCGTACGGAATGTTGGCGCTTGTGAGAACCGCCGCCGTGGAAGTGCCGACAACGGCGCGGGTCTTCGTAATTACTCCACTACCATCCGCCTCGCCGTAGACCGTAAAGACTTGCTCACCCTGGAGAGTGGCAGAGAACGCCTCGCTCGTCCCCGACGGCGCCGAGGAGTTAATCGGTAAATCAATCCAGGTCGCCCAACCGGCGTTGGTTTCAAAGGCGAGGTTCCCGAGTTCCAGATTGTCCACCTGCGTTATGCCGCTCGCGTAATGCCGGAAGGCGCCGTCGGTGAGCGAGAGCCCGCCTTGGAACGAAGAGGTCGCCGTGGCACTGTCCGCGTTGTAATATCCGCTTGCGGTGAGGCCTGCGACAGAAAGTTGTGCGTATGGGGTCGTGGTGCCGATGCCGACTCTTCCCTGCGAATCAATCACGAAGGCGGTGCTCGTTGCGGTGAGAGTGGAGGTGGAGATTCTGAATAAGTCAGCCGTCGTGTTCGCATACCCCGCCATGTAGAACCCGAGGGCGTTTGAGGCGGCGTTGACCGAGAGCTTTGCGGCGGGAGAGGTAGTGCCGATG
>LCJJ01000011.1 GCA_000999175.1 Parcubacteria group bacterium GW2011_GWB1_44_7
TGTAGCGCGTTCGGCGCCAATAATGCTACCGCCAAAACTCCAGCCGCTTCAACTGTTTTAAGAATTATCTTTTGAATATTTTTGTTCCGCGTTCTTTTCCTCAGGTTTTTCTCAAGATTTTCCATATAACAATTATAACCGATCGGCACAAATTGTTATAGGTGTACATTATAGGTTGACGTCTTTGGGAAAGGTGATAACTTTCTAAACAGAAACGGCGGTGCAAGTCCGCTAAAAAACTGTACCGAAACGAAATCTCAAAATAAGCGTCTGACCAACGCTTTTTTGTTTGAGGAAAAAGATGGTAAAATTTTGAGGTGAAATTAAAATCATTGGAATTGGTGGGGTTTAAGTCGTTCGCCAAAAAAAGCGAACTCCATTTCGCGACGCCGATTACCGCCATTGTCGGTCCGAATGGTTCCGGCAAGAGCAATGTTGCCGAAGCGTTTCGGTTTGTTTTGGGCGAACAATCGTTTAAATCCATGCGCGGCAAAAAGGGTGAGGATTTGATTTGGAATGGCGCCGTTAAGTTGTCTCGCCAAAATCGAGCGGCGGTCAAGTTAATCTTTGACAATTCATCGGTTGGTGGACAAAAACTTTTAAACATTGATTTTGACGAAGCGATTTTAGAGCGCGTAGTTCATCGCGATGGTGTCAACGAATATTCGGTTAATGGCAGTCAAGTTAGATTGCGCGATATTTTGGAATTGCTGGCTGGCGCCCATATTGGACCGTCGGGTCACCATATTATTTCCCAAGGCGAAGCCGACAGAATTCTGAATGCCAACATTAAAGAACGGCGTTTGATGATTGAGGATGCTTTGGGTTTGAAAATTTATCACTACAAAAAACAGGAAAGCGAGCGGAAGCTGGAAAAAACTAAGGAAAATATAAATTCAGTGGAATCGTTGCGTCGTGAAATCGTACCCCATTTGAAATTTCTGAAAAAACAGGTGGAAAAAATCGCTAAAACGGCGGAACTGCGGGCAAAATTAGTAGCGCTTTATCATGAATATTTTCGCCATGAGAGCGCTTATCTTAACCGTGAGCGCGTTGTTTTGGCGGAAGAAAGGCGATTGCCGAGCGAGGATTTGAAAAAAATTGAATACGATTTAGCGCGAGCGCGCAAGGTCTTGGAAAATTCGCAAGAAGCGGACAAGCAAAGCCGCGAGCTTTTGGAAATTGAAGGACAATTGCGAACCTTGCGCGCTCGCAAAGACGAGCTGTTTCGCGATTTAGGCCGGTTAGAAGGCGAACTGTCGGCGGAAAAGCGCTTGCTCCAACGTTTGGGATTGGAAGAAAAAAATGAGGAACACCGGACAATTGCCTGGCGAGAAGTGGAAAAATTAGCAAAGGAAATTGAAGAACAGACAATTTTAGAAAAAGTAAAAGAATTGGTGGTAAATTTTTTGATGTTTCATCGACAGACGCCCAATAACAGAACATTGCAAGAAGCCAGTCAGACTATTGAAAAAATCGGCAAGGAAAAAATAATCTCAGAAGAAAGACTTCAAAAAGAAAACACCAACGAGAAAGAATTTTTAGAAAAATATAATGAACTTAAAATAGCGGCGGCAAAAGAAAAAGACGAAAGTCGCGCTGCCGAGCGGGAAGTTTTTCGTTTGATGACGGCGCAGAATGAAATTGCCGGCAAATTACAAATGTTGCGCGTTCGCGAGGAAAAATTAAAAACCAACGAAGAGGAATATAAAATGGAATTGACGGAAGCGGTAGCGATTGCCGGTGCGGAAGCGATTCGTTATGAAGAAATAAGTGACGAAACTGTTCGCGCTCAATTCGTCAATGAACCGCGACAAGCGCAGACCGAACGCCGGCGTGAACTGGAAAAAATTAAAATTAGAATAGAAGAAATGGGCGCCGGCGGCGGTGACGATATTGTCAAAGAACATCAGGAAGCTGAAGAACGAGACTCTTTTTTGGCGCGGGAAATTGCCGATTTGGAAAAAACTAGCCAATCACTCAAAGAATTAATTGCCGAATTGGATGAAAAATTGACGGCGGAATTTAAAACCGGTGTGGCAAAAATCAACGCTGAATTCCAAAAATATTTCGCCATGATGTTCGGCGGCGGCGAGGCGAGTATTGAAGTGATTCGCGAAAAGAAAAGAAAACGCGCCAAATTGGAAGAGGAAGCCGGACTTTTTGATGAACCTTCAGGTGTTGTTAGTTTACTTGCCGAAGCTGCCGCCGAAGAAGAGGGTGAAGAGGGGATAGATATCCGCGTCAATTTGCCGAGAAAAAGAATTAAGGGTTTGGATATGTTGTCGGGCGGCGAGCGGGCGCTCACTTCCATTGCTTTGATTTTCGCCGTCTCGCAAGTCAACCCGCCGCCGTTCATAATTTTGGACGAAACCGATGCCGCCTTAGACGAAGCCAACTCGCGCAAATACGGTGACATCATTGAAGAACTTTCCAAAAAATCCCAGCTGATTTTAATCACCCACAATCGCGAAACCATGTCTCGCGCCGGCGTGCTCTACGGCGTGACTATGGGTTCCGACGGTGTCTCCAAATTACTCTCCATCCAATTTACCGAAGCCGTTGAGGCGGCAAAATAAATGAAATAAATGAAATAAATAAGTAATTTTGTCAACTTTACAAAACTCCGGCGATAAATATAATGAGTAAACGTTGATGAGTTAAAAATAACCTGCCTGCCGACAGGGAGGTTAGTTTATTAGTTAGTTTTTAAATATGGCAAAAGAAAAAATAAAGAAAATTTTACCACTGGGTGACCGAATTTTGGTCAAACCAATAGCGACTGACGAACTTGCCACTAAAACCAGTTCCGGCATCATTATTCCTGATACCGTTTCCAAAGAAAAACCGGAACAAGGCAAAGTAATTGCGGTGGGCGAAGGCCGTCATGAAGATGGAAAAATTATTAAACCGCGCGTCAAAGAAGGCGACCGTGTGCTTTTTTCTAAATATGGTTACGATGAAGTGAAAGTTGAAGATGAAGAATTATTTATTATCAAAGAAGAAAATATCTTGGCGATTATAAAATAGCTTACAACCTGCCTGCCGACGAGGCAGGCTTCACTAGCTGCATTAGCTTCATTAGCTTAAAAACATGTCAAAGAAAATTATATACAACGAAGATGCAAGGAAAGCTCTAAAACGCGGCGTGGATAAAGTGGCGGACGCGGTAAAAATTACCATCGGCCCGCGCGGCCGCAATGTGGTTTTTGACCGTGGTTACGGCGCGCCGACCATTACCAATGACGGCGTTTCCATTGCCAAAGAAATTACTCTCAAGGACAAATTTGAAAATATGGGTGCGGAAATTGTCAAGGAAGTCGCCAGCAAAACCAACGATGTCGCCGGCGACGGCACCACCACATCGGTAATTTTAACTCAAACGATTTTTTCCGAAGGGCTTCGTCAAACCGGTCTCGGCGCCAATGCCATGGCAATTCGCGGCGGTATTGAAAAAGCGACCGAATTAGTCGTTAAGACATTAAAAGAAATTGCCAAGCCGATTAAAGGCAAAGAAGAAATTCGGCAAGTGGCGGCAATTTCTTCGGAAAATGAAGAAGTTGGAAAAATTATCGCCGATACCATTGATAAAGTCGGCAAAGACGGCGTAGTGACAGTGGAAGAAGCCCAGACCATCGGCGTGGATTCGGAAGTGGTAGAAGGTTTGGAATTTGATAAAGGTTATGTTTCGCCTTACATGATTACCAATGCCGAACGAATGGAAGCCGAATATCGCGACCCGCTCATTTTGATTACCGATAAAAAAATTTCCGGCATCAAAGAAATTTTGCCTTTATTGGAAAAGTTGGCAACCACCGGCAAAAAAGATTTGGTGATTATCGCCGAAGAAGTGGAAGGCGAAGCGTTAACAACTTTTGTGCTTAATAAATTACGCGGCGCGTTTAACGTTTTGGCGGTTAAAGCGCCGGGTTATGGCGACAGAAAAAAGGATTTGCTTGGCGACATTGCGGTTACCGTCGGCGCCAAAGTGGTTTCTGAAGAATTAGGTATTAAGTTAGAAAATATTGAAATAAAAATGCTTGGCCAAGCGCGACGGGTGGTGGCAAACAAAGATAAAACCGTGATTGTCGGCGGCAAAGGCAAGAAACCGGAAATTGAAGCCCGCCTTATTTCCCTTAAAAAACAAAAGGAATCATTGGATTCCAAATATGATATTGAAAAACTGGACGAAAGAATTGCCAAACTGTCGGGCGGGGTGGCGGTGATTCGCGTCGGGGCGGCAACCGAGACGGAAATGAAATATCTTAAATTAAAAATTGAAGACGCGGTTAATGCCACCAAGGCGGCGATTGCCGAGGGTATCGTGGCTGGCGGAGGCGTGGCGTTTATCAGAGCGGCCGGCAAAGCCAGTGATTGGTTGGAACGAGAAAAAGCTAAAGGCAAGAATTTCACCAAAGAATTTGAAGTCGGTTTTCAAATTGTCATTAAAGCGCTGGAGTCGCCATTGCGTCAAATTGCGGTTAATGCCGGCAAAGACGACGGTTCGGTGATTGTGGAAAAAATTCGCGTGGCCAAAGGCAATGCCGGTTACGATGCGCTCAAAGATGAAATGGTTTCCGATATGATGCTCGCCGGCATTATTGACCCGGTGAAAGTTACCCGCAGCGGTTTGGAAAATGCCGCCAGCGCCGCCGCTATTCTGCTTACCACCGAAGCGGCGATTGCCGACGAACCGGAAGAAAAGAAACCGCCGATGTCCGGCGGCGGTATGGGCGGAGGAGAGATGGAATACTAAAAACAAAATGATTTACAGACACCCAGTGTCCACAAGCTTGTGGACACTGGGTGTCTACTTGTTGTAAAACAATTTTTGTTATAAAATTATGGTATGATTATTTCATATCATGGCGTGGAGTGCGTCAAAGTTCAATTTGGGGACAAGGTGCTAGTTTTTAATCCGATTTCCAAAGACTCCAAATTTGGCGCGACGCGATTCGGCGCGGACATCGCTTTTATTTCTTTGAACCATTCCGATATGAACGGCGCGGAAAACGTCGCTTACGGCGAGCGCCAGCCATTCGTCGTTTCCGGTCCGGGGGAATATGAAATCAAAGGTATTTTTGCCGAAGGTTTAATTGGCGGCGAATCTGCTTACGGTGGCGAAAAACTGCGTAATACGATTTATTTGGTAACTTTGGAAGGCATTAAGATTTGTTTCTTGGGTGCGCTTAATACTACTAATTTGCTGGCGCCAGTTCAGGAAGTGGCCGAAGGGGTGGATATTTTATTCGCTCCGATTGGCGGCAATGGCGTTTTAAATTCAACTGATGCTTACAAAGTGGCGGTATCGTTGGAACCGAAAATTATCATCCCCATTCATTTCGGCGAGGTTGGTGACAAAAATGCCCTAAAAACATTTCTCAAAGAAGGCGGCGCCGAAGACGAAAAAGCCGAAGAAAAACTGACCATTAAGAAAAAAGACTTGGAGGGCAAGGAAGGGGACATTGTGGTACTTAAACAAGCGTAAGTTTTTTAATGGCGGAAAGAACAAAATGAAATTAAAATTATGTTTTTCCAATATTTAAGAAAATTGCAATTATTGCCGACGGAAAAAAAACAAGCGGTAGCGTTGTTTTTATCGGTAACGCTGACAGCGATGATTTTTGGTCTTTGGTTAACTTCCTTTAATCAAAAGACTGAAAAATTGGCAACGAACGAAACCAGCGGGCAAGCAATTGCGGAAAAACTGACAACCACCAGTCCTTTTGCCGCCATCACGAGCGCTTTTAAGGGACTGACCAATGAATTTTCCAAACGCATTGGCGAATTTTCGGACCAAATTTCCAACTTCCAAAAAACCGAGGTTTGGAATTCTTACTCATCTTCCACTGTTAATCAGACTTTTGAAATTACTAGCCAATAAAATAAAAAATCAACCTAAATTTGCTATCGCAGATTTAGGTGCAAAATTAAGAAAGATTTAAGCAAGATGAAGCTCGCCCATTGATTCTTTTATCAATCCCTTAATTTCTAGAACGGAAATCATGGTATTGGTGTGGCTGGCGGAAAAATTTAATTGACTAATCAAAATATCGCGGGCTAACGGTTCGCGCAACAATTCTAAAATTTTCTTTTCATCCGGCGAACAATCGGCATAGATTAATGCCAATTGCTCCTGATTATTTTTCGCTTCGGTTTTGAAACCCAATGCTTCCAAAAGTTCCGGCGGTGAAGTAATCGGCGTCGCTCCCAGTCGTATTAAAAGATGCGGTCCTTCGGAATTTGGTGAAAAAATGGAACCGGGAATGGTCAAAACGTCGCGATTGTATTCAGTGGCCAACTTAGCCGTAATCAAAGTGCCGGATTTTTTCTCGGCTTCCACCACCAAAACCGCATTAGCTAAACCGGCCATAATCCGATTTCTTTGCGGAAAAGCCCACAGAGTGGCGCGGAAGTCAGGTTCAAATTCCGAAAGCAAGGCGCCGCCGGCCTCAATGATTTGGTCCGCCAATACTCGATGAACGCGCGGGTGAATCGCTTCAGGCAAAAGTCCGGAACCAGGCACCGCTACGGTTTTGAGGCCGGCGGCGAGGGCCGCTTTGTGAGCAATGGAATCGATACCTAATGCCAAACCGGAAACGACAGTAATCGGATAACCGCGCAAGCCGGCGATTAATTTTTCGCAAGTTTCTTTGCCATAGCTGGTCCACCGCCGCGCCCCAACGACGCAAAGAAATTTCTGCTCCCAATCCGGGACCGCGCCGCGGATATAAAGCTTTTCCGGCGGGTCAGGAATTTCTTTCAAAAGCGGCGGCCATTCCTCTTTTTCCAAAATTTTAATTTCCCTTTTTGTCATTTGTTTATTTTATCACTTCTTTATATAATGTTCGCATGCTTGACATCAAATTCATCCGCGCTAATCAAGAATTGATTCAGGAAGCCGCCAAGAAAAAACAGCTTAAATTCAAAGTGGCTGATTTAATCGCCATTGATGACCAACGACGCGAACTTTTGGTTAGAATTGAACAATGGCGCGCCGAGCAAAACGCTTTCAATGAAAGATTGGCAAAAATTACCGAACCAAAAAAGCGCCTGGAAGCCATTGCCGAAATGAAAAAACTCAAAGAACCGCTGCAAAAAGACGAAGAAGAATTAAAAAAGGTGATGAAATCCTGGCAGTTGTTGATGATAGAAGCGCCGAATGTTCCGGATGTTTCCGTGCCGGAAGGCAAAGACGATTCGGGAAACAAGGAAATCCGAACTTGGGGCAACCCGCCGAAATTTTATTTTCCAGTAAAAAATCACATTGAATTGATGGAAAAATTGGCCCTGGTTGATTTTGAATCCGGCGCCAAAGTCGCCGGCTTCCGCGGTTATTTTTTGAAAAACGAAGCGGCAGTTTTGAGTTTGGCGCTTTGGCAATTCGTTTTTGATTATTTCGTCAATAAAAAAAAATTCACGCCGATGTTGGCGCCGGCGCTGGTTCGACGGGAGAATTTGGTTGGCGCCGGCTATTTGCCTCAAGGCGAAGAGGACTTGTACAAAACTCAAGATGGCGATTTTTTGGCCGGCACCGCCGAAGTTAGCGCTATGGGTTGTTTTATGGACACCGTTATTCCCAAGGAAAAATTGCCAATCAAAATAATCGCTTTTTCGCCTTGTTTCCGCCGCGAGGCCGGCAGTCACGGTAAAGACACCAAGGGATTATTTCGCGTTCATGAATTTTACAAAATGGAACAGGTAATTATCGGCGAGGCCAGCCATGTTCAATCGGTTGAATATCACGAAGAATTAACGGCTAACGCCGAAGAAATAATGCAGGCGCTTAAAATTCCTTATCGGGTAGTGGTTAATTGCGCCGGCGATTTAGGTTTAGGCCAGGTTAAAAAATATGACATTGAAGCTTGGCTACCGTCGGAAAACAAATATCGCGAAACTCACTCCATTTCTTATTTCCACGATTTTCAAACTCGTCGTTTAAACATTCGCTATAAAGACACAACTGGGAAAATCCAATTCGCTCATTCTTTGAACGGCACCGCTTTGCCGACGCCGCGGCCGCTGATTGCTTTGCTGGAAAATAATCAGCAGCCGGACGGTTCCATCGCGGTGCCGAAAATTCTTCAAAAATATGTCGGTAAAGAGACGATAAGCGCCAATTGATATGGTTAAAAAATCCGGCGAACATTTTTACAAAACTAAACGGCCGAATCGTTTAGCCGCTCGTCGCAGGCGAACGCGGCTGATAATCGGCATTTCGATTTTAATAATTTTCGCCAGCGCGATTTTCGGACTTTCTTGGTTTTTGAATCAGCCGTTCATTGTCATCAATAATCTTACCGTTTCCGGCAATTCACTGGTTGCCACCAACGACATTGTCAATACGGTAAAAAATATTATCGCCGATTCCTATCTCGGTTTATTCGCCAAAAACAACATCTTTATTTATCCCGAGAAAATTATCAGACAAACACTGGTCGCCGCTTTTCCAGCCATCAAAGAAGTCAGCGGTAATTTAAAAAATTGGCAGACGCTCCAATTGTCGGTGAGGGAGCGCGCACCGTTTGCTCTGCGGTGTCAGACCATTGATTCAGCTGATTGTTTTTATCTTGATGAAAATGGCTTGATTTTTTCCGTTGCGCCGGTTTTTTCCAACAATATTTTTTTGAAATTTGCGGGCGGACAAATAAGCGCCAGTTCCTCGCCGATAGGAAAAAACTTTCTGCCCAATGACGAATTTCGACAACTGAATTTCTTTTTGGATTCCTTGGCGCCGCTTGGCTTAATGCCGATTAGCTTGGAAGTCGGTATTGATGAGTATCAAATTTATTTGAAAAATGGCGGCAGATTAATTATTGGCGCCGCTGATGATTTATCTAAAGTATTGGAAAATCTGAAAACCATTTTTCATTCCGAAAATTTAAAAAAGACGTTCGCTCGCGGCGGCGCCATTGATTACATTGACTTCCGCTACGGCAACAAAGTTTTCTACAGATTTAAAAACTGACGATTAGCTATGTGGTATAATTCTTTTGAAGAAAAATGACAAAAACCTTTCCGAAGATAAACTTTCTTACCAACGAAGCCATAAAAATGAAAAGGGCTCTCATCGGGACAAAACCCTTCGAGAACCCCTTTCGTCGTGATGTCAATATAATATCCAAGCTAACAAAATTGTCAACTAACTTTTCCACACCCTAAACTATGAAAGAATCACCAGAAAAATTAAATACGAGTAACGATAATAATCCGGAAAATAAAAAAGATTTGTCTTACGAAAAATCTGAAACCCCCGAAGGAGCATTGATCGGGGTTGATAAAATTGAACAAGGCAAACCAGCAAGTTTTATTGTATATCACGGGTCTGACAAACCCTTTGTAACTGCTATTCCTTCTGAGAAATTTCCGACAGTATTTTATGCCGACAAGCCTTCTGTGGCATCAACATATCCTTGGGGTAAATATCTTAACGAATTAAGTGAAACCGCTAATAAATTAAGTGACGATAAAGATGTTCTTATTGGAGCGAAAATTTTATTGACCCACGAGCTTAATAATCCTGTTTTACCAGGACCGAAACCATTTTCTTCTATGGAATTGCGTGATTATCACCTGAAAGAACCTGAAGTTATCGCGTTACAAGAGAGATTAGAACATGATAGAGATTTCCGTCGTAGAGCCGAGCGATTACTTTCTGCGTGGGACGATATTTCATCTGCTTATTATGTAAAAAAGGAGGAGGTTGCCGATTTTGAAACTGGACCACTTGGTTCAGTAAGGGAATATCTGGTTTCGGCAAAAAATCCACTAATTTTTGATTTTCAAGGTCATACATGGGGCGATATACCAGATGAAACAGTGGAGGGTGGTTGGTTAAAACCGACCAGACGCGCCACCACAGAACAACTTCGTGTTTATTGGAATGAATGGTTGAATAAGTTTTTTGAGAAAGGTTACGATATTGTGGTGATTAAAAATATTCGTGATATAGGTTCAAATATCGGTAGTATTTCAGAAAAACCTCACACAACAGTTGTGGTTGGTAAAGATGCAAAGGTGGAAGTGGCACAATTAAATTATAAAAAATAAGAATAAATCACATAAACCATTTGTGGTATAATTTTAATCAATGAAATTCCCAATTCTGGCGACAAAATATCTGGTTTGGCATTACGGCGAAGCGCTTACCGATTGGTGGCGGATTGTCGGTAATTTCATTTGGTTCTTTTTTCACATGTTTTCCATTGGTTTGCTGTTGCGAACGCTGTTTTCGCCGTTCAAACGATTACAAGAAGAGAGAAAAAAGGGCAGTTGGAAATTTGAGAATTGGGGCGGGGCGATCATTATCAATGTTTTAATGCGGTTGGTTGGTTTCAGTGTCCGAACGATGTTCATTGTCGTCGGTTTGATTTTTATTATTTTCACCGCCATGGTCGGCGCCATAGCGTTTGTCTTTTGGCTGATTTTACCACTGATTGTCGCTTTTCTTTTAGTGTTCGGTTTTAGCCAACTTTTCTATTTGCTATGACTTATTTGGAAATTAAAAAACTGATTCGCGGCTATTATCCGACATTGCTTCTGGAAGATTTAATTTCTCACAAAACTCGCGAAAAACTTTTGGATATTCTTGCGCCAATTCTTTTATTATTGTTATTGCCTTTGGCGGCACACGTTGCCAAATTGACGGTTTTACCTTTTTTCCCGACTTTTGCCGGCATCTTCTGTCTACTGACTGCCGTTACCATTATTCTTTTTATGCTGGAGACTTTCCATTCGTCTTTTTATTTCAAAACATTGGACGCGATAATTCTGGAACGGGGCATTGGGGTTAGCGGCAAAGAACCGATTAGTTTTGAGGCGGCGCAAGTTTTATACCACTCGCCGGAAAACGATATTACTCTCGGTTTCATTGTTTCGCCGCCCGGCAGAAAAATTCTGGCGCGGTTAGGCGTAGATGAAAAATTACTCAAGGAATTTATTCAAAACCGCCGTTTGAAACCATCGGCCGGCATGTTCAATTTTCAGTCTTTTGATTCCGAGTATGGCATTACTTTAGCCGATTTGGCAGAAGTTTTTCTCAAGCAGGATAAAGAGTTCGCCGATTTTTTGTTTGCTCAAAGCATTCAGGAAAAAGATTTGCTTGGCGCGGCGCTCTGGCTGGTGCGGGAAGCGCGAGCGGCGCGGCGACGCGAGCGCTGGTGGAGCCGCGATGCTTTGGGCCGAACGCCCGGCGTCGGCAAGGATTTGGCTTATGGTGGCGCTTATATTTTGGAAAAATACGCTCGGGATTTAATCGGCGCGCCGGCCGGCGGAGAATTTTCCAAAACCTATTTGCGTAAAGAAATAGAAGCAGTTGAAACAATTCTTTCGCGAGCCAAAGAAGCCAACGCTTTAATTGTCGGCGAAGCGGGCGGCGGCGCGATGGATGTGATTTATCGTCTGGCCAAAATGATAAATTTAGGCACCGCTCTACCAACTATTGACGGTAAGCGAATGATGTTTTTGGATCAAAATCATTTAATAGCCGCCACTGCCGATAAGACGACTTTTGAAACGGAAATGATAAAAATGCTGAACGAAGCCGCCAAAGCCGGTAATATTATTTTGATTATCGGCGATTTACCCGGATTCATTGAAAGCGCCGCTTCTCTGGGTTCCGATTTACCCGGTTTGATGGATGCTTATCTGGCTTCGCCGGATTTGCAAGTTATTGCCGTCGCCTCGTCGGGCGGTTTTCATAAAGTTATTGAACCGAATAATTCGCTTTCAAGGCGTTTTGAAAAAGTTCTAATTAAAACCGGCGACCGCGAAAATATCATCGGTCTTTTGGAAGATGAAGCAATCAAAGTTGAAAGAAAAAATAATTTATTCTTCACTTATCCGGCGATTGAAGCGATTGCCGATGGCGCGACGCGTTATTTTCCCGACCAAGCCACTCCGGATAAAGCCATTGATTTGCTGGTGGAAATTGTGCCCGAAGCCCGTCTCGCTGGCGGGCAAGCCCAAGCCAATAATTTTAAAATTATCGGCAAAAATGACGTGCTGGCGTTGATTCAAAATAAAACCGGCATTCCAGCCAGTGCCGCAACGCCGACTGAACGCGACAAACTTTTGAATTTGGAAACGATTTTACAAAAACGAGTTGTCGGCCAAGGTGAAGCGCTCAAAGCGGTGGCAACCGCGGCTCGTCGGGCGCGTTCGGGCATTCAAAATCCCAACCGGCCGCTCGGTTCGTTCCTATTCTTGGGGCCGACCGGCGTCGGAAAAACCGAAACGGCTAAAGCCTTGGCCGAAGCGTTTTTTGGCGATGAAAAGAAAATTTTGCGTTTGGATATGTCCGAATATAAAGGCGATGAGGCGATGGACAAACTTATCGGTTCGTTTGAACGCGGCCGGCCGGGCGTGCTTTCCTCGTTGGTTCGGGAAAATCCCTACGGCGTTTTGCTTTTGGACGAATTTGAAAAAGCCGCTCGAGATGTGCTTGATTTATTTCTGCAAGTTTTGGATGAGGGCTTTTTCACCGATATGTCCGGCAAGCGGGTAAATTTGCGTAATCTTTTGATTATTGCCACTTCCAATGCCGGCGCCGATAAAATCTGGCAATTTGTCAAACAAGGAGGGGACTTGCAAAATCATAAAAATGAAATTGTTGATGAATTGGTTAGCCAAGCAATTCTGAAGCCGGAATTGTTGAATCGTTTTGACGGTGTGATTTTATTCCAACCGATTGTCGGCGATGATTTGCGCGCTGTTGCTAAACTCCAATTAAAAAAACTGGCCGAGCGCCTTCGTGAAAAAAGCGTGGACTTGGCAATCAACGAACAGTTGGTGGATTATCTTGTTCAATTCGGCACCGACCCGAAATTCGGCGCTCGGCCGCTCAATCGCGCCATTCAAGATAAAGTGGAGGCGCTGATTGCCGAAAAACTTCTCAAGGGTGAAATTCAACCGGGCCAAAAAGTGGAATTGACTGCCGCCGATTTACAATAAAATTTACAATAAAATTGTGCGGTAAAATTTCATAATAAAAAGCTATCTGCTCCGATATCCGCTATCGCCAGTATCGGAGTAATATCGCTTTTTGATTTTATGTAACTTTTTTGCTACGCTAATATCGGAAAATATATTTCGAGATAGCTTCCGCCAAAGGCGGAAAAACAGCGGTGGAGTGAGAAGCGAAATTAACTATTATCGAAATAATATTTGTCAGATTGTTGTTTGTTATTTTAATATTCCGGGATAGCTCAGCGGTAGAGCAGTCGCCTGTAAACATTCTTTTGTGTGGTAAATTATAATTAATAGCATGGCACCAGACAGAAGAAAATACGCCGATCGTCGCGAAACTTTGATTAAAGCGGTTGCAAAACGCAGACGCAAAATCAAAGCCATGGCAATCGAATACAAAGGAGGAAAATGTCAAATATGTGGTTATCGCAGATACCAAGGGGCGCTTGAACTTCATCACCTTAATAAATCCAACAAAAATTTTGGAATTGGTGACAAAGGTTACACTCGTTCTTGAAAAAGAGTGAAATCAGAACTTGATAAATGTGTTCTTCTTTGTGCTAATTGTCATCGTGAAATATCGTCGGCATCTTGCAGCTTTCTGCCTAAAGGCAGATTGAAAAAACTTGGGATAACGGTGAACTCCTAATCTCGCATTTGCGGGGTGGACAACACCGTGGGAACCCCGCCATAGCGGGGGCTCCGTAGAGACTAGATACCGAGATACCTAAATTCGTTAATCAGCGAACAAGGTAATGATATAGTCCACGCCATTGGTAACAATGGATAAAGTGTAAGCGATTGGTCGCAGGTTCGAATCCTGCTCCCGGAGCCAAATTGTATGTTGCGAGTTTATTGCCTCGGCGCTTCGCGCCTCGGCAGGCAGATTGTATAGTATTTGCCAAGATTTTTTGGGTTCAATCGCC
>LCJJ01000012.1 GCA_000999175.1 Parcubacteria group bacterium GW2011_GWB1_44_7
GTTTCCCCTTTTTACCTTTTGATTCAACAAAAAATAGTTATGAAAAAGGCGCGCCGATAGTTTTGGCGAGTTATCCGGCTGGTTTTTTGGGTGGTATTAATATTCAACAAAATCTTTATATCACCTCTTCTGTCGGCGCAATTGGCGAAATATTTACTTTTAAAGAAAACACCTTTGATTTATTTTCTGTCAGCGGCAGTGTAGTGGCGCAAAAAGGAGCTTCAGGTGGCGCCGTTGTCGGTTCTGACGGCAAATTGATAGGTATTATTACCACTGCCACTGATGCCAATACTACCAGCGAACGCTCACTTCAAGCTATTACCATTGCTCACATTGAAAACAGTTTGAATGAAGAAGTGGGAATGAATTTGGAAAGTTTGTTGAGCGGTAATCTCAACGAACGATTCCAAAGTTTCCAAAAAAACCTAGTACCAGCATTAACTGGAATTTTAATGAAGGAATTAAATAAGACCAACTAAAGTGTCAAAATTATCGGTTTTTTCCAATTTTTTTTGCCTCTCAAAACCGCACACTTGGCACTGATGATTGATGATATAGTTATCCCCTTTTTTCAAAATACCAATAGGCGCCATCAGACCACCGCATTTTTCTTCCCTATCACCAGGATTTACATCCACATGTTTACTCCACAGACATTTTGGACAATGGTTGGTCCAACCATTACCTTTAATTTCCGTTTTACACTTTTCGCAAACAAAATCTTCAATTTTCCTTTGAAATCGCTTATTCCCCATGTTTTTCATGAAATGTTTCATGTGTAACCTATAAAACAAGGTTAATTTTCGGGGTGCCGAGAATTGAACTCGGGCCTCACGTACCCAAAACGTGCATACTACCTCTATACTACACCCCGATTATTATGTTTTCCAACATATTTACTTTTGCTGTTCGGTTTGTTTTGTCAAGAATAACAGTAATAATGTCCGTTTGCCAATCTGTTTCATATGAAACGCGCTTTTGGGCCATATAAATCTGGATGGCTCTTGCTATCCGCTTTAATTTTCTAGGGCTAACATTTTCTTCAGGTCTATAAAAGTTTTCACATGAAACAGTTTTAACCTCAATAAAATGAATTTTACCCCTATTTTTCGCCACAATGTCTAATTCACCGCATTTTTGGGTAAAATTTCGAGTAATAATTTCATAACCATGTTTTATGAGAAATTTTACAGCAATATCTTCACCTAATTTACCAATTTTTTGGTTTTCTGAAGTAAATTTCTTCATTTTTCTATAGGACAACACTGTCCTTTATATGTCCTTTATCCACAAATCCCCAAACTTATCCACAGATTTTAAGAAAAAATCACGATTTCAAGCCATTTTCTATAGGACATTTTTTATTTTCTATAGGACAAAATAAAAATGACCAATTAAACCGATGCGGGTAGGGAGAATCGAACTCCCGACATAACATTGGCAATGTTACGTTTTACCACTAAACTACACCCGCGTCAAGAGCTGTTAAATATAAACTTCCTTCCAAAATTAAATGATACCACAATTATTTATTTTTTCAAAAATCCAGTCGCCCTCGGCAGGATTCGAACCCACAATAACTGCTTCGAAGGCAGTTGTGATATCCATTTCACTACGAGGGCACCAAACAATCATACGTCAAATTGGCAGAAACGCCAAAGATGTAATACAATTGTTTAATGAAAAATTCAACTGAAAAAAGAATTTTTTCTATACCAAAAGAAATTATCGCTGTAGCTAAAACCCTTGAAAAATCTGGTTTTGAAGCTTATTTAATCGGCGGTTGCGTGCGAGATTTATTACTTGATAAAAAGCCGAAAGATTGGGATTTTACAACCAATGCCACGCCGGAGGAAATAATGAAAATCTTTCCCAATACTTTTTACGAAAATGAATACGGTACGGTTGGCGTGGTCAATGAAAATGTTTCAGATACGCCTTTGGACGAAACGTTTAAAGTTGTGGAAGTTACTCCTTATCGCCTGGAAGCAAAATATTCTAATAAGCGTCATCCTGATATTGTCACTTTCGGCAAAAAATTAGACGATGACCTCAAACGGCGCGATTTCACCATGAATGCGATTGCTTTGAAAATTGAAAAAGAATTGAGTTCCGGTTGTGAAGTTTTAGTAGTTGACCTTTTTGGTGGCCAAAAAGATTTAAAAGCGGGAATTATTCGGGCCGTAGGGGAGCCGGCGGCGCGTTTTGCCGAAGATGCTTTGCGAATTTTACGGGCTATTCGTTTGTCTGCCGAATTGGATTTTACCATTGAAGAAAAAACTGCCGAGGCAATAAAAGAAAACGCTTGCCATTTGGAAAATATTTCCGCCGAACGGATTCGCGATGAATTTTCCAGAATTTTACTTTCCAATAATCCCCAAAAATCCCTTATTTTAAGCCACAATTTAGGTGTCTTAACTTTTGTTTTGCCGGAATTGGAAAAAGGGATTGGCGTCAAACAGAACAGCGCCCACGCTTATGATGTTTGGGAACATTCTTTGCGAACACTTCAGCATGCCGCCAAAAGAAACTTTGTTTTTGAAGTTAGATTGGCTGCCTTACTTCATGATTTGGGTAAAATACCGACCCGGCGCTGGAGCGAGGAAAAAAAGGATTGGACTTTTTACGGTCATGATGTCATCGGTGCCAAAATCGCGGAAAAAGTTATCTCACGTCTTAAATTTCCTAAAAAAACTACTGATGACGCGGTAAAGTTGGTGCGCTGGCATATGTTTTTTTCCGATACCGAAATAATCACTTTGTCTTCGGTGCGGCGGATGATTAGAAATGTCGGCCAGGAAAACATTTGGCGTTTAATGGAAGTTCGGACTTGCGATAGAATTGGTACCGGCCGGCCCAAGGAAAGCCCTTATCGCTTGCGCAAGTACCAAGCGATGGTGGAAGAGGCCTCAAGAGACCCGATTTCCGTCGGCATGCTGAAGATAAACGGTGAGAAAATTATGACGTTTACCGGTTTAGTGCCAGGACCAAAAATTGGCTTTATTTTACACGCTTTGTTGGAAGAGGTATTGGAAGAGCCAAAGTTAAATACGATTGATTATTTGGAAAAAAGGGTAGGGGAGTTGGCGAAACTTTCCGATTATGAATTAAAAAAAGTGGGACAATCAGCGAAAGATAAAAAAACCAAAGAAGAAGAAAAAATCATCAAAGAAATCCGAGACAAGTATTGGGTGAAATAAAAAAAACCGCCGTTGTTTGGAAGTTTTTCCTTACATCGGCGGTTAAATGGGTTGAAGGAACCGCCGAGATTGTTTCGTTTGGTTAAGTATCGTGATTTAAAAGTGGTTTTTAAGTGGTTGAGGATACTTATGCTCCTTACGAAATTTTTCAAGTTGGTCCTTCAAAAGAGAATTGCGCAGCTTCTCTTTTAATGAACTTATGTGCCTTTTTGGCTAGAGAGCTAACCTTTCAAAGCACCTGACAACATTTTATTACTTCTATAGGACATGTAAAGGACAAAATGTGGATAACTTGTCCTATAGAAAATTTTTGTCCGATAGAGTGTCCTATAGAATGTCCTTTATAAAAAACCCTTATAGGACTTCAAGAAAAATGGGACAGTGGTCAGAACCAAAGACATTTTCTAGAATTTCTGACTTATTGACTTTTGGTAAAAATTCTTTTGTAACAAAAAAATAGTCTATCCGCCAGCCGACATTTCGGTCGCGAGCAAAAGTTTTCATGTCCCAATAAGTATAAACGCCTTTTTTATTCGGATGGAAATAACGGAAAGTGTCAATGTAATTTTTTTTCTCTACTTCGTCCAACCATTTCCGTTCAATTGGCAAGAAACCGGTATTGTTTTCGTTTTCTTTTGGTCGGGCTAAATCAATTTCTTGATGCGCCGTGTTCACATCGCCGCAAAAAATAATATTAGGTTCACCGACCGGCGAATTTCTGATTTTTTCAATATATTTCAGAAAAGCATCGTAATAGCGTAATTTGAAAGCTAGTCGTTCCGGACCACTGCCGCCGTTAGGAAAATAAACATTAAAAAGCGTGAAATTACGGAAAAACAAGCCCAAAAAGCGACCCTCTTGGTCTAATTCTTCAATTCCCAAGCCGTATTCCACTTTTTCCGGCTTAATTTTGGTGTAAACGGCAACACCACTGTAGCCACTTTTTGCTTTGGAGTGGTCAAAATAGGTGTGGTAACCGGAAGGCTGACGAACTCCAGCGGGTAATTGGTCGGGATGGGCTTTGGTCTCCTGCAAGCAAAAAATATCAGCGCCAGAATTCAAAAGCCAATCAAACCCACCCTTTTTCACATTCGCCCGCAAGCCATTCACATTCCAAGATATGATTTTCATAATAGCATTTTATCATTTTTTGTTTTTTCTGTGCTATGGTAAAATTAATGCAATGAAAATAACGAAACTTCTTATTTTTGGGATTTTGTTCGCGCTCTTTTTATTTATCGGCGCCGAAGACGCTTTCGCGGCGAATTGGTATGTCTCTCGGAACGGTTCCAATGCCGACGGAAGAAGTTGGACAACGGCATGGAATGAAATGGATCGGATCAACTGGAGCAGTATTCAACCCGGCGATATCATTTATTTAGATGGTGGAACTAGCAGTATGACTTATAGAGTTCCACTGACTATCGAGAAGGCAGGTTCGGCAGGAAACCCGATTACTATTCGTCCTGCCGCGGCCATGCCAAATGCGGGTTCGCTACATTCTGGACTCGTTATTATTGACGCTGGAGGTTCTCCGAATAACGGCATCAATCTCGCGAATTATGTCACCATTGATGGTAATGTTAATAACCAAAGAAAAATTCGTCTGCAAAACGGCCGTTTTGGCGTTAGTGGAACCGGGCTTACCGGCGTTACGGTTTCATTTATTCTATTCAATGGTTTTGATGCTGCAATGTCCATTTCTAATATGCCACCCACAGGAACACTTTTGTTTGAATACAATTACGCTGAAAATATCGAAGGCTCGTCTCTCGCGGTTGGTGGTGTAGGAGCGCCACTCGGAAGCCGAATTATTCGTCATAACTATTTGGAAGCGAGAAGATATGATGGAATAGCTGTTGATTCTGGTTTTGATATCTATGGAAATTATCTCAAAAAGACGTTCGCAGAAACTTCAACTCACCCAGACGGCATTGTGACACAAGGAGGTAACAATCGAATTCACCATAACTTCATACAAGACTTCAATCAGTATATTTACCTCAATGCAATTCTTGAAGCGGGAGACAATCAAGAAATTTGGTCTAATGTTATATGGCAGTCGCCAAATTATAGTATGAGCTATGGACCCGGGATCAATGTTCATCCCGAATGGAAAACCATCAGCAATGTTAAAATTTACAACAACGTTTTCCGCGGGCACGGGATCAAATTTGCTGGTGGAAACAGTATTAGTAATATTACGATTAGGAACAACATTGCTGCATCCATAACAACTGAAAGCGCGCAGATCAGCGGTTTTAATAGTGATTATAATTTGTTTGAACCAGGCGCATTCTTTTGGTGGAGCGGGTACACCAACTCTTTTGCAACCTGGAAGTCTCAGAGTGGCGGAGATGCACACAGTATTCAAGTTGAGCCACTTTATTTTGATGCCTTAAGTGGAAAACTCTGGGTGACAGCAAATTCACAGGCTATCGATAAAGGTTTCACTTTGGGCACTGCTTATCAAGACGCTTTATCTCCCAATACAACCTGGCCGGATCCTGGATTTGCGGTTCGCAACGGCGCCTGGGACATCGGCGCGTATGAATACAGTGGTTCAGGCGGCGGAACCCCTACGCCAACCACCGGCCAATGCGGAACAACACTTAACGCTTGCGTTGTCGGCGCGTTAGATGATACGGCGGATTCTGCGACTCAATATCTCTGGCAATGTCTCGGTTCAAACGGCGGCAGAGACGCATCGTGCAATCTTCCCAGGTCAACAAGCGGGGGAGGAGATATATATTATGTCGCCACCAATGGAAGCGACACTAATACCGGAACACTGGCCATGCCGTTTAGAACAATCCGCAAAGGAATGAGTTACCTGCGTTCAGGGGATACGTTATACATCCGCGGTGGGGAGTATGATGAGAAGTTTGAAAATGACCTGCCGTTTGACAATTCAGGCGCTACTTCCTGGAGCCAGGCGATTACTATTGCTGCTTACAATAGCGAACAGGTCCTTCTCAAGCCATCTTCGGGATATCGGGTTTTTACTTTTGAATCTCTCAGATATGCCTACCTTATTCTTGACGGTTTGATCATAGACGCGGCTAATATCAGCGTTGATGCTGTCAAGATAAGTTATGGCAGTGACCCTCTGCAATCTTCGCATCACATTTGGTTCAAGAATTGTGTTGTCAAGAATTCACCCGGCCAGGGAATTCTAACTACGGGAAACGCTGACTGGAATCGATTCACTAATTGCGAAATCTACAATAATGGAACTGATGATTTTGATCACGGTTTCTACATTTCCACCGACAACAATATTATCGAGCAAAGTCGGATTCATGATAACACTGGTTGGGGCGTGCAGGTGTATGATGGGGCCGGGACGATTTCTAACAACATCGTTCGATATAGTCTAGTATATGACAATACAAATAGTGGAAGGGGGGCCGGCATCGGTTTATACTCGGGTCCAGGACATAAGGCTTACGGTAATATTGTTTGGGGAAACAAATATGGCATTTCGCTTAATTACGGAGCCAGTGGAGCGGAGGTCTCTAATAATACTTTGTATTTAAATGGTGGAAACCCGTTGTTCGATAATGGTGTCAATACTACAAAATACAATAATACTTTAATCAACCAAGATGTCCCTAACCCAATACCACCTATTCCTGGTGGAGGCGGCGGTGGTGATACCGGAGGGAATCAACCGCCCTCGGTTTCCATCACCTCTCTAGCCAACAATACGACATTTAGCCTGGGCGTGCCTATTTCCCTTACAGCGACGGCCAGCGATTCCGCTGACAGCATATCCCAAATTGCTTTCTACCGGAATGGTTCTTTATTTGCCGGCGGCGTTGATACCACTGCTCCTTGGAATTATCAATGGAGCAATGCCAGTGCCGGCACTTATACTATTTATGCCGAAGCTACGGATAGCCGAGGAGCGGTTGGCAGGTCTCCCTCAATCACCATAACTGTCGGTTCACCATCTCCCACGCCGTCATCTTGTATTAATCCCTCAAACCCGCCCGCCGGTAGCGCCGCGCCTTGCCCGGCGCTCTCGCTTTCAAATTACACTCCGCTTTCCACTGACCAATTAACAATCACCGCCACTCCCGCCGGTTCATACAATTACATTTACAAAACTTTTTATATTTCTGAATATCTAAATGGCGCATGGCAGTGGGGTTCTCCTAAAACTTTTTCTTGCTCTCAAGAAGTTAGTGTCTACTGCACCACTCTCGCTTCTTTTACCATTCCCATTGCCAATCTTCAAACGGCAAGCCCGGGCATTCACTATATTGCTTCCTGGGATTGGAAATGGATTGATTCTTGTTGGAAAGGTCCAGAAGGAGCTTGCGGAACCGGCAAGTGGCGGGTGCAGAAGTTTGAGATGAAATAGAATCTTAATTTTGTTGTTTCCTATTCTTGGCGTGAAAAGTCTGATGGATCTCACGAAGATGTTTGTCGGTTACGTGAGTGTAAATTTGAGTGGTCATAATGTTGGCGTGACCGAGCAAAGCCTGAACCGAACGCAGGTCGGCGCCGTTGCGCAATAAATCGGTGGCGAAAAGATGACGCAAACTGTGAGGGACAACTTTTTTGGCGATGCCGGCTTTGACGGCGTAAAATTTGACGATTCTTTCTACCGAGCGCCGCGTCAGCGCCGTGTTTTTATTGCTTAAAAACAAAGGCTCTTCCATATCTTTGCGCGCCATTAAATAACGCTGAACCGCTTCGCGGGCAGCTGGCGAAATGAAAACCAATCGGATTTTTTCGCCTTTGCCGCGAACGGAAATTTCCGGCGCTCGCCAATTCAAATCGCGGGGCAGGGAACACAGCTCGGTCACTCGCAAGCCGGTGGAAAACAAAAGTTCCAGAATCGCCTTGTCGCGCAAAGTTCGCAAATCGTTGCCTTCGGGCGCCGCCAGCAATCGTTCCAATTCTTCTTGGGAAATCAAATCCAATTGGCGCTCGCCAACTCGCGCCAATTCAATCCGTTCCGCCGGCAGCGACACTATTTTTCTTTTTGCCAAATATTTTAAAAATGTCCGCAGGGCGATGAGGTAATAATTTTGAGTTTTACTTTTCAAAGTGCCGCCAAGCGCGGGTTGTCGGTTTAACCATAATCTAAATTTTCGGATTGTTTCATCCGTAATGTCGGCGGGATTTTTTGCTTGGGAAAAATTCAAAAACCGCTCCAGATAATGAGCGTAATTTTCCACCGTTCTCACGCTTCGGCCTTTTTCAATTTCCAAATGTTCCAAGAATTCCGTTTTCAGTTTGGCTAGTCCTGTTAGTTCCATCGCGACATTATATCATGTCGCCAAATGTTAACAGCAAAACCAAATTTTTCTAAACAAAACTCTTTATCGGGTATTCCTTTGTCGAGACACGAAATTTTCCTGCTGAAAAATTTCTCTGCTCCGCCCCAGTCGGGCTTCGCAAGCTCTCGCCAAAGAAACACCCTCAACGAGTTTTGTTTATTGTTTTTGGTTTTTTCCGCGGAAAATTTTATTGGATTGGAGTATGGCTTTGAAAAAGTGAGGATTGGACCCATGTTTTTCCATATGTCGGACGATGGCGTTCAAATCTTTCGGCAGACATTTTCCGCCAAAACCCCGAGCATTTTCGTAAATCAGAGACATTGCTCGGCTGATTCGGCCGTCAAGGAGCAATAATTCTCTGACTTCATGGTAATCGCGTTTTTCTATTTTGCACAAATCATAAAGTTCATCCCAAAACATTTTTAGAGTAGCCAAATGGGAATTTTCCGCGTATTTAATAATTTCTGCCGTAACACTGTCGGTTTGGGCGTAATGAGGCGCCCAACCAGCGATTTTTTGCCAAAGCGAAACCCAAATTTTTGTTTCGATTCGTTGGCCGCCGAAGATATGAAATTCGTGAAGTTTCATATCAGTTGGATGCGGGTAACCCTTCCAGTGAGGAATAAAATAACCGCCCTCGCCAATGAACTCCGGACTAAAAACTATTTTTTTGCCGGTTTTTTTGATTAAGCTTTCGGTGGTGCCGGGTAGCACAGTTGATTTTATTAGATAATGTTTGTGTTCAGAATTTTTTATCACCGATTCAACCAAAGAAGTGTCACAAGAACCGTCTTTTTTGGGCAAAGTTGGTACGGCAACCACAGCGTAAACCGTTGGTTTTTGTTTGCCTGGTGTGACAATGAGTTTTCTAATTTCTTCCGGCAATGGCCCGGCCGGTTTTGGGTCTACGATTTGAACTTGATATTTATCCTTCAAAAAATTAAAAATTGCCCGTCCAACATAGCCAAAACCGTAAAGAGTAATTTCTGGAAATAATTTTTCTTTCATAATTTTTTTATTTTTGATTTTCCAAAAACTGTATGACGAGTTCATTTTTAATAATGGCCTCGGCAAATACTTCCACTTTTTTCGGGTCGGCGTCTTTGTGGTGCGACAAAATGTGTTCGGTTTCTTTTTTAATTTCTTCCGGTGGAACAATAATTTTCTCTGTCGTGGCAATGGCTTCGAAAATCAACCGCGTCCGCGCTTTCTTTTCCGCGCCCGGCCGCAAATCCAAACGCAACTCTTCTTTAGTCTTTTTTATTTTCTTCAAATAATCTTCCACATTGCTGCCCATCATTTTCAAATCATCGGCAAAGCGAGCTTCCAGATAATCGGTTTCGTTTTCAATCAGCACCGGCGGCAGGGGAATGGTAGTTTTTGCCAAAATATCGTCAATAATCGTCAGCCGCTTTTTTTCTCGGTTTTGGCGTTTTTTGTCCTCCAAAATTGCGACTTTAACTTTCGTTTTAAAATCAGCGATATCGGTGTAATCACCGAGTTTTTTGACCACTTCGTCGGTAATCGCCGGCAGTTTATTTTCTTCTTCGGCGGAAAGTTTTTCGGCTGGATTTTTGCCTGCCAATTGATAACGCAAACGAATTAGCAATTCCTCAATTTCCTTGTCGGAAATTTCCGCCGGCAATTCTTTCTGCTCGTTTATTTTAGCGGCGATTTTTTTGTAATCGGGCAAAGTAAATTTTGGCACCACCGCCGTTTTGATTTTGAAACTGGCCGGCTGGCCGGGCGACAGCTTGGTAATGACAATTTCCGGCCGGCCGATGGCGTCGATTTTATGTTCCAATAAAAGTTCCGGATAAACTTCGTTTAGAGCTACGCCGACCGCTCTTTCCAAAACGCCCATTTCGCCGAATTTTTCCAGGATAATTTTTTCCGGCGCGAAACCCTTGCGGAAACCGGCGATTTCCGTTTCCTCGCAAAGGTGTTTAAGAATATGAATGCGATGATGAGCTAATTCTTCCGCTGTCAATTCGCTCTCAATTTCCACCGTTGAATCCGCCAGTTCTTTCACGCTTGCTGGCCGTTTAGGTTTTTCTTCTGCCATTATTTACTTTGCCAATTCCTTATCAATATTTTGCAAATCGGCGTCAAGATTATTCAAATCGGTAGCGTTCAGGTCGGTTTCAATGTCGCCAATTTCGGTGGAAGTGCTTTGAGTTTGTAGTTGATTCAAGGTTTGGTCTTCGGCGTTCAAAATATCTTCCGGTGTTTGATTGGCTTCTTTATTCAATTTAGCGCCCCAAAAATATAAGGCGCCAACCACTAAAATCAAGATGATAATGACCGCCCCAATGACCGGGCCGGCCGGCCGATTTTCGGAAGTTTGGTTTGCGTTTGGTTCCATGTTTTTATTGATTTATTTATTGATAATTTTAATTACTGGATGAAGTGGTGGTGGGGGTGGAAGTAGCGGTCGGTTTGATTTTGTGCGCTCCGGGTTTGAGAGAATTGATGACATCTACCAATGCGGCATGGGCGGCTTTAAGCGCGTCTTTGGCCTCCTCGGTAATTTGACGGACATTTTCAAAGGCGGTTTTAACATCAGTTGCCGATAAAGCTGTATCGCTGGCAGGTTTGATTTTAGTTATAGCGTCTTTGGCCGTTTGAATTTTGGTTTTAGCCGCGGCTAAAAGATTTTTGGCTTCTGTCACATTAACCTTATTGGTTTCCAATTTAATCAGTCGCGATTCAATTCTTTTTGCCAATTCATCCAACCGTTCGGCGGCGGCATTAAGCCGATGGAGCATTTTTTCAATATGGGCGGCGATGCGAGCTTGGCGATTTTCTTGATATTTGGCTTTGATTTCCTGAAGTTTTTGTTCCACTTGAGCCTTGCGCTCGTCGCGAAGATTTTTAATCTTGTCGGAGGCGTCTTCAATTTTTTGTTTTACTTCTTCTCGCGCCGACTCTCTAGTTTTACCGGAAGAGGTGGCGGTAGTTCTAATATTTTTAACTTCGGTTTTAGCTTCAACGCGAATCTGACCGGCTTGTTCTTTAGTTTCTTGGCGAACATCTTTGATTTCTTGCCGCACTTGATTAATACTTGGTGGCGGTACTGGTGCGCCTTGCGCTAAGGCCGTGCCAGCGATTAAAAAAGAAAGCGCCAATATAATATTTTTACTCATATCTTTATTTTTTATCTTAATAATTCCCTCAACAATGGTATTATAATACAAAATTTTCGGGCAACAAGAGCATTTATAGTTTTTTTGTGGTGTAAATTATGAACACTTTCGGTAAAAAAGCGCGATTCGGTCTTCTGACAATTTTATTTATTGCCAATTTTTTCATTTGGAGCGCGTTATTGGCCGAAGAACGGGGCGGGGAATTGAAAGTCGATTAAGAGTTGCCTTTTTGGATATTGGTCAAGGCGACGCCATTTACATAGAAGCGCCAAACGGCAATCAAATACTTATAGACGGGGGGCCGAATAAAACACTTTTGTCGCAGTTGAGCGAATTAATGCCGGCTTACGATCGCTCCATAGACTTGCTTATCGTATCCAATCCCGATAAGGACCATATTGCCGGTTTTATTGAGATTCTTAAATCTTTTTCTGTGGCAGCGGTGATAGAACCCGGAACCGAGCCGGAGACGGCGGTTTACAAGGAATTTGAAAAATTGGTGGAAACCGAAGGCGCGCAAAAAATTATTGGCCGGCGCGGTCAAATTATTTGGCTTGATAAAACGCGGGGCGTCTATTTTGTTATTCTTTTCCCGGACCAAGATGTTTCTGCGTGGAAAACCAATGATGGTTCAATTATCGGCAAATTGGTCTACGGCAACACTTGCGTCATTTTTTCCGGCGATGCGCCGCAAAACATGGAAAATTACGTTACCGCGCTTGATGGTTCGGCGCTTCATTGCCAGGCGCTTAAAGTTGGGCATCATGGTTCGCGAACTTCATCGGTGGTCTCTTTTGTCGGCACGGTGGCGCCGGATTACGCGATTATTTCTTCCGGCAAGGACAATAGTTACGGTCACCCGCACCAAGAAACCTTGGATACTTTAAATCGTTTCGACACCAAAATTCTTAGAACTGATACATTAGGGACAATTGTTATGAGCTCGGACGGTAATTTGGTTAATTTTCGCACATGGTGATTTTCCATTTTGAAACTGGCAGCATCTGTGCTAGATTAATCTTGGAAACGCAAAATACACAAACTGAAAGTACAAGTTATGAAAGATTATGAATGAAAAGAAAGACCTGACTCAAAAGATTGGACATTACCGCAAATACTTGAAAATTCTTGTTTTTGTGAGGAATCTTCTCGGAATCACCGGGGTCGGCGGCGGCGTTACCGCGATTGCGATGCCGTCCACTTCTTTCCTCTTTTGGATTGGGTTTCAGGTATTTTGTCTCGCGGTTGCTCTTTTACTGTCATTGTTGCCGCTTGTTTCGGCAGTGAGGTCTAATCTTCGGTCAGCCGAAGCTTTGCAAGCGACGCAAGAAGATTGCGATGCGGGTGATGCCCTTGATAGGTGGCGCCTAAATCACTGGCTGGCTGACTGGAACAGCAAGGAAGCGCAAGAGCTTATCCGAAGGCGGATTGAAACCCGAAAGCAGTTTCTGGAGACTCATCCTTTTATCAAGGACGAAGAATCCGTTACTTGTTTGCAAGCCCAATTACGCTGAGAGGATGGTAAAGGGGCGCGAGCGGCGATGATTCGCCGCTTTTTCTTGTATCTTGAGTGAGCATAAAAATTCTTCGCACCGACACTTTAGGCACGATTGTTTTTACTTCTGACGGACAGAGTTTTACAAGGGAGTGAAATGCCGAATCAAAAAAGTGAAACTAAATCAACCGAGCTTTTTTGAGCGTGGCGTAAGCGCCGTTTTTGTTGATGGTTTTGATGGCTTTGGTGGACAAAGTCAAAACAATGGATTTTTTGAGTTCAGGAATGTAAATTCTTTTCTTCTGCAAATTCGGATAGCGGCGAGACGAGCCAACCGGATTAAATTGGGTGGCGCGGGTGCGATTGCTATAACCGCCGCCGACGCGAGAACCTTTTTTGGTGATGGGACAAATTTTCATATTTTGTGTTAAAGATGCTATCATAACGAAACATTTTTGCCAAATTTATGGACACTTTATTTCAAATTGCGATACTGGTGATGTCCGTGGTGATTCACGAAGTGTCGCACGGTTACGCCGCTGAAATTTTAGGCGACCCGACGGCTCGGCTTCAGGGCCGATTAACTTTGAATCCTCTTAAACATCTTGACCCCGTCGGTTCAATCATCGTGCCGCTTTTAACTTCGTTGTCGGGTTTTACTTTCGGCTGGGCCAAGCCCGTTCCTTATAATCCCCACAATTTGCGCAATCAAAAATGGGGCGAATTGGCGGTGGCCGGCGCCGGACCGTTAGCCAACATTCTTTTGGTTATAATTTTTGGTTTATTGATTAGATTCGCTGGCGCAACCTTTGGCGCTGATTTCGCAAACATTGCCGCCGTTATCATTGTTATTAATCTGGTGCTGGCGATTTTCAATTTAATTCCGGTGCCGCCCTTGGACGGCTCAAAAATCCTCTGGGCTTTTTTGCCCGAACGTTTTCGGCAAGCGCGAGAATCAATGGAGCGTTATTCTTTCTTATTGGTGATTGTCGTAATTTTTACGATTTGGCAATTTTTATCGCCGCTCATCGTTTGGTTGTTTTCTTTGATTACCGGCTTTCCAGTGTAATGCCGGCAATCACTTGTTTGGCTTTGGCCACCACATCTTCCGGTATAACCGTAGCTTTGACCATAAAGCCGGAGGCGCCGAGTCGGCTGCCTTTTTCAAAATCCTCTTTTGAGCCCAGATTGGAAACGATAATCACCGGCACATTTTTTGTTTCCTCTTTTTCTTTCAGTTCTTTCAAAACATCAAAACCGTTTTTGCCGGGCAAAAGAATGTCAAGGATAACGATGTCGGGTTTTTGGATAATCATTTCTTCGACAACCTCATTGCCATTTTTCAAATGAGCAATGGCAAAATTGGCTTCCTTAAACTTTGTCGCCAAGGATTCGGCCATAAACTTATCGTCTTCTATAATCAAAACTTTCATGCGGTTATTGTATCAGGTTTTTTGAAAAACAAGAAGAGTTGCGTGAAGGTGTCAGTCGTGCTATTCTTTAACGACAATGTTAGCTAAAAATAAAAAACAAAAGGTTATCAAAGCGGCAGCGATTCACGAAAAAGATACTGGTTCGCCAGAGGTTCAAGTTTCTATTTTAACTAAAAGAATTGAGGAGTTGGCGCGTCACTTGAAAAAACACGCTAAAGATAAACATTCGCGCCGCGGTTTGCTAAAAATGGTGGCTGATCGTCAGTCACATTTGCGTTATTTGGAAAAGAAAAATGTTAGACGCTACAATTCTTTGGTTCGAAAATTAGAACTTAAAAAATAGCAAACATCATAGATTATAAATTATATGTCCGTAATCAAACATAAAGAACAGAAAGTCGGAGTTTTCATTGACACTCAGAATCTTTATCATTGCGCCAAAAATCTTTATCATGCTCGGGTCAATTTCGGTCAAGTGGTCAAGGACGCGGTGGCCGGCCGGGGCTTGATTCGCGCCATTGCTTATGTGGTTACGACCGAAAGCGGGGAAGAGAAAGCGTTTTTTGAAGCCCTCGGCAAAGTCGGCATTGAAGCTAAAACTAAGGACTTACAAATTTTCGCCGGTGGCGCTAAAAAAGCTGATTGGGATGTCGGTTTGGCGGTAGATGCTATCAAAATGGCACCAAAACTAAACGCGGTGATTATCGTTTCCGGCGATGGCGATTTCGTGCCATTGGTGGAATATTTAAAAACCAACGAAGGTTGTCAGGTGGAAATCGTTTCTTTCGGCAAATCCACTTCCGCCAAATTGATTGAAGTGGCCGACAGCTTCACCGATTTAGATAAAAATCCCCGCAAATATCTTTTGGGTAACACAAGAAAATAACTTATTAATTATGAGGAATGAAGTCGTTATCTACACTGATGGCTCCTCTAAGGGCAATCCGGGGCCGGGAGGATGGGCGGCGGTAATAAAAACTAAAAGCTCAAAGCTAAAATCTAAAAATAAAGAGGTTTTTGAGATTGGGGGAAAAGTAGAACATACTACCAATAATCGAATGGAACTGACGGCGGCAATTGAAGCTTTTTCTTTTCTTAAAAGCTACCCGCAGCTACCCGCAGCTGTCAGCTATAAGCTATTCTCTGATTCTAAATATCTAATAGACGGTATTACCAAATGGATTCACGGTTGGAAAAAGAATGGCTGGAGAACAAAAGATAAAAAAAGCGTGCTCAACCGCGACCTTTGGGAATCTTTGGATGAACTTGTGACAGAAAGAAATGTAAAATGGAAATATGTGGCGGGTCACGTTGGTCATAAAGACAACGAACGTTGTGATGAAATCGCCCAAACTTTCGCTGAGGGTCGGATGCCAAAATTAAATGACGCGCGATAAGTTTTTTTAGCTAGGATTGGCCGGTTTCGCTCTCGGTGTTTTCTTTCGGTCATTTTACGATTTGGGCGCGAGTTTCTGGAAGTTTTTGATTTTTTTGGCTGGGGCGATTTTGGTCGCAAGCTTAATCTCCAAAAAGTCCAAAAAGGCGAAACCTTTTTCTGAGAAAAAGGTTTCGCCTTTATTTTTAATTTCGGTGGCTATTTTTGCCAGCGGTTTAGGCGTTTGGCGTTTTGATTTTTCCGCTGACAAGGGTATTGTTCGGACATTAGAAGAAAAAATTGGCCAAACAGTTTTGCTTGAAGGAGTAATCAGCGTTGAGCCGGACGAAAGAGAAAATAACACTAAACTAACGATTGATATTGAGAAAGACAGGCTTGCTTCGTCGGCGGGTAAAATTTTAGCAACCGTTGCGCTTTATCCGGAATTTTCTTACGGCGATAAAGTCCAATTGCGCGGCGTTTTAGAAAAGCCAAAGAATTTTGGCGAGCCGAATGATTTGCGGCAATTTGATTACATTTCCTATTTGGCTAAAGATGGCATTCGCTATGTGATGTTCCAACCAACAATCACTTTAGTTTCAAGTGGAAACGGCAATTTCGCAAAAAATATTTTGTTCGGTTTTAAAAATTCCTTTTTGGAAAACATTGGGAAAATTATTCCCGAACCGGCCGTCTCATTATTGGGCGGTTTGGTTGTAGGCGCCAAGCGTTCGCTCGGTGAAGAATGGCTGGAAAAATTTAGAACAGTCGGCGTCATTCATATTGTCGTTTTGTCCGGTTATAACATTACCATTGTCGCCGAATTTATTATGCGGCTATTGGCTTTTTTACCTCGTCTAGTCAGATTATTTTTTGGCGGACTGGCCATTATTCTTTTTGCCGTAATGACCGGCGGTTCGGCAACGGTGGTGCGAGCATCGCTGATGGCAATTCTGGTAATTGTTGCTCGAGCCACCGGCCGAATTTACGATATCACTCGCGCTTTACTGCTCGCCGGTTTTTTGATGATTCTTCACAATCCCAACATTTTGATTTTTGACATTTCTTTTCAGCTTTCTTTTCTCTCCACTCTTGGTTTAATTTATTTATCACCGGCGATTGAAAATCGGCTTGGCTTTCTCACCGAAAAATTACAACTTCGGCAAATCGTGGCGGCGACTATCGCCACTCAAGTTTTCGTTTTACCGCTTCTGCTTTATCAGATGGGCAAACTTTCTCTCGTTGCCTTGCCCGCCAATCTTTTAATTCTGCCAACTATTCCTTGGACAATGTTATTTGGTTTTCTCGCCGGCGCGCTTGGTTTTGTCAGCCAAATTATCGCTTTACCTTTTGCTTTTATTTCTTATATCTTACTAACTTTCCAGCTCAAAATCGTCGCGTTTTTCGCCGCCTTGCCTTTTGCTTCCATCTCAATTCCATATTTTCCCGCTTGGGCGCTATTTTTTTGCTACGCCGTTTTCGCTTTACTGAAATTTCTCTCTACGACTTCCCAATTCAAATTAGCAAAAAAATCCTCAATGTAATTTTGCTTGCCGCTGGGTTGATAGTCGGTGACAAAAGCGTGTTCCCACATGTCCAAGGCGAGCACAATCTGGCAGGTTGCAAGGTGGCCGAGGTGTTGTTCGTCAACCCATTGATTAAGCAACCGTTTCGTTTGCCGGTCATAATACAGAAAAGCCCAGCCGATGCCGCGGGTTAAAGCAATCACTTTGAATCGATGGAGAAAGCTGTCAAACAACCCCCACTCTTGCTCAATAGCTTTCGCCAATGAGCCGCTTGCGGTGAGCGGAGTCGAACCACCTTCAAACGCGCCAAAGTAGTACTCATGGTTTCGCA
>LCJJ01000013.1 GCA_000999175.1 Parcubacteria group bacterium GW2011_GWB1_44_7
GATGTTCGTGATTATCGCCAGCGTCAATTCTTCTACTGGTCATTTGAAAAAATCGCCGGACATTATTTCGCGCGGTTTCGTTTATTTGCGCGAGTCGCAAGCCCTGCTTCAAGAGACGCGATTGGTGGTCAAGCGAACAGTGGAAGAAGCGACTGCCGGTATGCGGCCCATCAATTTTGAATATGTGAAAAACATCTTGACCGAAAATGTCAGCCGTTTTCTCTATCAAAAAACCGCCAAGCGCCCGATTGTCATTCCGGTAGTGTTAGGGGTGTAAATTAAATTTATGGCTTACAAAAATTACCACGAACTTATTAAAGAAAAAAGAACTTGGTACAAAGCCGTCGGTAAAAGTTTTTGCCCTATTTTGAAAGAAGATGTGTTTTTTATTTCCAAAGGATTCCAACACCTACTTTATGATGGTTTAGGACACGCCCGTTCAAGAAAAGAGAGAATGTATCGGGTCGGTCTTCTGCCATTAGTTATACCGGTTTTGAAATTTGCCACAAAGATAGAGGATTACAAGTTGCCGATGTTCTCAAAATCATTGAGCAAGATGGTTGAGTTTTGGACTTTGCAATCTGTGGTCGGGAAACGAAGAACTTTGATTACGGTTATTTTGCGAAAAGTTGGTACCGGTAAAATCCACTTTTACAGCGTTTGGAAAAGGAAGGAAAAGAAAACAAAAAAGCCGTCAAAATGACGGTTTCTTTGTTGTGCCCACTTTCGGCTTATGGAATTCCTTAGCCGAACAAAGCTTGCGCTTCATGGACACATGAGAAGTATAAGCAAATGGGTGGCAAAAGTCAAATTTTTCTGGGGATAGTAATTTTGGTAGTGTTAGGGGTGTAACGGTTGAAAATTTTTAGTGTTAAGACAAATGCTTGGTGAGATTAACGATGTAGTCAGGATTACTCCACTCAAGGTTCTTTCTCATGTTTATCTCCTTTCAAGAGATTTCCCATTACCTTTATGGATCACGCGACCGATTTGGTTCGAAAGCTGTGATGTGAGTCCGAGAAGAACTCACTAATGGCCCAACAAACTTTTTGGTTTATTGATGCAAATAGGTTATCATAGGTTTATATTTCTGTCAATGTCATTTTAATTTTCTTTTGCCTACCGCCAAAACACAGCTCAGTTTAGGGGTTTTTAATCCCCCTTTGAAAAAGGGGGTGGCTGGAGCGAAGCGGAAGTCGGGGGATTTTCCGGAAATTAAAATCCCTCCCCCTCGCGGACTCGGGTACTCCCTTTTACAAAGGGAGATTTAAAAATTCGTGGGATTCATGATAAAATAATTGGCATGACTGCACCAAGAATTTCACGGGCGTTGTTTGTTTTATATTTAGTCGGTTTTTTGTTTGCCTTGAATCAGGCATTGCCGGCTTATATTAATTCCACTTTCCTTTCCGGTTTTGCGACGGAAAAAGCTGTTGGCATGATTTACGCTGTTGCTTCCGCCATCACCGTTATTTTGTTTTTCCTGTTGCCCCATTTATTGCGTCGGTTTGGAAATTACCGGTTGGCATTTTGGCTTTTTGTTTTGGATGGAATTGCCATGCTCGGTTTGGCCAACGCGCGTTCGTTTTGGCCGGCAATCGGTTTTTTTATTTGCGTTTTTGTCGCCACTTTTATGTTGGCTTTCACTATGGATATTTTTCTGGAGAGCAATTCGCGCGATAGCAAAACCGGTTCCATCCGCGGTATTTATATGACCGTTATCAACAGCGCCTGGGTGTTCTCTCCCCTGTTGGTCGGATTTATTTTATCCGATAGCGACTATTGGAAAATTTATCTCGCCGGAGCGATTTTGATTTTGCCGGCACTGTTTTTGTTGCGCGCCGGATTTAGAAAATTCAACGACCCGACCTACAAGAATATCGCCATTAGGGCGACTTTGAAGAATATCTGGCGCGAGCGCGATTTGTTCCGGATTTTTTCGGTCAGTTTCTTGCTCGGTTTTTTCTATACCTGGATGATTATTTATACGCCGATTTATCTTCATGACCATATTGGTTTTTCTTGGCAAACCATCGGCCTAATTTTTACCATTATGCTTTTGCCTTTCGTTTTGACGGAAACACCTTTGGGAAAATTGGCGGACAAGAAGTGGGGCGAAAAGGAAATTCTTTCTTGGGGCTTGGTAATTATGGCTTTATCCACGGTGGTGCTCACTTTTATCAATTCAACGAGCGTGGTGTTTTGGGCGATTCTTCTTTTTATCACTCGGGTTGGCGCCAGCGCCGTGGAAATAATGAGCGAGACCTATTTTTTCAAAAAAGTTCAAAGTAGCCAAGCCGATATCATAAGCTTTTACCGCGCGACCCGTCCGGCCGCTTATGTTGTTGGACCGCTTGTCGCCAGTGTGTTATTTATTTTTATTGATTTCCGAATGATTTTCTTGGCGCTTGGCATTATTATGTTTAGTGGTTTGTGGTTTTCTTTGCGGTTGAAAGATACCTTATAATTGTGTTTACAAATTCTTTCTCGGCAGTTTCGCCGCAATATCAAAATTTTTGCCGCTTTACCCGTTTGCTGACGGGCTCCGACGCGGACGAAAATTTAGACATTGCGGCTTCATTTGTGTTTATGCTCGCAAAGTTTTTATTTTCCCGTTTTGTAATTTTATTAAGGTTGATGGTGTGCCGACGATGGTGCCGCCGTCTTGGTAAAAATCCACTTGGTCACCAAAGTATTTTTTGGCTTCGGCTATGGTGGTGGCTGGCGGTAGGCCTTCCGGATTGGCGCTTGGTGCAATCAACGGCCCGGTTTCTTTGAGAATTTTTTGTAACCATTCATTTTTAGGCCAGCGGAAAGCGATAGTATTAGTGCCTCGATGGAGATATTCAAAATCATTCCCCGTCACCCTATTATCTTCAGTTGGGTAAACTGGCAAAATCACACTCACTGGTCCCGGCCAGTATTTATTCAAAATTTTTTTATCAGTGGCGGAAATTTTTACACCGAATTTTTCCAAGTATTGCCAACTACTAATCAAGACAATCAATGGTTTTTTCGGGTCACGTTTTTTCAGCTGATAGATTTTTTTTACCGCTACTGGTGAAAAAGCAGAACCGACTAAGCCATAAAGTGTATCGGTGGGCAACACTCCCACTTTGTCATTTTTTATCATCGCAAAGTTTGATGATTGCCAATTCCAGCGGCAGAGATGGAACGGCGGCGGCGCCTAAAAATTCTTCAGCTTTCAAAAATTCTAGAATTGTTGATGAGGAGATTTTGGTTTCTTTGCCACTGGCGATTTTCTGAAGCAGAACGAAATCCTCTTCCGATACCTCTTTGGCAATCGTTGCTTTCATTTCCGGCGCGTGGCGCAAGAGCAAAACAAAACGCAATTTTGCCAACAATAATTTCAAAAAAACTTTCATATCAATGTTTTCTTCGCTGGCGCGCCGCAGAATGTCTATTCCTTTACTTGTTCCACTTTCATTTAAAGCCGTTATCATCTCATTAATCAATTCTGCCTTGGGCGCGCTGGCGGCTATGGCTATTTCGTTAGCGGTGATTTTTTTGTTGGATGAAGCGCCAATGACTTTCTGAAGCATCCCCAAAGCGTCGCGAAACGAGCCGTCGCCGAGCAAAGCAATTAATTCAGCCGCCGCTGATTCCAGCACAAAACCTTCTTTTCTAGCGACATTAACGGTCATTTCTTTCAAGGCATTTTGGCTCGGTTTTTTGAATTTAAAAACCTGACAACGAGATACCACCGTTTCCGGCAATTTTTCCATTTCCGTCGTCGCTAAAATAAAAATCACATGAGCCGGCGGTTCTTCCAAGGTCTTAAGCAAAGCGTTGAAAGCGTCTTTGGTCAACATATGGGCTTCGTCCACGATATAGACTTTGTATTTTGATTCAAACGGCGAGGTATTGACGCCCTCGCGAATAGCTCGCACATCGTCAATACCTCGGTTGGAAGCGGCATCCATTTCGTAAATATCGTTTTTGCTAACACCGGCCGCTTCCGCCAGAATTCGCGCTACCGAGGTTTTACCAGTGCCGCGCGAGCCGGCAAAAAGATAAGCGTGAGCGATGTGTCCCAACTTAACCGATTCAGCCAAAATTTTGACGATATGGTCTTGACCCAACACCTCCTTAAAACTCTTCGGCCGATATTTTCTATATAATACTGTTTCGGTCATGTTTTTTAATTTAACTTTAATTTAACTTTGGCGGGTCCATCCCGAATTGCACGGGGAACTTCGGTTTTGCCAGCCCGCCGAACTTGCGGGCGATGGAGGAATCGAACCCCCGAATGCGGTTTTGGAGACCGCTGGTATACCACTTACCTAATCGCCCATAAACCAACATTGCCAGCCCGAGGCTGATCCGCCTTGGTCGGGAAACTATGGACCCGTAGCTAAAATCTATCATATTTTTTCCCAAACAAAAACCTCCCGAAATTCATCGAGAGGTTTTTGTTAAGAGTTCCCGTTTACCGTCTCGGCGCTCTTTCAGCCATCGGCCGAGCTTCGTTGACCACGATTTTTCGGCCATCCAGTTCTTTACCGTTCAAGGCCTCAATCGCTTTGTCAGCGTCAGCGTCTTCCATTTCCACGAAACCAAAACCGCGAGAGCGGCCGGTCATTTTATCCATCAAGACATTGGCGGAAACAACTGTGCCCGCTTGTGCGAACGCATCGCGCAAGCTGTCATTGGTGGTCGTGTAGGGCAGATTGCCCACATACAACTTCTTTGCCATGTGACAAAAATAATAGCTACTAAATATCGCTACGACCTTCTCACCTGGCTAAGAAGATGTCAAAAAACTTCCTATCCGAGAGAAATGCTAACGACCCTGACACTATACCTGAAATCAAAATAAAAGCAAGGGGTTGGTAAAAAGAAAACATTAGGTTAAAATATGCTTATGATTAGCAAAGAACCATACAAAGGCGTGCGGGATTTTTATCCGCCGGAGATGGCGATTCAAAATTATATTTTCTCCGTTTGGCGAAGCGTGGCGGAAAAATTTGGTTACGTTGAATACAGTGCCTCAATCCTTGAATACGCAGAACTTTACAGAAACAAAGGCAGCGATGAAATTGTCAATGAACAAATGTATGTTTTTAAGGACAAGGGTGATCGTGAAGTGGCCCTTCGTCCGGAGATGACCCCCACTCTAGCTCGTATGGTCGCTGCGAAGCGCAGGGCGCTTAAATTTCCTTTGCGTTGGTATTCTATCCCTAATGTTTTTCGTTATGAGCGTCCGCAACGAGGCCGCCGCCGAGAGCATTGGCAGCTTAATTGCGATCTTCTAGGCATTGCTGGTGTTGAGGCGGAAGTGGAAATAATTTCGTTGGTCCATTCAATTATGAAAACGTTTGGGGCGAAGGACGAAGATTTTGAAATTAAAATAAATAGCCGAAAAATTATTGCCGCCGCGCTGGCGGATAAAAATTTTTCCGAGGAGCAAGTCCGCGAATTTACCAGAAAATTAGACCGGGGTGAATCGACCCCAGTTGATATTCACCTTGAGCCAAACGAAGAAATTAATAAGCTGATAGCCGCGTTGGAAGAAAACGATGTTAAAAATGTTCGTTTTGACGAAACTCTGGCGCGCGGTTTTGATTATTACACCGGAATGGTTTTTGAGGTGTTTGATACCAATCCCGAAAACAAGCGCTCACTCTTCGGTGGCGGCCGCTACGATAATTTACTTGAAATTTTTGACGCTGAACCAGTGCCCACGGTTGGCTTTGGTATGGGCGATATCACTATTCATGACTTTTTGGAGACCCACAATTTGCCGTTAAAAAATAAATGAGGAAAGTTGTCTTTGATATTGAAACGACCAATTATTTTTCCGATATCGGCAAAAATGACCCGGCGTCTTTGGATTTGGCGGTGGTTTGTCTTTATGATTCCGCCGATGATTCTTATAAAAGTTTTACCCAAAAAGAACTTCCGGGCCTTTGGCCGATTTTGGAAAAAGCCGATTTGCTCATCGGTTTCAATTCCGAGCATTTTGACATTCCCCTGCTCAATAAATATTATTCCGGCGATTTGTCTAAAATTCGCGGCGTGGACTTGCTCAAAGAAGTAAAAAAGGTTTTGGGTCGGCGGATTAAATTGGACATTTTGGCGGAAGCGACTTTGGGCAGAAAAAAAACCGGCGATGGCACCGAATCAGTACGTTGGTGGCGAGCCGGAGAAATTAAAAAAGTCATTGATTATTGCATTGAAGATGTGCGTATTACCAAAGAGCTTTACGAATACGCGCTTAATAATCATCATCTGAAATATCGCGACAGAAAAATTCTTAAAGAAATTCCATTAGATACCAACCATTGGGAAAAAATCACCGAGGGCGCCGAAACCAAACTTACCCACACTTTACCGTTTTGAAATTTGAAAATTAGCGGATAATAGCGATAGCGGATATATGCTGAGTTTGCTGGAATTATAAAATTATGTTTACATATTCCTTGGTCGGGGCTTTTTTAAAGTTCCCGAGAAACAGCACAAAACAAGAAAAACGAAGTCATCGGAAATATGGAAACCAATATGGCTCATGTTGTTGTTCAACCACTACATCGGCGCGCGATAGCCATTCAACCAAATGGTTGTTCTTTGGGAGAATTCCGCGAATTGGCGAAGTCAAAAATCACGGCTCAGCCGGAAATAATAAGAACGATTATCAAGGACGCTCGAACCTTATCGGACCAGCCGGGCAAACGGGAGTTGGTGGAGAAATTAAAAACCCTTAACCAAATGCGGTCCCTGGTGCCCGAACACGCCTGGCATCGCTTTGTCCATCGGGCATTGCGCCGTGCCGGTAGCACTTTCGCCCCGTTCGACAACTTTCATTGGTAATTGCCAGAATGGTTTTGTTGATTTCAGTTTAACCCGCCCCGAACAGTTTCGAGGGCGGGCTTTTTTATTTGACGCTTTGCTCATAAACAAAATTCTTGCTATATTTTAGCTATGGAAAAAGATGCGGAAAAGAATGAAAATTTAGTGCAGAAACGCCACTCGCTCGCCCATCTTTTGGCGGCGGCGGTTTTAGAGTTATACCCTGAAGCAAAAAACACCATTGGTCCGGCCATTGACAATGGTTTTTATTACGATTTTGATAACTTAAAAATTTCTGATACTGATTTACCGAGAATTGAAGAAAAAATGCGCGAGCTCCTGCCGTCTTGGACAAAGTTTTCTCATAAAGCTATGGAGGCCAACGAAGCTAAAGCAGCTAATGAAGCCAACCACTACAAACTGGAGTTAATCAATGAATTAGAAAAAACCGGCGAAAAAATCACTTTCTATACCTGCGGTAATTTTACTGATTTATGCCGAGGCGGCCATGTTGAAAATCCCAGCAAAGAAATCAAACCGGATTCGTGGAAACTTTCTCGTATTGCCGGCGCTTATTGGTGGGGTGACGAAAAAAATAAAATGCTCACTCGTATTTACGGTTTAGCGTTTGAAACAAAAAAAGAATTGGCAGATTATGAAAAACAAATAGCAGAAGCGGAAAAATACGACCACCGAAAACTTGGGCAACAATTAGAAATTTTTATGTTTGACGAAGATGTTGGGCCTGGTTTACCACTTTGGCTGCCTAATGGCGTGATAATAATCGAAGAATTAGAAAAATTGGCCAAAGAAACAGAAAATGCCGCTGGTTATCAACGAGTGCGCACGCCACATGTTGCCAAGGAATCAATGTATAAGAAAAGTGGTCACTTGCCATACTACGAAGGCGGTATGTTCCCGCCGATGGAGTATGAAGGCGGAAAATATTATTTGAAAGCGATGAATTGTCCGCATCACCACAAAATTTTTGCCGCTAAACCAAGAAGTTATCGCGATTTGCCGCTTCGTCTTGCTGAATATGGAGTTCTCTATCGCCATGAAAAATCTGGAGAGTTATTCGGATTAATGCGTGTCCGGATGCTTCAAATGAATGACGCTCATATTTATTGCACCGAGGAACAGTTTGCCGATGAGTTCCGGGCCGTAAACGAAATGTATCTCAAATATTTCAAAATTTTCGGCATTAAAAAATATGTAATGCGTTTTTCAACTCATGACCCAAAAAAACTCGGGCAAAAATTCGTTAACGAGCCGACGCTCTGGAACAAAACTGAAAATATGGTGCGGCAGGTTTTGATTGAATCAAAAATTCCATTTGAAGAAGTGGCGAATGAAGCGGCTTTTTACGGACCAAAAATCGATGTGCAAGTTTGGTGCGCAATCGGTCGCGAATTTACTTTAGCGACTAACCAAGTAGATTTTTCCGTACCAAAAAGATTCGGGCTGGTTTATACTGACAAAAACAACAAAGAAAAAACGCCACTTTGCATTCATCGCGCGCCGCTCGGCACCCATGAAAGATTTATCGGTTTTCTTATTGAACACTTGGCCGGCGCGTTTCCATTGTGGCTGTCGCCGATTCAAGTGAAAATTTTACCAGTCGGAGAGACGCATTTAATGGCCGCTAAAAAAGCGCTGAAAGCGCTTCTAGCGGTAAACATTCGCGCTGAATTGGATGAGAATAATGAAACGCTCGGCAAAAAAGTTCGGGCGGTTAAACTTCAAAAAATTCCCTATTGGCTAGTTATCGGCGATAAAGAAATTTCTGCCGACAAAATCACCTTAGAAAGCCGCGACCAAGGTAATCTTGGCCAGATATCCGTTGACGAACTTCTCAAGAAATTTCAAAAAGAAATCGCGGAGCGGAAATAACTTTATTCTTTCAACTCCCCTATTCGCATCACCGCTAGTTTCAAGCCGATGGCGGGGTTTTTATAATTTTTATTAATGATGGAAAGTAAAATTCCGATAACCTCTTCGGTTTTTTCGCTACTCCAGCGGGAGATAATTTGCGATAAAACAAAATTATGTCGATCGTTTTCATTTTCCAGGCGAGCGCGATAAGCATCATCAAGAGCCATAATCGTTTCGCGAATAAAACGTTCCACCGATTTACCTTCTGTTCGTAAAACTCGTAAGTGATCAGTAACAGCTTTTTCATCGCCCCTAGATAATAAGCTGACAAAAGTGTTGATTTCTGTCGTAACTTTTTCCGATGCGCCGTAAGCAGGCACAGCGACAGTTTCTGTCGGCAAACTCGCTTCAATTTTTTCTTTATTCAACAATAACCAACCATCTTCGCGCGGAAATTTATTCTTGGCGTTTTCCATAGTTTTTCCGAGCACAACAATTGGCTTTTCGTTTTTAGCGGTAGCAGTTTCAATGACTGTTTTTAAGCCATCGGGCGAAATCAAAGTCCGTTCTTTTTTAGCTTCCACTGCCAGCAAGGATTCCATTTCTGAAATTGGCGCCGATTCCCGCATTTCAAAATTATCCATTGGTTTTTCGGCCAATTGAAAAATCTTGCTAGTAGTCAGCGAAAAACGAGCGCGAACATTGCTAATTAAGCGCCCAGCCAATTCCGCGGTTTTTTGACTGCGCAGAGTGTAAACTACTAAAGCGCTCCAAACAGCTAAGCCAAGAATGAACAATAAAATTTTGCCCGTGCCGCTCAAGCCGGTGTAGGGAATCTGGGAAAGATAGACGAAAGCCAACGGCGTTTTAATCGCTTTTTGTAATAAGACGACATTCGGTTGGTTCAATCCCCCGCCGCCGCAATTGCTTTGACAGCCGCTGGACGGCGGATTTGCTGGTGGCGGATTTGTCGGCGGCGGGTTTTCCGGCGGCGGGTTAACGGGCGGTTGTTCTGGAGGAGGTTCCGTGGCTGGCGGAGTTTTAACTGTTATTGAGCAAGTTCGGGTAATTTTTTCAATCTTACTCGGCGTGATAACCAAAGAAATTTTTACCGAAGCGTTTTTAATGCCAGCGGTGGCATAGGTTTTAGAAACTGATTGAGTGGAACCGGACAAACTTTCATTACCGCTCCATTGCCAAGTGTAATAAGCGCCGTCGCCGGTTTGAGCGGTTGAGGTTTGGTTAGTCGTCCAAACAACCGTTTCGCCGATATTGACTTCAGCTGGCAAGCCGGCGCAAGAGCCTTGTAAATTCCAGGCAAAAACCGGCTTAGCAATCATTATTGCTGTGGCGACAAGAATCAATCCAATCAATAATTTTGTTGTTTTCATTGTTTTGCTATATAAACCGATAATCATTATTTAATCAAGCGGTCGCTTATAAATTCCGCCGTTACCACAAATCGAGCGTCTCGCTTGCCGAAAGTGTCGCAAGTGGATAAAGTCAATTTTCTTTTGCCAGTTTCAAATTTAACCAACGCTTCATTCTGGTCAACCAAAGCGACAGTCGTTACTTTATAAATATATTCTTTCTCATCAGAAAATAATTTTATTTCATCGCCAAGCTGAAGTTCATTGAGCCGATTCAATGACTTGAAAGCCTGATTATGAACAGTGTCCCAGTTAGTGCTGTGTCCAAAAATAAACATATTGGTATTGTTTTCCAACGAGCCGGAACCAGGATAATGAACAACGCCCTTAAGCAATGCCGCATCTAATACGGCAATGTCGCGGCTTTGGGGATTTTCCACCGGCGCGTCCGTGCCGATTTTTTCAATGACCAAGCGAATCGGTTGAGAGCCAGCAGAAAAATCGGCAGTTGGCTTCGGTTCGGAATTTTTGGCGAATAATGCCAAAATCACCGCGTTCAGTTCTTTTACTTCAATAGGCGCTAAATCAACGGTTAAAAGTAAAGTGTAACTGGCGATAAAAATGATAAGCCAAAAAAATATTGAATTAAAAATTTTCATACTTGACAATTATTTAATTAGTGATATGCTTGCCTAATATACATTATTTATAAAAAATGTCAATACTGTGAATTATCCTAAAATCATTAATAATACCGCTTTCATTGCCCTGCTCGCTACCGGCGCTTTTGCCGGCTTTATTATTGGCGTTAAACTGCCGTCAGTTTTTGCTTCATTTTATTCGGCGCCCGCTACTTCCGTCGCGTCGGTAATTTCTCCTATCATAATTGATGAATCGGCGGTGCCAATTAAAGAAATAAAAACAGAAACTAAATCGGAAATTAAACCGGTAATTGCGCCGATAAAACCAACTGGCAAATCAATAGTTCCAACGACTGTTACCAATGAAAAAACTGCCGGTGTCAAAACTGAAACCTTGCAATTAATTAATCCGCCCGCACTGATGAAAGATTACGGTAAGCCCGACTTGGCGGTAAAAACTCTAGAAACCGGCGTGATTGATAAAATTACCAACGTTTTTGTCGCCACTACTTCTTTGCGTTCCATTGACCGAATTGCCGCGCGTTTTTCGGTGGAAAATTTAGGCACCAAAGAAACCGGTTCCTGGTATTTTAACGCTGTTCTGCCGACTTACCCTTCGCATATTTATTCTGCCAACAACCAAGCCTCGCTCTTGCCCGGTGAGCGGATTGAATTCACTCTGGGTTTTGATAGCGTGGAGAAAAAAGACGGCAACGTCGTCGTTATCAATATTGACCCGGCTAATTCCATCTTTGAAGCCAGTGAAGACAACAATGTCGTTCGCCTTATTATTGATGGTGTGAGTTTCTAAAATATTCGCTCGACCCCTCGCTTTTTATTGACATACACTAACTTTAAGCGATAGCAATGAGTTAGTGTATGTGTGTCTCTCGAAGGATTTTCAATTTTTTAGCAAATTCTACGCCATGGCAGACTATTTTCTGTTGCGAACTTGACACATAAGTCCATTCAATGGTAGATTTCTTTCGTATTGTTCTTCAAAACCATGGATTCGCCACAGCAGAAAGCGGCTTAATTAGGCCATTTTCTGCTGTGGCGACAATTGAGTTGTTGCAGCGCTGTGCCATTCGGCACGAATACAATAAACACACA
>LCJJ01000014.1 GCA_000999175.1 Parcubacteria group bacterium GW2011_GWB1_44_7
AAAGCTTGGACCAATGGCTTTTGAAGGTCAGTTGGGCCGGCCAATGTTCGGTTATGGTTTTGACGGGGGAGCAGATTATTCCGAAAGATTTGGCGCTGTTATTGATGACGAAGTGGCGCGGATTTTGTCCGAGGCGGAGAAAAAGGCGGAAGAAATTTTAACTAAACATCGGCCGGCGCTCAACGCCATCGCCACCCATCTCATAGAAACCGAAACCATTGAACGGGAAGAATTTGAAAAACTGCTCATTGTTAATGGCATTACCCCCAAACAGAAACAGGATATTGAGCATCAGGTGTAGGGAATTTTACTACTTTTTGTCATATTATCCGAAAACTAAAACTCTATCCGAACTCTCAATCATTTTGAGCAAATCGGACATCGTGGAAACCGGGCACACTTTACTTTCGCTCTTGCCGCGCACTTCCAAACAAGTGCCGCAAGCGTAAACTTCACCTTTCAACTTTTTGAATTCTGCTACTTTTACCGAGATGTCAAAATGTTCGCTATCGGGAATAGCATCCAATTCCGAGCCTTCGTTCATCAGAAAAATTTTCACCTGATGGCCCGCTTTAAGCGCAGTGATTCCGAGACGGAAAGTATTCCAGACATGCTCGGGTTTGTTGGATTGTAAGACAATACCTAATTTCATTAGGCACACTTTATCATCTTTCGCGCAATCAAACAAATTGGTTTCTTCTGTGGATAAATAAGATATTGAACCATGACATAATCTCTATGCCAATTATATTTCAGACGTTCATATGGCAAAGCGACGCGAAAAAGAACATGATCAAGCAGTCCAGCTCCGATTAAAGGGTTGGAGTTATAGCCAAATAAAAGACAAACTCGGAATAGGCAAGGGTACTTTGAGTGGCTGGTTAGAAAAATATCCTTTGTCAGCTAGTAGGATAAGGGAACTTCGTGATTTAAATCCTCGCCGGATAGAAAATTTCCGAAACACCATGCGGCTAAAAAGAGAGAAGCATCTCAATGAAATTTATCAGCTAATGAGAGTTAAAATTGGTCGTAATTAGCCAAAAATTAGTATGATATCAACGCGCCTATAGCTTAGTGGTAAAGCCGCCGTCTTATACACGGCTGTCGGGGGTCCGATTCCCTCTAGGCGCAAATTTTGCCAATTTTTTAATATTAGCTATACTTTACTCAAGTTTAATAGTTTTTATTTAAATTTATGGAAGAAGCGGAAAAAATCAAAGTGAAGTCAGTGGTGCCGTTTGGCAATGTGCCGTTCTTTGAAAAAGTTGGTTTTGTCTCGGTCTTAATCGGTATGTTTTTAGCGCCGTTTTTCTTTATTCCTAGCGCTAGTTTTCCTTTTCAATTTGGCAAAGTTTTACTGATTGCCGTGGCGGTATTACTGGCTTTCGTTTGTTTTATTCTCGCTCGTTTAAAAGAAGGAGTAATTCAATTGCCGGAGAAAATTTTTATGGCCAGCGCGGTTTTTCTGGTTTTAGCGAATTTCTTAGCGGCGATTTTTTCCGGCAATGTCACTTGGTCTATGTTTGGACAAGGTTTTGAGGTGGCAACTCTCGTTTCCATCTTTGTCATGGTAATGTTATTAATTGTTACGGCGGCGCTGTTTCAATCGCGAGATAAAATTTTCCTAAGCTATGCCGCTTTTCTTGTTGCCTCGCTGATTATTTTTGTTTTTCAGCTCATTCGTCTGTTTTTCCCCGCTTGGTTGACTTTCAACGGAATTTTTTCCGGCAATATCGCTAGTTTAATTGGTCGTTTTAACGATTTGGGCATTATTTTCGGCGCGGTGGCGTTGCTGTCTTTGGTTACGACGGAACTTTTAGCCTTGAGCAAATTTTTCAGAATTTGCCTTTTTGTCGTTTTGGCTATTGCTTTGACGATGTTAGTAGTGGTGAATTTTTCCGTTGTTTGGTGGGCGATAGCTTCATTCGCTCTTATTTTGTTCGTTTATCTTTGGGCAATCAGACAAACCACCGTTAATCAAAATAGCCAACCGGCCGAAAATCTCACGTCAGTGCCGGTTAACAAACGTAAAGTTTCTTACGCGGCGCTGTTGGTGTTGGTAATTGCCCTGATTTTTATTGTTGATAATTTTACTCAAAGCAAATTATTGGGTTCCAAAATTGCCAACACCTTAAACATCACTCAGTTTGAAGTGCGACCGTCTTGGCAAGCGACTTTTGATGTTTCCTTGAAAAGTTTGGCCGCTAATCCGGTTTTTGGCGTTGGCCAAAATAGTTTTTCTTACGAATGGCTGAAATACAAACCGTTATCAATCAATGACACGATTTTTTGGAACACCGATTTTAATTTCGGTATCGGTTTGATTCCGTCAATGACGGTTACTACGGGCGCTCTCGGTTTGCTTTCCTGGTTAGTTTTTCTTGGACTTTTTCTGTATGCCGGTTTCCGGGCGATTTTCTTTACCAACGGCGACCGGTTTAATCGTTATCTTACCGTTTCTTCTTTCGCGACCGCGACTTACCTCTGGGTGTTTAGCGTCTTTTATGTTCCTAGTCCGGTTATTTTAACTTTAACTTTCTTTTTCGCCGGTTTATTTTTAGCTTCACTTTACCAAGACAAGAATTTCAAAGGCCGGGCGTTTGATTTTACTTTTTCCAATCAGCCCAAGAAAAGTTTTTTCAGCACTTTGGTTTTGGTGATTCTATTGATTATCTCATTAACAACCGGCATTACATTGGCGCGAAAGTTTGTCGCTTTCACCAACTTTCAAAAAGCGTTAATTGCTTTTAATGTTGAAGGTGATATTGCCGCCACTGAAGCCGGACTTAAAAAAGCCAAAAGTTTGAGCGAAATAGATGTTCACAATCGTTTTCTCGCTGAACTTTATCTGGTGAAAATTAACAATTTGTTTTCTCGCAACGCCGATGATTTGAAAACCGACGCCGTTCGGACCGAATTTCAATCAAATTTTGGTGAAGCGATTAATTACGCTCAAAGAGCGATTAAACTCAACGATAATGATTACCAGAATTGGTTGGAAGCCGGTCGGGTTTACGCCACCGTGGTGCCGTTTAAAATTGCCAACGCTTATGAAAATGCTTTAAGTAATTATAAAAAAGCTCAGGAATTGAATCCACAAAGCCCATTGCTTTACTTAACCTTGTCCCGGCTTGATTTGGCGAATAACGATAGCAAAAAAGCTCGACTGTCCATTGGCCAAGCTCTTCAACTTAAACCCGATTATACCGAAGCAATTTTTTTGTTAGCCCAAATTGACGCCAATGAAGGTAATTTGGACGAAGCGATTAAATCGGTGGAGAAAATTTCTCAAATTGCTCCCAATGACCCGACGATTTTCTTCCAGCTCGGTTTGCTTAATTACAATAATAAGGGTTATAAAAAAGCCGCTGAAGCCTTAGAGCGAGCTGTTGTATTATTGCCTGATTACGCTAATGCCCGCTATTTTCTTGGTTTGAGTTATTACCAAATTGGCAAAAATAATGAAGCCGTTAAACAATTTGCGGAAATCCAGAAAACCAATCCGGACAATCAAGAAATTGACTTAATTTTGAAAAACCTAAAAGCTGGTCGGGCGCCATTTACCAATGCCAAACCGCCGGTCGACGATAAGCCGGAAAACCGCGCTAAACCGCCGATCGCTGAACCGACGCCGGAAGAATAAAATTAATGGTCAAAAAGTTTTTTGGTTTACTTAGCAAAGAGATAAGCGGACTTCATGAAGCCGCTTATCTTTTGGCTTTTTTCACTTTTCTTTCTCAATTGCTCGGTTTGATTCGCGACCGAATGTTGGCCGGCGCTTTTGGCGCTTCGGCGGCGCTGGATGCCTATTATGCCGCTTTTAGAATTCCCGATTTAATTTTTGTCGCGATTGCTTCCATTGTTTCCGTTTCTATTCTAGTGCCGTTTATTATTGAACGATTGCGAAAAAGCGACACCGAAACTCGGGAATTTTTGGATGCGATTTTTTCTTTCTTTTCGGTTTTGATGTTTGTTGTCAGCGCTGTCGCTTTTTTCTTGACGCCCGCTTTGCTGGCTTTGATTTTTCCCAAACTTATCGCCGGCGCTTACGGCGCCGAGCTTGTTGCGATGACCCGTTGGCTGTTGTTCTCGCCGATTTTGCTCGGTTTTTCCAACCTTTTGGCTTCGGCCACTCAAGCCAAGCATCGTTTCTTTTCTTACGCTATTAGTCCAATTCTTTACAATGCCGGCATAATTTTCGGTTTCGTTGTTTTTTACCCGTTGTTTGGTTTGGTTGGTTTGGCGTTGGGTGTAGTGTTGGGCGCGCTATCTCACTTAGTTGTTCAAGTGATTTCCGTTGGCAAGCTGTTGCCGCGTTTTCGTTTGCCCTTTAATTTTCAAATTATCAAACAAGTGGTGGTCGTATCTTTTTCCCGAACTTTGGCGCTCTCGGCTAGCCAGATTGCTTCGTTGGCGCTAATGGCTTTCGCCGCTTATCTGGCGGCCGGTTCGGTTTCAGTTTTTAATTTTTCTTGGAATTTGCAATCGGTGCCGTTGGCGATTGTGGGCGCGAGTTACACGGTGGCACTTTTCCCGACTATCAGCCGGCTGTTCGGCGCCGGCGAAAAGGAAAAATTTCTCAAAGAAATGACTACTGCCGCCCGCCATATTATTTTCTGGTCGTTACCGGTGATTGCGCTTTTTATCGTTTTGCGCGCCCAAATCGTTCGGACAGTTTTGGGTTCGGGAAACTTTGATTGGTCCGACACCCGCTTGACGGCCGCCGCTTTAGCGTTATTTGCTGTTTCGATTCTTGCCCAATCGCTGATTTTACTTTTCGTCCGCGGTTATTACGCTGGCGGCAATACCAAAAAACCGCTGATTATTAATTTACTGTCGGCGGCGCTGATTGTGATTTTCGCTTTTGGTTTTCTCTGGCTCTTCAAACGCTGGGAATTTTTCCACTATTTCGTGGAAAGTTTGTTGCGAGTAGATAATGTGGCTGGCGCTGAAGTGTTGATGTTGCCATTGGGTTTTTCAGCGGCCCAAATCGTTAATGTGGCGATTTATTGGTTTTATTTCGCGCGTCGTTTTCCGACTTTCTCGCCAATCGTCAGTCGGACCTTTTTTGAAGTTTTTTCCACTTCAGTTATTATGGGTTTTATCTCTTACCGGGCGCTCAATGTTTTTGATAAGATTTTTAATCTTGAAACTTTACCTGGAATTTTCTTTCAAGGTTTCTTCGCCGGTCTCATTGGCATCGCGGTTGGCATAGTTATTTTAATCCTTCTCAAAAATCAGGAAATCAAAGAAGTTTGGCTGACACTTCATCACAAAATCTGGAAAGCCAAACCTATCGCCCCTGAACCAGAAAGTTTGTAATCCAGAATCCAGAATCTTTTTTGCTCTAACTTTTGCTATCGCGGGAATTAGAGCAGTTAATTTTATTTACCGAATCGGTAATAATTTTAAAAATTACTCAAACATTTTTTCTAAATCGGTCAGTTTGATTTTGGCGAGGCCGATGACTTTGTCGGCGGCGCCGTAGTAGATGAAAACTACGCCAGCGCGAACGATCGTGCCGCAAGGAAAAACGACATTGGGTACCAAGCCTTCTTTTTCATAAGTCATTTCGGGTTCAAAAATTGGCGCGGTCGTTCGCGCCAAAACTTTGGTGGGGTCTTTTTTGTCCAAAAGAATCGCGCCGACGCGATAAGTGTGGTGATTTTTGGAAATACCGTGATACAAAACAATCCAACCGATTTTACTTTCAATTGCGGGAGCATTGATACCGATTCGTTCGCTGTCCCACATAAATTTGCGCGGTGAAACAATGGGGGTAATGGTCTTAATACATTCTGAGGTGAAATTAAGTGAGGGAATCGGGTCAATACAAATGTCCAAACCAACACGATGGAAAACTAAATAATTTTTCCCGATTTTTTTGGGGAATAGAAAAGCATCTTTGTCATCAACGCCGAAAGGACTGATTATGACTGATTTATTCCATTGCCAATTTTTCGCTAGGAAATTTTTGACCGAAATGGCAGTGGCGGCAACGCGCGGCAAATTGACGCCGTCAAAGGCCGTATAGAGCATATAAATAGTGTCGTTAATTAAAGTCAGGCGCGGGTCTTCACAACCGGAATTACCCGGTTGTTTTTTCATTTCAAACGGCTCGCGCGGAACATAAATTGGTTCAACGGAATATTCGTCAATTTTCTCGCCATCTCGGCTGGCGGCGTAACCGAAAACAGAAGTATCGTCATTTGATTGAGCGCGGTAAAGTAAATGAACTTTATCACCCAAATCAATAGCCGCCGGATTGAAAACCGCTCTGGCTTCCCAAGGCAAATTTTTTCGCGGTTCCAGAATTGGTTTATCGCCCACTCGATTGACAACATCATGGTCCGGTTTTAGCGCTGCCAATAAGTTTTCCAGTTTGACTTCGGCTATGGCCGAGACCGTGTCAGCGGCGCCGTAAAAAATTTTGAGCGTTTCGCCGTCCAAAATCGCGCCCGACGGAAAAACAATATTTTTAACATAGCCATCGGTTTCGTATTTTTCTTGCGGTACTAAAAATGGCCCTTTGGTTCGGCCAATAATCCGGCAAGGGTTTTCTAAATCCAAAAGCAAAGCTTCCACTCCAAACAACGCTTCGCCGCCGAAATAATTTTGGATGTGAGCGTAAATCAACAGCCAGCCGGCTTTGGTTTTGATTGGCGGGGCGCCGACTTCCACGTGGTCGGTCGGCGAACGGCGCGGGTCAATGGCGTGTTCGTTTAAGTTTTTGAGCCAAGTATTCCAGTATTCGGCCGACCAAATGTCGGTTTCTTTATCAAAAAAAGCAAAAGCGATTTTTGCCGGCGGTCGGTCGGTATTAATGGAAAAAACCACCGCAAATTTTCCGTTGATTTTTTCAGGAAACAAAGCCATACCTTTGGCGTTAAAAGGGGTAACTAGGTGGCGTTCCAAAGTTTTAAAATCCTTAGTTTTCACTACTGCCGATTTAATGCTTTCCGAACGGAAAGGAAATTCTGATAGGGCAGTATAAAAAATGTAATAAGTGTTGCCGAATTTGGTAAGGCGCGGGTCTTCGCAACCAAATCGTTCCCAGGGCGCTTCGGGCGTAATTAGCGGCCGACGGTTTTCAAAATGAAAACCGTCGGCGCTTTCGGCCATGCCAATGACCGAAAGTTTTTCCGGGAAGTTGGGAATTTGGTGATTGGCGGATAAAGCGCGATAAACCGCCAATGTTTTTTTGCCGTCCTTAATTGCCGAGCAGTTGAAAGTCCCGGATGCTTCCCAAGGATGAGCGCTGTCGGGCGCGACGATTGGGTTGTGTTTGGAGCGACGAACAATAAACATTTTTATTTTGGCAATCTTGCTATTAAAGCATTTTTATCTATCTTGTATGCTCTGACAAAAGAATCATTAACATGAGCATAAAGCAAACCTTCATCGTTATTTAATTCAACAAAGTCACTGGCAAAAGTTATCGTTACAGCGTCGGGGTCCTCAAAAAGCGGTTCAGGCGCAACCCAAGGAATTTCTCCGGTAGTCGGATTAAACACAAATAATCCTGGTCGGAATTTTTTGTATATTTTCTTATCTTTAGTTATTTCGCTCTTTTCTCGGCCATTCATAATACCAACAAGAAGGTCGCCATGTTTTATGAAATCAGGAGAAAATATCGTGCAGGGCGAAGCATGCTCGGCGCACCATTCTTTACCGTCTTTTTTGGGATGAAATGGAATACCAATTGGTTGCCATAGCGAACTAAAATTTTTTGCTTTAGCCGAAGCGATGACAGAGTAATCTTTATTGTTTGATTCCGTCAGATTTATCCTATATCCGTTAGTGATAATGGGCGAAATTACCACTTCTTTATATCCCCGATTTTTTCCTTCAAGTGGTTTCATAACTGGTGCCGCGGTGTTCAGAGAATCAAGAGACGAACCCTTTGCGTGTCCCAAATAAACGCGATATCCGCGCTTTTTGTCCAACATAAATGCGATGGTGAAATAAATATGTTTTATTCCTTTTTCGTCGGTGTAAATATCTGGATCTTCAAGCCCGAGAAATTTACCGTCGCATTCTTTGCCAAGTTCGACAATTTGTTTTTCAATGCCGATTATTTTTAGGACTGAAATTTTGTGCCAATTCAAACCATCTCGGCTTTCAACTTGCCACAACTCGCTTTGGTCAATATAACCGGCGACATTTTCGTTGCCGACCCTTTTGGTAATTATTCGTACCAAGCCCCTTTTTGTTCCAGTATTAAAAGTTTGTTTGTCAACCGTTAATGCCATTAACAACTCATCTTTTGAATTGATTTTACCAATTGCCGGTTTGACATACATTAAGACGGCATCATTCAAACGTTTAGTTTCCATGAATTTTTTATTAAATTTTTACCGTTCGCATTATCATTTTAATTTCCGCGTCTTTTTTTAAATCGTCCAAAAATTTATCAAATGATGCCGAAGCGACGCAGGATACTTTGTCGGCCCCGCCATAATAAACAAACAATTCATTATCTTTTACAACTGCGCCGCAGGAATAAACCACTCCAGCTTTGAAACCTTCATTTTCATAGGACATATCCGGTTCTAAAATCGGTCGGCGGGAGCGATAAAGAACTTTGGTTGGGTCTTTTTTATCTAAAATCATAGCCCCGATTTTATAGCGGTTAGGGTCGTGTCGGTCCATGGCGTGATAAAGCAGAAGCCAGCCGTAAGGAGTTTTAATTGGCGGCGGTCCGGCGCCGCGGATTGAATTGTCCCAAGCGTGCGTCCGGTCGCTCGCGCCGCTAAAGCGACTATCAACAAATTTTCCGTTTTTGAAATTTAAATCATCAAGATAGCTGATAGAAATTGTTGGCGAAACGCTGTTGAGCAAAGCAAATTTTCCGTTGATTTTTTCCGGAAACAACACCCAATTCTTATGGATTTGGCCGGGCGGCGAAATTAAAATCGGTTTCTTCCAATGCCAGCGTTGGTTTTTGAAATCCGCCAATTTAATTGAAGACAAAGCTAAACGCAGTGAACCCCAGCCGTCAAAAGCCGTATAAATCATATAAACAGTGTCGTCAATTAAAGTTAAACGCGGGTCCTCGCAACCGCCGTTACCGCCACCACCCGACGCGTAAGCGAGAAACGGTCGATTGACAATCGGTCGATTGTCCATGTGAACACCTTCAAATTTTTCTCTTGGCCAATAGGCCGGTTCAAATTCACGCTCTAGAAAATTTACGCCGTCATTGGAAGCGGTATGACCGACGGAAGAAATACTATCGCGACCGACAGCGCGATAGAGCAAGTGAACTTTACCATTTTCGTAAAGCGCCGCTGGATTGAAAGTCGCTTCGCTTTCCCAGTAATTTTTACCATTTGGCGAGATAATCGGATTTTCAACTTTTCTAGCTAAACCGCCCTTTGTGCCCGTTGTTTTTCCAAATACGGAGAAACGAGGTAGGGCGACAGTCAGTAAATCCTTGCCGCCAAACCACCAGTAAAGAGCGATTTGGTCTTTAAGAAAAGCGCCACCCAGCGCCACCGGTTTTTTCTTGGCGCCATCCGTAAAATTTTGTTCAAACAATGGCCATTCGCTGCGCCAAATTACTTGCTCCGGGTCATTTAAGGAAAAAACCGCCAAACCAATCTGAAGTTGATAATTTTCATCTTTGGCAAAAGAGGCGTCATAAATTAAGTAAATACCATCGGTTTCTTTTTCCACCGCCAAAACAGATAATGGTCCGCTATCAAAAAAACCGTTACGCGGCGGCAAAGCGACAGTTTTGCTAATTTCCCAAGTTTTAAAGTTTTTGGAATAAGCGACCTGAAGTCCTTGCTTGTCGCTGTAATATAAAGCGTACTTGCTTTTCCAACCCGAAACTGGTCGGCCTCGGGCCGATAAATTTGGCACCAAGAAACCCGAATCGGGAATTTTGTCTGTTTCAATTTCTTTCCACCTCTTTAAATCGGTGGATTCGGCGGCGTGAGTAATTAAACCTTTGTTAGTTTGTTCCACATAAGTTAAGAACCACCCGCCGCGCTTTTTAGAAATTTTGAAATTATTATAATTTTTCGCTTCCAGCGGCATTTTTTTGAAATTTGTCAAAACCGCTTTCTCGCAGACATTGCCAAAATCAATGCCGTCGCGGCTGCCGGCGAAACAAAGCCAGGATTCTTTTTCGGCCAATAATTGGTAAAAAATGAACGGTTTGCCGTCGGCTTGAGTAACGGCCAACGGTCGTTTTTTTAGGGAAGATTTTTTTGAAGAAATATCGCGTGCCATTAGAACAAAAACTAAAGACAAAAAGCCGTTGTTTTAAACGACAACTTAACTATGATATTATACTCCTTATTGTCTATAATTTTATCCACAGGTATCCTGATTGAGAAGACATTAAGATTTGGCAATGGAAACAGAAATATACAAAGTAAAAACCTCGGTTTTTGAAGGGCCGCTGGAATTATTGTTGAATTTAATTGAAAGGCGAAAACTTTTAATCAATGAAATAACCTTGGCCCAGGTGGCCGATGATTTTATTGCTTATGTCAAAAACTCGGAAAAATTTCCAGTGGCGGAAAGCGCCAATTTTATTTTAATCGCTTCCACTTTGGTTTTGATTAAATCAAAATCACTTTTACCGGCGCTAGATTTGACTGATGAAGAGGAAGGTGACGTGGAAGAATTGAAACAGCGGCTTAAAATTTACCAGCGGATGCGTCAGCTTAGTCGTCAAGTTTCTGTCTTGTTCGGCAAACAGCCAATTTTTTTGCCGCAGCCGCCGGAGCGTTCGCCGGTTTTTTCTCCGGACAGTCGTTTTACCGTTGTTTTTGCCGCCACACTTATCGGAGAAATTTTGAAAAATTTACCCAAGTCGGAAATCTTAGCGCGGGCCGTGGTGGAGAAAGTTATTAGTTTGGAAGAAATGATAGAAAATCTGACTGGGCGGGTGAATGCTTGTCTGAAAATGAGTTTTCGCGAATTTGCCAAAATCAGTGGCGAGAAAAAAGTCAATATCATTGTCGGTTTTCTGGCGATGCTGGAATTGGTAAAGCAGGGAGTAATTGCTGTGACTCAAGATAAAAATTTCGGCGATATTGAAATGGAAACCGAAAATCTCGGCGTGCCGAAATATTGATTAAATCCCTTTTTTCGTCTAAACTTTTGTTTAATGAAAAAAACAAAATCAAAGCGGCCATCGTGGGATGAATATTTTTTTGGCATCATGCGTTCTGTCGGCACTCGAGCGACTTGCAACCGCGGCCGCTCGGGATGCGTAATTGTTAGGGAAAAAAGGATAATTTCCACCGGTTATGTCGGGGCACCGGCCAGGTGCAAACATTGTGACGAGGTTGGACATGAAATGCATACCGTTATCAATGACGATGGCACGCAATCTCGCCATTGTATTCGGACCACTCATGCCGAACAAAACGCCATTGTTCAAGCAGCCAGGGCCGGTGTCAGTACCGCCGGAGCGGTTTTATATTGTCAAATGTGCCCCTGCTATGCTTGCGCCAAAATTATTATCAATGCCGGCATAAAAAGAGTAGTGGCGGAAAATGATTATCACTCCGGCAAAAGAAGCAAGGAAATTTTTAAAGAAGCCGGCGTCAAATTTGAACAGCTTAACAAAAAGACGCAAACCTATTCGGATATGTAAGGGTAAAGTTCAACTTTCGAACCTGTTGATAACTACGAATGCTTAAATAATGTTGCTAATAAAGACCTTTCTTGCTGTTTAAACTTTTGATTTCGATGATTGTATCGCCAAACGTATTCGCCCAGATACAAGTGTAGCATTTTTCTCCGAATCCCGCCTTTGGCCGAGAGTTTTCTTTTGAGGTAACCCCAGAATCCTTCCAGCCCGTTGATGTGATTTCCTTTCTGGTCGGAGTACTCATTCTTCCCATGTTCCACCATGCGGTGAACATAACCTTTGGCGGCAATGCCGGTGTAACCGCGCCAAGTGTCCGAGCAAACCACAGAACCTCTTTTAACTTTCTTCTCAATGATTGGTTGCAAGTCCTCAGCTTCAACATTGTCAATCAGCTCGGCGAACACCTTGCCGTTCCGACACAAGATGCCAAAGACCGGTTGCTTGGTCGTGCCCCGACCCCGTTTTGATTCCACTGATATTCTCTTTATTCCAAGCCGTTTATTCCTCCACTGGCCACCGACGTAAGTCTCGTCCACTTCCACTGTCCCTTCAAAGATCGGGGGCACATCTTTGGTCATGGAGATGCGGAGGAAACGCAGAGTTTTCAGAAGTTTGTGTTTGGTGATTTTTATTCTCTCTAGGATCATGTTAGTGGAATGAGCCAAAACAAATTCGGATATTACTTGTCTCAAAAGTTTTTCCTTGAGGTTAACGGGGTTGTTTTTTGGTTTGAAAGTTTTCCGGCAATGACGACATTTCAATCGGCCATCGGCGGTTTTCCAAAACTTATTTTTCAAACAACTGGGACATTTTTTCTTTCTCCGGTTCATGCTAGAATACTAGCATTCGCAGGTTCATTATTTAGACTTTACCCTCGCAGGTTCATTATTTAGACTTTACCCTATGTAATATGGCGAAAATAATTTTAGGATTAGTCGGGCCGATTGCCAGCGGCAAAGACGCAAGCAAAAAATATCTGGAGAAAAAATACGGCGCGCTCGGTTGCCGGTTTTCTTCAATTTTGCGGGATATTTTGGAACGGATTAATTTGCCGAATAGCCGGGAAAATATGCAAGGTCTCTCCACGATTTTGCGGCAAAAATTCGGCGAAGATATTTTGGCGAAAGCTGTCGCTACCGATGCGGTTAAATTAAAAAGCCGCACTGTGGTAGTAGACGGCGTCCGGCGTTTGGCAGATATAAAATTTTTGGAACGGGCGCCGGGTTTTACGCTGGTGGCGATTGACGCCAAACCGGAAATTCGTTATGAGCGTTTAGTGAAGCGCGCTGAAAACTCGGGTGACGCTAAAAAAACCTATAAGCAGTTCCTCAAAGACCACCAATATGAAACTGAACTGGCTGTTCCCGTGTTAATGAAAAAAGCTAAATCTAAATTAGATAACAACGGTTCACTTGCCGATTTATACAAACAAATTGATAAATTGATTGCCCAGTTCTAATATTCTAAAATATCGAGATACACTAACCAACAGCGATCGCTGTTTTTAGGTGTATGGATGTTTATTTAGATAAAACGGCAGTAAATTTTGAAATTGTAATTATAATTGTTTTTATCGTTTTTCATGTGAGGTTCTTCTTTTTCCAAAGTCCATTTATTTTGGGCAATAGTTGGGAAAAAAGCATCACCGGAACCGTTATAATCCACTTCGGTAATATATAACCTATTCGCCAGCGGCAACATTTGCCGATAGACGCTGGCGCCGCCGATGACAAAAATTTCTTCATCACCAATTATTTTCATCGCTTCCTCTATGCTATTTATCGTTTCCGCGCCGGAAAATTTTTTATTCTTTTTGTCTGTCAAGACAATGTTTCGTCGGCCGGGCAAGGGCTTGCCGATTTTTTCTAAGATGGAGATAAAAGTGTTTTCACCCATTAAAACCGTTTTGCCTTTGGTGGTTTGGGCGAAATATTTCAAATCTGCTGGTAAATTCCAAGGCAAAGAATTTTTCAGGCCGATGACATTATTTTTGCCGACAGCGGCGATGATATTGATTGCCGGTTTGTTCATAAAATAAAAAGCTCTAGCGGGTTTGCCCGCCGAGCTTTGGTTTTCACACAATCATTTTAGCCTTGATGGGCGGATGATGCTGATAATTTTCCAGCTTGATATCCTCCATCGTGAATTGAGCCAATTCTTTAATGTTTGGATTAAGCCAGAGTTTTGGCAAACGCAAGGGTTTGCGTGAGAGTTGTTCTTTCACCGCCTTAAAGTGAGCGCGGTAAATGTGAGCATCATTAAGAGTCAAGACGCACTCATTCGGTTTCATTCCCACCACTTGCGCCACCATTGAAAGCAAAAGGGCGTAAGAAGCGATATTGAACGGGACGCCGAGAAACATATCGCAACTCCGTTGAGTCATATGAAGCGACAGTTTGCCTTTGGCGGCGAAAAATTGAAAAATCATATGACAGGGCGGTAATGCCATTTCATCTAATTCGCCCGGATTCCAAGCGGTTACTACCAAGCGGCGGTCGTAGGGGTCGGCGCGCAGCTTTTTGATTAAGTCGGCGATTTGATCAACGGCGCCGCCTTTTGGTTTTTGCCAACTGCGCCACTGGGCGCCATAAATTCGGCCGAGGTCGCCGGAAAATTTTGCTTTGGGTTTCCAATACGGCGCTTCAGCGTTATCGGTCCAAATTGTTTTTTCCTTGCCGGCGATTTCCTTTAAGCGATTATCGTTTAAACGGCCGTTTTTGCCGCCCTCTAAAAACCAAAGCAATTCGCTTTTTACCAAACTGAAAGCTAATTGCTTAGTAGTGACAGCCGGGAATCCCTTTTCCAGATTGAAACGCATTTGAATGGCGAACAAACCGCGCGTCCAGCCGTTGCGGCCTTTGCGATTTACGCCCTCCGCCATGATTTTTTTAAGAACATCATTGTATATTTTCATAACTTTTCAAAGTATACACTTTATTTGTTGAAGCGCAATTTTGCGAATAATTGCGTTTTCTGTTCTAAGTCATTTTAAGTCATGTTTGCCGTCATATTCGCTAAATACACTAACTAAATGCTATCGCTTAAAGTTAGTGTATGAGTTTTATTTAGACAATTTAAAGAGATTTAGTAATTTTTTGCTGTTTTCGATTTCGTCAACAACGAGATACAAAAGATCTTTGCCAACTTTGAAATCAGCCTTGAGTAAGGCAATTAAATCCTCGCAATCATAAGGATAAACCCAGACGCTTTTTTGGAGTTGGTTAAAGCCGATGGCTCGCAGGGTATTACGGATTTTTTCCCGCAAATATTTTCTTTTTTCCGGAATATCAAAGATAAGCAAGCGCCATTTTTTGTCCCAACGCTTGGGGTGGGGAAGTTTATATTCGCGACGCTCTAATTCACGGAGTTTTGTCTCTCCTTTGGGTGTCAATCTCAAAAAACCTTTTTCATCGCGAGTGAGTAAGTTGTGTTCAATGAGCCGCTCGCGAGAGCGGGTTATAACTTCGCGATAGCGTTTATGCGGCTTCCAGCCGAAAAGTTTGAGCGCTTGCAAAGCATTGGGCGCGAGTAAGGCAACACCAAGTAAGCCAGCTGTCGCAATCGTTCCGAGAACGATTTTTTCCAGGTTTTTAACGCGTGTTTTTCTTTTAATTTTTTCTTCCAAAATCCCCATACACTAAGTATATGCTATCGCATAAAGTTAGTGTATATTGACAAAATGAATAAGAGATTGACAAGATAAGTTGGTTGGTGGTAGGGTGGTGGGTAGAAAAAAGAGGTGTCACCTGCCGGAGAGTGGTGAGCTAATCCGCGAGATTGAATGATTGTTCGTAAAACAAGGGAATCAGAAAATGAATACAAAAACATTCGGAATAAACTGGCCGGGGCGTTTAAAAACATTCGGAATAAACTGGCCGGGGCGTTTTGAAAGTATGGAGCAGGCACTTTTAGGTGGAGAGGGCGACGAGTATAATAGGGATGATATTTTTGACTTCATTCAACGCTTCGCGGAAGGTTCCTACTGGATGGGTTTTGAACCAATTCCTCATTTACAAAAGGTATTCCCGTCCCTTGATTGGGAATAATTGGGAATATTATGAGCTTCCGGATGCAGATGAGGAAATAAAGGTGGCCATGCTCGAGGAGGTAATAAGAAACTCCGATTTCTTTTGGCCAGTTGCTGGTCCAGCAAATCCAGAAGATTGGTTGATAGCCAGAAAAAGGGGGGAACAGAAGCGACTTTCCTTCT
>LCJJ01000015.1 GCA_000999175.1 Parcubacteria group bacterium GW2011_GWB1_44_7
AAGATTAAGTTTCGGTTAGCCGCCAAGGATGGCGGAAAATTCATCGGCAAACTGACCGGGCACTATATGGCCGGAGTGATGTACATCGGTGAACTCCTGGTCGGCCACGATTATCGGGGGCTAGGGGTCGGAAAAACGCTGATGGCGGAAGCTGAAAAACTGGCGAAGAAAAAAAGAGTTCACAAGATTTATTTGGATACCGGAGTCGGTTGGAAGGCAGTTGATTTCTACGAAAATCTTGGATATCGAAAAGAAGCCCGCCTCGAAAAACACTGGGAGAAACAGGACTCCTGGGTGATGTCGAAGCTTCTCTGATTAATTTATCCCATAGCATTTGACGAGAGGAAAGTTCACTGGTAAAATTATTTTGGCCCTGCCCTTTTTTCTCTTCACCTCTTCTAGGATTAGGAGATTGTCGGCAAATTCGGGCGCGGTCGAGATAATCACTCTTGCTTTGGCGAGGGCGATTTTTTCTCGAATTTCGCTGTCATTAATATCGCCGTAAACGCTCAAACCAAATCGGTGGTCTCGCTCCAAGGACTTTCTACTCTCGCTTTTGAAGCGTATCCCTACGAAATTTCGGCAACAAAAGAAGAAATTATGAGAATGTTTGGGAACGAGGAAGCGAAACCGGTCAAGACCAAACTGGGCGCTCCGCTATTTTCTTACCTTGAAATTGTAAGAAGCCGAGGCGAAGAAACCGAGCGCTTCCTCATCCCCGCGCTCGCCTTCCCCGTCAAAGAACCGGCTGCAGCCGTTCTAGCCAATCAAAGTGTTGTCATACCCTTAATTACCGTTGACTAAAATTTCGTTTTGCTTTTTTGCCTAAATCCGGCAAAAATGCTATTGTGGCGCTGGAGAAAGTTCCAATGAAAACGAAAAGAATCTGGCTTAGCGTTAAACTTAGGCGCAACAAGCCCGCAGTCGGCAGAATTAAACAGATGGAGATTTTCGTCAACCTTTACCGAAAAAACGAGGATTCAACATTGCCCCTTACCCTATCGGTTGAAGCGGTGCCAAAAGAACAGAGTAGATGGAAAATCGCCAATTCATCAGGAGAACAGGTGGTCGGCTTTGAGGCCGACAAAAACACGTCGTCTGTCGCGAATTTCAAATTAGAGCAAATATCAAATAAAGGGCCACGGCAAATCCTTTTGCTCATAAGATACGCGGGAGACATCAAGCCGAAAACGCTTAAAGTGGTTGCCATTAACCCCTTTAAGATAATGGAGACCTTTTGACTTCCCGAAGCCCGACCGGCCTCGGGTTTTTTAATATCCGCCCGCAAGCATTCTCCCGCTCTTCCGAAAGAGTCCGATTTATCGTGTAAACACTTATCAACAGAATGAGACGACTTGCCCACAAGATATCCACAGAAAATCACCAGCTTTTCGCACATTTTCGCCTTGACTCTTTTCTAAATAAGGCCACACTAAAATCAGGTTTATCTAATGGCGGGAGGGGATCCAAAATCATAATAAAAGGGAACAAAAAACGCTTGGGCGTTTTCGCCTAAGCAGAAGTCCCCACTTAATTTTTAGAATCCGTCTCATCGCCAAAGATAAACCGCCGCAAAAGAAAATCTTTCCGCTCCCGCGGAAGGATTTTCTTTTGCGGAGAATTTCCGCCGACTTAAAATTCTTTTCGTCATTCGCGCCCGCTCTGTGGTAAAATGAATGCGCGATGAAAAAGAAAATTTTCGGCGTTGAAAAAAATGTTTTCGTCCTAGGCCTGGTAAGTTTCTTCAACGATTTTTCTTCGGAAATGGTGGCGTCAGCTTTTCCGGCTTTTTTCACGAGCGTCTTGCGTTCCGGCGCCGGCGCGTTGGGGCTGGTGGAAGGGGTAGCCGACGCTTTGTCAAATTTCGTAAAAATCTATTCCGGACGCCTCTCCGACAAGATTAAACAGCGAAAAATCTTTGCGGTCATCGGCTATTCGGTTTCTACGCTAAGCCGGCCTTTTTACACTTTGACAAGCTCGGTGCTGGGGGTCGGAGGGCTCCGCTTTCTAGACAGGGTCGGCAAAGGACTCCGCGATTCCCCCCGCGACGCCCTTATTTCGCTTTCGGTGCCGCGCGAAGAGCTGGGACGCTCGTTCGGCTATCATCGGGCAATGGATACCGTAGGCGGGATACTTGGGCCATTAACCGCGTTTTTAATATTGGAAATTCTTCCGACTGGCTTTAATACCTTGTTCATCACGGCTTTCATCGTCGGCTTAGCCGCCATTGCCACTTTATTCTTTGTTTCCGACAAAATTCTGGACGGCCAAACGGCCAACGAGGGAGACGGAAAGGCGTTTTCAAAGCGATTCATCATCTACATTATTTCCGTGTTTATCCTGGGCGCCGGCGGCATCCCCGTGGCCGTGCTTCTTCTCAAAACGAAAGACCTTGGCCTCTCTATCGGCGCCATTCCCCTACTTTATGCGGTGTACAACCTGTCCTTCGCCGCTTTCTCGTGGAATTCCGGCAAAGCGGCGCTCCAATTCGGCCACCGAAATGTCTTGGTGGCCGGCTATGCCGTTCTCCTCTTTGGTTATTTCTTATTAAACCAATCTGTAACCGTCCCCCTCTTGATTGCGGCGTTCGTGGTGCTCGGCGTCCATCAAGCCCTGACCGACGGCATTCATCGGGCCTACGCCGCGCGCCTGACCGATGCCAATAAAAGAGGGGCGGCTTACGGCTATCTTAGCTTTGCGACCGGCATGGGCGCGCTTTTTGCCGGCGCCGCTTTGGGCTTCGTTTGGGAAAAATTCTCTTCGGGCTTGGCTTTTTCGCTGGCCTCTGTGTTTATAGTCGTAGGACTAATTTCATTTCTTATCAGCCAATATAAGCAAACATAAATCCTCGCGTTTCAACACTCAGAAAAAATCCCCGCAAGCGGGGATTTTTTCTGAGTGGAAAACCTTAAACCGTCGTCGCGGCGCCTGAAGCGGAACCGCACAGCCGACAGGTCTTCTTGTGATTCAAGAGCTCGTAAATGGCGGCGAGGCCGACCAAAATGTAAATCAAGGTTGTCAAAACGCTTGACCCGAAAATTGCCTCAACCAAATTCCAGCCGAAGGCCTCAAGAAGCCAATTCAAACCGCCGACAATTAGGAGAATCCAAGCGACCGTGTGTAAACCTTTCATAAGTTAGGTTTTGAGTATATTTTTAAAGTACGACTAATAATCGACTTTTGTAGCAATAGTATTATACTCCCGCCTCTAGAAAAGGGAAACAAAAATGTCCACAGGGGTGGGAACCTTAAGTTTAAGGTTCTTCCGCTTTAGCTGACGGCGCATTAGAACCTGCGAAGATTTGGAGTCAAGCCCCCCAAGCCACGGGAAAAATTTCGCACTATATCTCTAGTCGTAAACACCAGCAAAAAGACGGCGGCTAAAGTAACTAGTTGTACCGCCATCTCCGCTCCCGTAAAAGCCGTGAGGCCGAAACGCCAGAATGCTCCTAGGTCGGAAACGGACGGCATATTAAGCAAAACATCGCCGACCGAAATCAACGCCGCGCCGGCGTAAAGCGAAATGGTAAAAAGAAAGACCTTGACTATAATCGGATGAGCGGCCATTCTTAAAGCGTAAATAATATATACGCGCCTCATTATTCTTTTTTTCATTATTAAATTATCCATTTGAAATGACGGGGGTTAATTCTAACGCATCAATGCGGCGCTGATTTTCTTAAATTCCTCCTTCGCCCTGTGAATTCTCGTTCTAACCGCGCCGGGCGACAGCCCAAGCTCTTTGGACACATCGTCGTATGATTTGCCTTCAATGAGCACTAATCGCAAAATGTCGGCGAAAGCGTCCGGCATTTTAGAAATCACTCTCAAGGCCTCGTCAATGAAAAGCGATTTCTCGGCAATATCGGCAACACTTTTGTCCGGCAGAATTTCATAAAATTCGGGCTCTAGGTCAAGGCGAACGGCTGACTCTCGATTTCTTTTTTTAAGATAAGTCAGGCAGGTATTGATGAGTATTTTATAACCCCACGACTTGAACGAAGCGCCCGGGACGGGATGAAAACGTTTGGCGTTGAGATAAATTTTAACAAACGCCTCTTGTGTCAAGTCCTTGGCTTCCTCCCCGTCACCTAAAAGATAGCGGCTTTTGCGGATGAACGCCTCTTGGTAGCGGCCGACAATCGTTTCAAAGGCCTTGGGGTTCCTGGTAGAAAGCGCCAGCAGGTCCTCGTCCGACATCGTTTCAAAGGAAGGTCTAGTCATCTTGGTTTCCTCCAAAACGAGAAGGACCGAGAGGCCTCTCGTTTGTATTATCTTTAATATCCGACCCTTCGCTAAATAAAACTTTACGCATAAATAAATAGTTACAGCCGTATTTTTATAGCATAAAATGTTTTACAAGTAAAGATTAAGGTGGCGGGGCGCCTGTGTTTTGTTCCGCGTAGTTCTGCGTCTGTTCCCTGCCTACCCCGTCTGCGTAGGGACCTGCTTGCGCGCGGCGCGCGCAGGCAAGCGCGGGCAGGCGCGGGTACATATGTTAAAAAATCCCTTCCCGAAAGCCCGTCTTTGGGTTCAGGAAGGGGTGATTTGGCTGTTCTTATCTTTATCGCGCAGGACTTTTTGGTATCCCGTGATATGCCCTACGATGGTACTAATGCGCCAACCGTAGCGAGGAACTTTCCGAGGGGGAATCTCAAATCCCATTCTTTCCGACATCTTACGCATAATGTCAGGGATATGAATTTTCTCAACCTCCGTCTCAAGCGTTATTTGATGCCGATACCCCTCCTCGCCTGCCACTTGGCAGTAAGCATCCATAACTAGCGCCCTGATACGGCCTTCCGGCATTGTTTCTATCGGACCATTATTCTCTTGCATTTGCTTACCTCTCTTTCTTCTGGTTCGTGAACACCCGCGAAAGAACTTGTTTGTTTCATCCTATATTTTTTAAGAAGTATGTCAAGCGAAAATCGCCCCACAGAAAAAAGCCCGTTGCGGGCTTTTTTCTGTGGGGCGAAATGCCCCCCAATTTCCTCCTACTTTAGAACCGGCGCGGAGGGCGCTCGGACGGCGGACGGGCCACATTGACCGTAATCTTCCGGCCGTCAACTTCTTTGCCGTTGAACATTTCAATCGTCTTTTCGGCGTTGGCGTCTTCAACTTCAACGAAACCGAAGCCGCGCGAACGGCCGGTCATTTTGTCGGTCATTACAACCGAAGACAAAACATTACCGACCTGCGAAAAAGCGTCCTTAAGAGTGTCGGCAGTCGTCGCCCAAGCGAGATTGCCGACATAAAGCTTAGTTGCCATTTGAGAGTATTTCCTATTTTTAATACCGACCGTCTCTCAATTGGCTCGCTTAAGAAGACCTAAGAAACCTACTGAGAAAACCGTAGCAAATATGTTAAGCCACCTCAAAAATATTGTCAATCTCAAAAAACACATCATCTCGCAACACATTCGGGGAAGTGAAGCTTAACGCTTCAGCATTTGGTTTTTTTGATTACAGAGCAAAAAACTTTTTTATTTCCTTCGCCACTTGCGCCAGCCGCTTATCGGAAATTTTCCCTTTGCGAGATAGAATTCGCCTCTGTGAGATAACTCTGATTTGATGAACGCAAATAGAAATCTGTTTTCCTTGAAATTCAAAAGGAACATAACCGGCGACATCCTTTGTTTTTGTTGAAAGCGGAGCGACAAGGGCAAGCACTGAACCGACAACATGAACGACTAATGCCGGTCGCGTAAATGATTCGCCCTGAAATACATTTGATGTATACATTTACAGGCCCCTTGCGAGGCCTGTTGACGCCTTACGGCGATGGTAGCAATATCCTAGCATATCAAAGCGTGTCGTCAAGCCGTTGTGCGATGTGTGTATAAACTCCTTATTCTTAAAACTAGTTTGGTTTTTGTTGTTTCCGTCCTCAACTTCAGTTTTACGCTTTTCGGTGTTTGTTTTTATTCTGGCTAAGAAGCTATGAAGCTTGCGAAGCTAACGAAGCCTGTCTGCCGACGAGGCAGGCTAGAAGCTATCTTATTGCCCGACCGGAATGATGCCGGGCATCGCGGCGCGTTCGCGGCCGAATTTGAGAATTATCCATTTTCTCCCACAAATTCCTTAACCGCAAGCTTTAGTGTTTCTTTGATTTTCTCTTTGCTCACCGATTCCTCCAAAAAATCAATCTTTTGAAAAGGAATATCTTCCATTGAAACCAATTGCCCAAGAAAGAGACGGTCGTTAAAATCCGCGCCAAACTTTCTCTTGGCGCCTTCAATAACTGCCGACAAGGAGACATAATTACCGGCAAGCATAAAATGCCAATCAACATAATCTTTGTAAGATAGCCGTTTGCCGATGGAAAAGGATTTCATCAGCGCAATTTCCAAGACACTCGCCAATTTTATTTCCCTGTAGGACACAAGCGAATAAATAGTTTGATACGGATAATTGAAAAAAGTTACTTTTACGCCATCAATGACTAGATTGAGTTGCTCCGGCGCAGAATAAGTTACTAATAATTGTCGTCCCACAAAAACTCTTTTCACTTTTTTCAACAGGTCTTCAGGCAAAGATTCACAGGAAAAAAAATCAAAATCAACCGAAAGACGATGCCCGATTTGAATGGCTAGCGCCGTACCTCCAGCCAAGTAGAAATTATCAAACCGCCCAAAAGATGACACGAGTGCGGCCGACTCTTTAGTTAGCGCTTCTTCGTGCATGGCGAAAAGAATTAACTGAAAAGAAAAGCTCTGCTAGATTTCTGGATTCCGGATAAATCTCGCTTGAAAGCCGATTCTCCAAAACACGGCGAACTGTGTCTTTACCGTAAGTTGTTCTAAGCCACTGCCAATCCCTGATAGTTCCACCGTTTATAACTCCAAGGATAATATCTTCTTTATCGTCATTGATATTTAATTCGTCCCATTTCAGCCCCCACATCAAAGGACGCAAAAACGACGGGAGTGGGCTGGTCACATTGTTTAACATACATAGATTCTACCACAAAACTCCCCGCCACCAAAGTGGAGTTGACAAGGGGTGGAATTTATTGCGGCATTCGCTTTGAGATTTTAGAATTTCAGACTACTGCCCGACTGGAATGATGCCGGGCATGGCAACTAGCTCCAAGATTTCACGGGGACGAGATATTTGTAAACATGATAAAATTACCCACATCATGCGAAAAGATTTTGACTCGTGGAACAAAAACAAAAAGCGGATTCATGCTGACAATGAAAATAAGTTGTACCACCAGCGAGAAGTTTGGTGGTGTTCACTTGGTGTAAATGTCGGTTTTGAACAAGACGGCGATGAAATTAAACACGAGAGACCCGTTTTGATTTTGAAAGGATTGAGCAGAAACACTTGTCTGATTGTTCCACTTACCACTTCGCCCAAGAAACATAAAATGCGCATACCATTAGGGTTGGTAGATGAAAAACCAGCTTCCGCCTTACTCTCTCAAATTCGGGTAATTGATACCAAACGGCTGATAAATAAAATAGGTTTTATTGAGCATAAAATCTTTGAAAAAACAAGAAAAGCCGCCAAAGATTTGCTCTGACGGCTTTTCTCATTTTCTCCCCGCTTGCGCGGGGCGAGCCCGAAGGCACTTGTGCCAATAAGTTAGCATAGTCGCCATTAAAAAACAAGGTTGTTCTGTGATAGATGCTGTGTTGAAATAATTTATGGAATTTGACAATATGGAGTCGCGCGTGGTAGGATATTACCGGCTTCAGGATGAATCGTGAGCAAAGCAATCGGCGGCCATGCATGATGCGGAAACTGCCGAGAAAAAGAAAGAGAGGTTGAGATGAAAATTGTAGTTCTTTGGCTAGTGGCGGCGGTAGCGGTGTGGTTCGTCGGATGCGCTACCGGAAAAGACGAGAAGGCGGAAGGGGCGACTGGCGGTAAGCAATATACTATCCGGAAACTGGTTCTTCCAGAACAAAAGGCGGGACCGTTTCCGTTCTCAGTCAGGAAAACGAAGTATTTAGAACGATTTACCGAGAGGGATTTGGTGCCGGCCGTTACGGTTATGCCATACATGAAAGCGTTGGCAAAAGCGGGAAAGATTCCTTTTCTAGCCAAGGAAGGACTCCTGTGGAAAGAAAATAAAAGTTGGTATCTCACGGAAAGGCTTGGAAAGGTTTACACTTACAATCCCCCTTGTGTAGGATATTACAGATGCTACATTGCTGACTTTGGGGTAGATTGAGATAGAAATCTCGCTATATCATCAAAAGACTCTGCGTTCTCAGAGTCTTTTTGTTTCTATTCAAGACCTTACACTACTCCCCAACCGGAATGATGCCGGGCATCGCGGCGCATTCGGGAAAGTAGGATTTGGCAGTGCCGCCTTTTTTGATGGTTTTAAGAATGTAGCCGCAACTTACAACATTAAATCGATTTTCATTTTTTCTATCATGCCCCATCATCAGACTGTTATACGAGGGTCTATTTAGTAGGGGCCTATAAGGATCATCGGGAGAAAGGTCGTCTAGACTGCAAAAGTTAACAACTGGGGGAGTTAATTTTAGGCCGTACATGAAGCCGCCATAAGAATAGTATTTGGAAGGATCTGTAGTGCAGTTATTTCCTCGGGCGGCCATTTTCAGTAAATAATCTTTAAAGAGTGGTGCTGGGTCGTCGTATACATACTCATCCATTAAACCCGCAAAAGCATGCCCTGCTTCATGGACAAGAATAGGACCTATGTCTACGGCGTACTCTTCTTCTTCAATAAATTCTCCATCCATAATAATCACGCCATTTCTTAGCCCAGAGGCTCGAGGAGAAGAATTATCCCCCTTGTCGAAAAGAACATACGCACTCCCCCTCGCACCACAAGAGCTGGACTTTCTTACCATATTGGCGTCATATTTCAATTGCTTTATATCTAAAGCTAAACTGACACCCGGCAATGATTGCAGCTTCAGATCAATATAGTGAGAGAATTCGTTTTGATATTTCTTGAACGGCTCTATAACATTAAAACTCCGGTTAGCTGTATTTGCCAATGCAATGTAACCTTGCAAGCTTGTACCCGGGTCATAACTTCTCATATACACCACCTTGTGTCTCCCGCTCCCATAGGTCTGCGCGCAGTTGGTCATGGGGAGCGGCTGGTATTTGGGCGTGTCTTTGTTTGGCCCGATGTCGGGGCCGACGAATTTGAGTTCCACGGGACGATTGGCGGCGACGCTCGCGATGTAGGGTTCAATGGCAGGAAGGAAACGGGGGTCTTGGCTAGTGGAAATGAGGCCTTGATAGACAAGGTCGGAAACTTTGGCGAGATAGCCAATCGTGCGATTGTCCGGGGTGGCGGAAATAAGGTAGAAGGATAGCTCGTTCCCCGATGAATCCTTGGTCGTGTAGAAAATCTTCATCGGCACGAGAGCGGGAGTACCGGCGGTCATACCGCACTTTTTAGCTTTGAAGGTGGCGGTAACGAGGAAGTCGCCTAAGGTGGGATTGAGTTTCTTGGAATCGGGCGTGAACTTTTTATCGGTTTGCGTTTTCGCCACATAACCCGGACTGTATTCAACTTTGACGCTCGCGATATCTTTGCTTCCGTAACTATGGCTCCAGGGGTCGGCGTCGTTGCAATCCGGGGGCGGGTAGCCGCAACTGAACGATTTATCAAAAACATGGGAAGTGTCGCAGTAGGCGCGGTAACCGTCTTTGTCGTTGTCGGGACAGATGGTGCAAGATTGGTCGGAAGGCGTTGGTCCTGGTCCGTGAGTGGCAAAAACACTTCGCGTAATCGCCAGTCCGGACACAATCACCAGAACAAAAAGCGCAAACAAGAGAAAACTGCGTTTTAACACATTTCGCTTTTTCTCTTCAGTTTTCAATTTTGCATTGTCATTTTTCATTTTGCTTTTTGTATGTTGCCTTTTTGAGGTTTTTCTACCTTCTACCTCCTACTTTCTACCCTCTATTTCAACTTCCCACCGAACACACCAGCTTGCTCTCATCAAGGTAAATGGAAGAGAGCGGAGAAGCGGAAGTGCCTTGGTAAATGTTAAGGGAGCGGACATTGCGGTTTAAGGGGAGGAAGAGGTCAATTATGGC
>LCJJ01000016.1 GCA_000999175.1 Parcubacteria group bacterium GW2011_GWB1_44_7
TTGGCGGAATTCAAAACCCCCTGGAATTTCTTGGCGGAAACCAATGCCGAGGGGCGAAGCCCCGAGGCAACTTCTTCGGCAAATCAAATTTGGTGGACCTACGGGGAGTCGAACCCCGACCTCGTCCATGCCATGGACGCATTCTACCGCTGAACTATAGGCCCTTGAGAAAAATATAACAGATTATCAATTAAATATCCAAAGTGGCGAGTTTGGCGTTAGATTGAATGAAAGATTTGCGGGCCAGAACATCTTCGCCCATCAAGATGTCAAAAACCTTGTCGGCATCTTGAGCGTCTTCTACATTCACTTTTTTCAAAATCCGCCGCGCCGGGTCCATCGTCGTTTCCCACAATTCCTCGGCATTCATCTCGCCGAGACCTTTATAGCGCTGGATGAAGATACGAGCTTCTTTAGCTTCAATAGCTTCGCTAGCTTCTATACCAACTTCCTCTTCCTCAAATTTTACACCTTTGCCAATAATTTTATTTTTTTCATCGTCGGAATAAGCGTAGAAAAATTCTTTGCCTTTTTTGATTTTATAAAGCGGCGGCTGAGCGATATAGATGAAACCACCGTCAATCAACGGCCGGAAGTGGCGATATAAAAGAGTCAAAAGCAAAGTCCGGATGTGAGCGCCGTCCACATCGGCATCGGTGGCAATAATAACTTTGTGATAGCGCAAGCGCGCCAAATCAAAAGTGTCGCCGATGGCCGTGCCCAATGCCACCACTAAATTTTTAATTTGTTCGGAAGCCAGCATTTTATCCAAACGCGCCCGCTCAATGTTCAGAATTTTACCGCGCAACGGTAAAATTGCTTGAATCCGCCGGTCGCGCCCGGTTTTTGCACTTCCGCCGGCCGAATCGCCTTCCACCACGAACAATTCCGATTCGGCGGGAACATTAGATTGGCAATCGGCTAGTTTGCCGGGCAAAGTCATGCCTTCCAGCGCGCCTTTGCGCAATACGGAATCTTTAGCCGCCTTTGCCGCCTTGCGCGCTTTCAAAGCCAGAACCACTTTATTGATAATCGCCCGCGCGTCATCCGGTTTTTCTTCCAGAAAAGCGGCGAGAGCATCGCCAAAAACCGCCGAGACCGCGCTTTGGGCTTCCATGCTGCCAAGCTTGGCTTTGGTTTGGCCTTCAAATTGCACTTCCCGCAATTTGACCGAAATCGCCGCCGTCAAACCTTCCAAAACATCGTCGCCGGTAAAACTATCGTCGCCATTTTTAATCAAATTGTTATTCTTGGCGTAATTGTTCAGCGTCCGCGTCAATGCGGTTTTGAAACCGGTCAAATGAGTGCCGCCTTCCGAATTATAGATATTATTGGCAAACGGTAAAATACGGGCGGAAATATCGTCCGTGTATTGTAATGCCACTTCTACCGATTCAATGCCTTCCCCCGTTTTTTCAACATAGAAAATATTTTTATGAATCGGCTTAAAAAGTTTGTTGTAAAAAGCAATGAGCGAAACCAAACCGCCTTCAAAATAAAAGGTCTGCGACGGCAAATCTAAATTTAGTTCTCGGAAATAAAAAACATCGGCCAAATCAATGGGTTCAGGAAACACCCGAGCGTCAATCACCGAAATCCGCAAGCCTTTCACCAAGTAGGCTTGCTGACGCATGTGGCTGACCACCCGGTTGAAATCAAAGTTAATTCCCTCTTTAAAAATCTCGGCGTCCGGTTCAAAAGTAACGATGGTGCCGTGCAAATTTGATTTACCGATTTTTTTGACAGCCGCCTTGCGTTTGCCTTGTTTGTATTCTTGATAATAAATTCCGCCATCGCGATGAACCAATACCTCGCAGAAAATTGACAAGGCATTGACCACCGAAGCGCCGACGCCGTGCAAACCGCCGGATACCTTATAACTCTCGCTGTTGAATTTACCGCCGGCGTGAAGAGTGGTCATAATCGTTTCCAAAGCCGAAACTTTGGTTTGTTTGTGAATGTCCACCGGCACGCCGCGGCCGTTGTCCACCACCCGCACCCGATTCTTCGGTAACAAAACGATTTCAATGTCATTGGCAAAGCCGCCCATTGCTTCGTCACGGGAATTGTCAAAAATTTCGGTGATGAGGTGATGTAAGCCGTCTGGCCCAGTCGTACCAATATACATACCCGGTCGTTTTCTGACCGGTTCCAAACCTTCCAAGACTGTTATTGCCTCGGCTGTGTAGCCCTTATTTTTCGCCATTTTTTATTATTTCTGACCCTCCTATTCTAGCAGAAAACCACCCTCTTTGAAAGCCCCTTTGGGGATAAAAATTTGAGGGAAATTGCTAGCGATTATCTTGAACCGTAAATGGTTTTTAAGTCGCGAAAAATGTAGTCGCGGAAATAAGGATTGATCGCTTTATCGGATACCAAATCCACCGGCTTTTTTAAATTATCAGAGAGCTCATTCTTGAAACCGATAAAATCCCAGATGGAAAAAGGTTTGTTACCCAAAGAAACGAGAATATCAACATCACTGTCGGGTCGTGCGTCGCCCCGGGCATGCGAACCGAAAACACCAGCATAACTCACGCCGTATTTTTCTAAAATCGGTTTCGCGGTCTCAGCGATTTTTTTAAGCGTGTCGTTCATACGTCAAAATTCTAGCAGAAAAACGCCCTCTTTGGAAGCTCCTTTGGGGATAAAAATTCTTACAAAAACTGACCAAAAACTGATGTTTTGGACCGTGCGAGATTCGAACTCGCTACCCCCACATTGCAAATGTGGTGCTCTACCAATTGAGCTAACGGCCCACGGAACTACTGGAGCTTATCAATTTTTGCCGCCAGAATAAAGTCGTTTTCGGAAAGACCATCAACGGCGTGAGTCCAAAACGAAACTTTTACTTCACCCCAAACGATGCGCAATTCCGGATGGTGCCCTTCTGATTCAGCGAGAACGGCAACTTTATTGGCAAAAACTATTGCTGTTTTAAAATCAGAAAATTGCCATTTTTTGAAAATTCTCTTGAGGCCGGTATCAACATCCCACCCTTTCAATTTTAATAACAATTTCTCCACTTGTTGTTGATTAAACGGCAATCCGCCTACTTCGCAAACCAAACATTTCTTTGAAGCTAAATCAATCATAATTCATTTTCTAGCTAAAGCGAGCGCAATTAAGTGTTCCAGAAAATCGGGCAAAGGGCAACCGACGGCGGCGAGAGATTTGGGCAAAAGCGATTCGTTGGTTAAGCCGGGTAAAGTATTAACCTCTAAAAAATAAATGCCTCGCTTCGGCGAAACGATAAAGTCCGAGCGCGAGTAATGGCCAAGCCCGAGAGTTTTATGAACCAGCGCCGCCGTTTGCTGAATCGCCGCTTTTTCTTCCGACGAGAAATTTCCCGGGGATATTTCTTGAGAAATACCTGAATACTTCGCTTCGTAATCAAAAAAATCTTTTTCCGACGGCGGAATTATTTCCACCGGCAACAGTTGATAAATTTCCTCGCCGCGAAAATTTTCCACCACGCCGCAAGTCGCTTCCCTGCCCTTAATGTATTCTTCAACCAACACTGCATCTGATTTCTTCAAGGCGGCTAAAATCAGGGTGCGAAAAGTTTGAAAATCTCGAGCAATGCCGACGCCGACTGACGAACCGAGCGCCACCGGCTTGACCACCGATGGTTGAATAAAAGTTTTCCAAATCTCTATAATTTTTCTTTCTAAGTTTTCGTCGGTGCTTGAATTTTCAATGACAATATGATGTGCTGTTTTCAATGGCAGACGAGCAATAGAATTTTTGGTCAAAACTTTATTCATCGCTATGGCCGAAGCCAAAGAACGAGAACCGGTAAAGGGCGCGCCGAAATGTTCCAAAATTCTTTGAACTTTACCGTCTTCGCCGTATTCGCCGTGTAAGGCGTTAAAAATTACGTCAACGCGGTGGAGAATACAGTCCGGGCTGCGTTGAAAACCGTCCAAATGCCAAACGCCAGATTTATCAATAAAAATATCGCGCGGTTCGTAGCGTTCGCGGTTTAAGTTTTTCAAAACGCTGGCACCGGTCTGGAGCGACACTTCATATTCGCTGGAAGGTCCGCCGCGCAACACGCCAACAATTGTTTTTGACATATTGAGATTATAGCAGAAAATTATAGCAGAAAATAAAATTTATATTTTTATTGACAATAAAATCATATAGTGCTATTAATACAATAGAACAAACGAAAGGCAATGATATGAAAATACTGTTGGTGGAAGATTATGATGTTTTTCGAAGAATTTTGAAAACGATGCTTGAATCTCGCGGTTATGAGATTGTTGAGGCGGCCGACAAAGGTTCGGCTTGTCGAATCATTCAGGAATCAATTCAAGAAATTGATTTGATTCTTTCGGATTGCGACTTGCCGGCTCCAGATGAAGGACTGGAAGTTATCGCTTTCGCCCAAGACATCATTGATTTCTTCGGATATAAAAATATCCCGATGATTTTAATGTCCGGCCGGGACAGGCAAACCGAAGCCGAAACGGTTGGCGTAGAATTCCTGCTCAAACCGTTTGACTTGAAAAAACTTGAATCCACTATTCAATTGGCAACAATCAGAGCGGAACTAACTCACGCATGAAAAAAGTTCTTTTAGCTTTCACCTTGGCAATCACTGGACTTGAAATGTTCCTGCTCGGAACAAACTTCATCCCGTTGGCGATGAAAACGGTTAGTCATCACTTCAAAAAAGCACTGGCTGCTTTTAAATGAAGTGAATCCGAACAACCTCTCCTCACGGCGGGGTTGTTTTTTTATATTTTGTTTTTTTATTCCCCCTCCAAAATTTTTTGCCGTTCGATTCTAACAAGATTAATGATGAAATAAAGATTGTGAATGGAAGCCAAAGTGTTGGCTAAAATTTCTTGGGCGCGAAACAGATGCGCAAGGTAGGCGCGAGTAAAATTTTGGCAGGTATAACAGCCGCAATCTTTTTCAATTGGGAAAAAATCATCGGCAAACTTGGCATTAGTGATATTGATGCGGCCACCTTTGATGTAAAGCGTGCCGTTGCGCGCCGTGCGAGTCGGCGCCACGCAATCAAATAAATCGCAACCATTTTCAATGGCCGCGATTAAATCATTCGGCTCGCCGATACCGAGCAGATGGCGCGGTTTTTCTTCCGGTAAAATTTCATTGACCCAGCAGACCGCCGTGGCAATATCTTTTTTCTCAAAGGAACCACCGATGCCAAAACCGTCAAAGTCCATAGCGGAAATTTTCCGGGCGCTTTCTTTGCGCAAATTCTCAAATCGTCCACCTTGAACTATGCCGAAGATAGCTTGTTTAAAACGAGGCGGCACCTGCGAATTTTTTATCTCGTCGGAGCCCACCCCGCTTTGCGGGGAAGGGTTAAGAGGAAAAAATTCGCAGTTGCCGCTGAAGTTTGACTTATTGTGTTGCTTCAAGCATCGCGTTGCCCAGCGATGAGTGCGTGCCATTGCCTCTTTTTGATATTCATAAGGCGCTTCGGGCGAGGTACATTCGTCAAAAGCGAAAATGATGTCGGCGCCAATTTTTTGCTGAATTTCAATTGATTTTTCTGGCGTAAAGCGATGTTCACTGCCATCTAGATGCGAACGGAAAGTCACGCCGTCTTCATCTATTTTTACTAATTTAGACAAAAACTCTGGTGGAGTAAGCAGATTTTTAAATTCGGGAGGAACCTGAGAATTTTTATCCGCGTCGGAGCCCATCAGTAGATGGGTAAAGCGGGAAAAATTATTAGGTTCCTCCCGAATAATCTTACTTAATTTTTTACCAAAAGCGGCGCCGAGCGAAAACACCTGAAAACCGCCGGAGTCGGTCATGGTCGGTCCCGGCCAATTCATAAATTTTCCCAAACCACCGGCTTTTTCTATTCGCTCGGCGCCGGGTTGTAAATACAAATGGTAAGTATTTGATAACACCGCCTGAGTCCCAATTTGTTTCAATTGCTCCACGGTAACAGCTTTGACTGTCGCTTTGGTGCCGACGGCAACAAAAGCCGGCGTTTCAATATTACCGTGCGGCGTTTCCAAAACACCGGCTCGCGCCAACGAATTTTTCTTGCGTTTTATAATTTTGAAATTCATTAGCTACTCCAGTACCGCCTTGATTCTTCGAACACCGGCCGCCACCGCTTCTTCTTTGATAATTTTAAATTTACCCAAAACGCCGGTATTGATGACATGCGGCCCGCCGCAGAATTCTTTGGAAAAAGCGTTCGCCAGATTTTCACCGATATAATAAATACTGACTTGGTCGCCGTATTTTTCATTGAACGAATGATAGGCACCGGTTTTTAACGCTTCTTCTTTCGGCAAAATAATTTTATTGACCGGCAAATTTTCCGCAATTTTTTTATTGACGATTTCTTCCACTTTCTTTTTTTCTTCATCGGTCATTTTCACCAAATGAGCAAAATCAAAACGCAAGCGCTCGGCGGTAATGTTGCTGCCTTTCTGCGAGACCTTATCGCCCAAAACTTCGTGCAAGGCTTGATGAAGCAAATGAGTGGCGGTGTGGTAATTAACCACCAATTCACTTTCGTCTGCCAAACCACCTTTAAATTTCTGCCCAGCGCCAGTTCGGGAAAGCTCTTGGTGTTTTTTAAATTCTATTTCAAAACTTTTAACATCTACCGCTAGCCCTTTTTCTTTGGCTAATTCAATCGTTAAATCAATAGGCAAACCGTAAGAAGAAAACAACAGAAAAACTTCATTGCCGGAAATTTCTTTTTTACCCACCGAAAGTTTTTCAAATTTTTTAATACCTTGTTTTAGCGTTTTGGAAAATTTTCCTATTTCTTCTCTAATAATTTGCTTCGCCAGTTCTGGCCAACCGGCAAAATCAATCATTTTGCCGCCAGCTTTCATTGCCGCTTTTCTGATAAGCCGTCGAAGAATATAACCGCGGTCGGTGTTTGACGGTTGAACACCGTCAGCCGCCAACGCCGCCGCCGAACGGAAATGGTCGGCAATAATTCTTTGGTCTCGAGTATCGCCGCTTAATTTCTTTACTTCCGTCATCAACGGCATAAAAATGTCAGTATCGTAAATATTGTCCACCCCTTGTAATACCATTGCCAACCGTTCCAAGCCAGCGCCGGTATCCACATTTTTTTGCGGCAATTTACCGACAACTTTGCCGTTGCGTTTTTCGTATTCCATAAAAACATCATTCCACACTTCCACTACTTGTCTTTTTTCGTCAGCCTGAAGAAACTCCGCCTTGTTTAAATCGCCTAACCCTTTTTTCGTCACATCATAAAACATTTCCGTGTCTGGACCGCAAGGGCCATTGTCGCCGGCTTCCCACCAATTGGATTTGGCGCTCAAAAAATAAATGCGATTTTCTGGAATGTATTTTTTCCAGATTTGATATGCCTCGGCATCCTTCGGTGAATTCTCGTCACCTTCAAAAACCGTTATGTAAAGCCGTTTTGGGTCTAAACCGAAACCTTCTTTTCTGTCAGTCAATAATTCAAAACTCCACTTAATAGCATCTTCTTTGAAATAACCTGCCCCGATGCCGTCAGGCTTTTCGGGGTCGCCCAATGACCAGTTGCCAAGCATTTCAAAAAAGGTGGCATGCGTGGCATCGCCAACTTCGTCAATATCCACGGTCCGCAAACATTTTTGAACATTGGCCAAACGCCTGCCGAACGGATGCGGCTTGCCTAAAAGATACGGAATCAAAGGCTGCATTCCGGCGCTGTTAAATAATGTGGTGTTAGTAATACCTTTTTCATCAGGCGTGATCAAGGAAGCCGAAGGAATGATTTTATGCCCGCGTTTTTCAAAAAATTCCAAAAATCTTCGGCGGATTTCTTCTGATTTCATCAGATAAATATAGCAAAAATTCGGCTCGGAGCAAATGTCTCAAACCGAATTTTTGAAATGAAAAAAGAAAAAAACCTATTGAGCTGTCGCTGCTGACACCCTCTCGCAATTTTTGCAATTATTCTTGTGAGTGGTGATTTCGTAAATTGCCGCCAAACCAACCAGAATGAAAACAATTCTGGACAGCGCGCTGCCAAGATATGAAACCAAGTCCCAACTGCTACCACCCAAACCGACCAACAGCCAGTTTAGACCGCCCACTATCAAGAGAATCCAAGCGGCCAGATGTAAATTTTTCATAATTTTAAAAAACTAAGTTAATAATATTTCGACTACTAACAGCTTAATTATAGCGCACTTTGTCCAGAAAAGCGCAACTCCTTGTTGATAAGAAGCGCTCGGAGACCGGGCAAGGTTTCATTCGCCAAAAAGTCCAGCATCGCGCCTCCGCCGGTGGAAACAAAACCGAATTTATCTTCCAAACCGAGAGCAGAAATGGCGGCAACCGTGTCGCCGCCCCCGACCACCGACTCGGCTTGGCTTTGGGCAATTATTGTCACCAAATTTTTTGTGCCCGCGGCAAAACCGATTTCATACTCACCCAAGGGGCCGTTCCACAAAATAAATTGCGCTTGGGCGACTAATTTGCGTAAAATTTCCAATGTTTTCGGCCCGGCGTCAACAATTTTCTTTCCTTTGGAAGTTATGGTATCAACCGGCAAATGTAAATTGGCTTTTATAAGAGAATTTAAATCAATAGGCGTTTTAGAAACCAGCGAGTCGCCGACATCAAAACCTTGAGCTTTCAGAAAGTCGTTGGCCAAAGCCCCGCCGACAAAAACCGTATCATAAAGGCTGATAAATTTTTTCAAAAGCGGCAGTTTGGTTTCAAATTTTGCGCCGCCTAAAATAAATAAGGCGGGGCGGGGCGGTTTAAGCGCGCCGGAAAGCCGCGTTACTTCTTCGGCAAACAATGGACCGGCGAAACTCGGCAAAAATTTCGGTATGCCAACAATAGAAGCGTGAGCGCGATGAGAAACGGCAAATGCCTCATTGACGAAAATTTCGCCGAAAGAAACGAGCTCTCGGACAAAATTTTCGTCATTGGCTTTTTCGCCGGCATTAACTCGCAAATTTTCAAAAAGCGTAAAACCGCCGTTTTCCAATTCACCAACATTTTTAGCCAACTCGGAAAAGTTTACCGAAAAAGACATTAAAAATCTTTTTCGCAGCTCCTGCCAAACCGGTCGCAAAGAATCGCCGCCCTTCCCTTCCAAGTGGCTCAAAATAATAGTGCGAGCACCGGCCTTGTGGAGCAATTCCAAAGTCGGCAAAATTTTTCTGATGCGAAAATCGTCAGCGACCTTATCGTCTTTAATTGAGACATTCAAATCCAACCGGAGCAAAACCTTTTTGCCCGCGAGATTTTTTTGGTTTTCTAAAAGCGGTAGGTTCATTTTAAATTTACCTCACCCCCACCCCTCCCCCAAAGGAAGGGGTTCGTTTTCCTATTTTATCAAAAATTTGAATTTTTGGAAAAGAAAAAACTGACCGAACCCTACTTGGGAGCGGTCAGTTGTGGAAGGAAAAGTTCTACGGCTCTTTTTGCTTAGCTTGGATATTCATGATACCAAGCTCGCTGACCCCTGAACCCACGAAAAAAACGAGCACGAATTGAAGAGCCAAACCGAACCTCTCCAAGTTTTCCTCGCTGATGCTTGTAAAACTAAACACCAGTACGAACATCAGGGCACCGCACCCGATAAAAAACAGAATGGCCGAGACTGTTTGGAGCACTTTCATTTTCTACTATACTGCGGTGTATTGTTTCGGGACACCGTGGCTTCCTTTCTAAAGCCAACCCGTTTTCTGTCCTTAATGTAAGCATACCACCACAATCTTGTCAAGCTTGATTTTTTGTCGGATTTTGCTAGGCTATCGGCATAGATGGCCTTCGGGCTCGCCCCCGCAAAGCGGGGGAGAATGAAAAATTAGCCGAAGATTTTTTTATTTAGTTCTGCAAGTTTGCCTGCCTCCAAATGTCCAACTTTGTTTATCAATCTCTTGCTGTCCAGATTCCTAATTTGCGACATATTAGCAAATGCTTTCTTGCCATCAACTACACCAACTGAAATCCGATATTTGTTAGTTTTTGGTGAAGTGCTTAAGGGAACACCGATAAAAGAAAACTGATTAAACTTTTTCAAAATAATGACCGGTCTCATAAAGTCGTCACTTTTTCCATTCGCTTCGTAACCAATATTCAAACCGAGGTTTACCCACCAAATCTCACCTTCTCTGAAAAATAGACGATTTTCTTTTTCGTCTATCTGTTTTTTCTTTTTATTCCATCTATCAAAATCTTTTTGCATTTGATTTTCACATCACTTCCAAAATCGCTTTGAAACTTTCCGGTTCCAAGCTTTGCCGGCCAATGAGCAAACCTTGGACATTGCCTTGATAGACGATGGCTTCGGCGTTCTTGGCGTCCACCGAACCGCCGTAAAGAATCGGTAGTTTCATTGCCGCTTCCTGTTCGTAAATGTCGGCTAAAATTTTCCTGATGAAAATTCCCATCTCTTCCACCTGCCCGGGCCTCATCGCCTCCTTGCCGCCAATCGCCCAAACCGGTTCGTAAGCGATAATTAAATTTTCCAAAAGTTTGCCGCTAACGCCCTGAAGGGAATTTTTGATTTGGTTTTTAAGAAAATTAAGATACTCGCCTTTTTCATCGCGGCTATTTTCCCCAACGCAAACAATTATCCGCAAACCGAGCTTCAGGGCTAAAACCGCTTTCTTGGCGACTTGATTATCGGTTTCGCCCAGAATACGCCGTTCGGAATGGCCAATGATTGCGTATTGAGCGCCGGCATTCAAAATCATTGTCGGACTGATTTGGCCGGTGTAAAAACCGGCAATTTCCCAAAAAATATCTTGGACGCCCAGAGCGATATTGCACGCGTTTTTGGCAAATTTAGCGAGCGTCGGCAGGTAAAGAAAAGGCGGACAAATCACCACTGTAGCCCGGCGGATTTTCGCGGCAGTCCGCTTAACGAAACCAAAAATCTGCCGCGCCTCCGTCAAACTCTGCGGATTCATTTTCCAATTTCCCACGATTATTTTTTTCTCCCTATTGTTCATAATCTTAATATTATAAGCTAAAAGCTTTTGAAACCAGAGAAACTAAAAATCATTATTGTGTCTCCCGCCACTCATCAATGGTGTAGCCGCCGCTTGGGCCGGTGGTGAACAAAAGATTTGCTAAACCGGTTTCGTATATAACCTTCGCGCTATTGTTAATCTCAATCCGGTAAGCCGTTACCTCTTTTAGATTGACGGTATTGGAAATGGCAATCTTTCCATGTCCGGCATAAACTAAAACTTTGCCGAAAACGCTGTTGCTCACGTCTATGGCTGATGTGCCGCCGCCTTGCTCGGCGCTTTTGTTTTGGGAAATGAGTAAAATATAGGAATTGGCGCCGGCGCCTTGGAATTCGGCGCTGTTGGACGCTGATATTTTACTGCTTGAAGTTTGGTTTGAAGGATTGTCGGCGATAATGGCTACAGTTCTGCCCGAAAGGCTTTCGTCAACCGCCACTTTTGAGGTGTTGCTGAATTGAATATTGCCAGTCACCCAAAGCGGGCCGGTCAAATAAAGCCTGTCTGAACCGTCAATGGATAAATTACAGGGAATTTTTTTGGGGCCCAAAGTCACGCTACCGCTGATATTATAATTGCCGCCGCTGCAAGTGACCGTTCCGCCCGCTGCCGCCGCCGTTTCCCAATCCGCGATAAGAGCGTCGGAAATTGGCAAGGGACTGACTGCTTGGTCTGGACTGTTAGGATATAACACACCACCGACGGTGGTGCTGGAAATAATTTGATAGTGAGCGTCTTTGTCAATTTGAGAATCACGAATCGTGTGAGCGTAAGCCGAACTGGTAGCTTGAACGCCGTCAATCAGTCCTGTCGGACCGGCGGAGATTACATCGCCCTTAATCAAATTGCTGTTTTG
>LCJJ01000017.1 GCA_000999175.1 Parcubacteria group bacterium GW2011_GWB1_44_7
GCCATAAGCATCGCCTGCCACATCGCCGATTGCTGGCGCAAATTATCTTTGCCGCAATACTGTACCATCCCTCCGCTGTCTATTTGCCATTTTTTGAATCTTTCCAAATCGTCAGGCCAGCCGATGGCGGAAATATAATTTACCAGCGCGTCAAACCAGACATACATCGTGTGTTCGGAATCGTCAGGCACTTCTATCCCCCAAGGCATTTTTTCTTTTAGTCGCGAAATACTGAAGTCTTCCAATCCTCTTTTTACAAATGACTTTATTTCATTAAAGCGAAAATCAGGAACGACGAAATCGGGTTTTTTTTCATAAAAATCCAAAAGCGGTTTTTGAAACGCCGAGAATTTGAAGAAATAATTTTCTTCTTCTATCTCTTCAATTTCTCGGGTCGGGTGAAGCGGGCATTTGCCGTCCACCAATTCGGAATCGGTTTTTTCTAATTCGCAGCCAACGCAATATTTAATTTTGTAGGGTTTTTTGTAAATGTGGCCATTTTTTGCGCAAATCTTCCAAAATTCCCGCGCCGCTTTTATATGATGCGAGTCGGTGGTTCGGATAAAATTCGGCTCGGAAAGATTGAGCAAAGGAATCAAGGCCTGAAATTTCTTTGCCGCTTCATCAACATAAGTTTGCGGTTCTTGGCCGGCCTTTTTCGCCGCTTCAAAGATTTTCGCCCCGCGCTCGTCCGTGCCGGTATTGAAAAAAACCTCAAACCCTTGCGCTCTTTTCCAGCGCGCCATCACATCGGCGCGAATCACTTCCATCGCAAAGCCAATATGCGGCTCGGCATTCACATAAGGCAGGGTAGTTGTAATATAGAAAAATCTAGACATGAAAAGGTTGCAAAATGTGTGTTATATACAAGTTATATACAAGCAAGTTGCGCAACTTACTCCGTCGGCAAATTGATTTTGGCTAAACGGGCAATTTTGTCTTTTTGAAAATCATCAAGATATTCCACGAGGGCAGTGGCCAACGGTACTGACAAAAGAATACCCAAGAAACCGGCCAATTTGGCGCCGACAATAATTGCCAAAATTACCAGAATTGGCGGAACACCGACAATTTTCCTGACCACCAACGGATAAATTAAATGATTTTCAAATTGCTGGACAATAATATAAAAACCGGCGACTAAAAGTCCTTTGGTTACGCCACCCAGCGATAGCGCCACCAAAATGCCCGGAATGGCCGAAAGAATAGGACCAAAAACCGGAATAATTTCAAATAAGGCCGCCAGGATAGCCAAAAGAAAAGCATTAGGAATATCAAGGATTGTTAAACCCAAATAAACCAAAATACCGATAATAATGCCAAGCAACAGCTGACCTTGCATCCAATAGCCGATTTTTTTCTGCGTTCTTTGCCACAAATTAATTACATAATTTTCATAACGCAGAGGCACGATAATTTTTAGAAACTTGGTAACGCCATCTTCTTGCGCCGCCAGATAAAAAGATAGAACAATAATCAGAATAAAACTCAAAACACCGCCGAAAATCGCGCTGAGAGTTTGGAGAAAACCTTCGGCTGTGCCGGTTAAGGCCGAACTGAAATTGGTAATAAGTTCTTTGAGAGAGAATTGCGGTGTCAGAGCGGCTTCCCGGCTATCAGACAAAATGTTGGTGAGCACGTTGTCGCTCGAGGGTTGCCAAAAATTAACCGAATCAATATATTTTGGTAAAGTCTCCAGCACGCCTGACAAGTCATTTAAAAAAGTCGGCAAAAGGAAATAGAATAAGCCGGCCAAAATCAAACCAATGGAAATGTAAATGACGACTACCGATAAGGCTCGCGCCACGCCGTATTTTTTCAGCCAGCGAATCATCGGTTCAATTGCCGAAGCAAACAAAACCGCGGCCAAGACTACTAGGACGATGTCACGCAGAAAATACAATAAGAAAAACAGACCGACCACGATTATCGCTTTCACAATCGCGCCGGAATTAATGTTGAAATTGATTTGCCTCGACTCGTTAGCCATGTTGACATTCTATCAGTTTTGTAAAAATTTGTAAAAAAAAGAAAATCTGCTATACTTTCCGAGTGCTTATCCCAACCGTTATTGAAAAATCGCAGTTCGGTGAAAGAGCGTATGATATTTATTCCCGCCTCTTGCGCGAGGGTATTGTTTTTCTTGGCGGGCCGATTGACGACCATGTCGCGAATCTCACCATTGCCCAGCTGCTGTTTTTGCAATCCGAAGACCCGAAAAAAGACATTTCGCTCTACATTAATTCCCCTGGCGGTTCGGTTACGGCCACTTTGGCGATTTTGGATACGATGAATCACATCAAAAACGATGTTTCCACCGTTTGCGTTGGTGTGGCCGCTTCCGGCGCCGCCATCATTTTGTCGGCCGGAAAGAAAGGTAAGCGATTCGCTTTGCCCAATTCCGAAGTGATGATTCACCAACCTTGGGGCGGCGCCGAAGGCCGGGCGGCAGATATTGAAATCACTGCTCGGCATATTTTGAAAATGCGAGAGAATCTCAATAAGATTTTGGCGAAGAATACCGGCAAGACAATGGAGCAAATGGAAAAAGATGTAGACCGCGATTTCTTTATGTCCGCCGAAGAAGCCAAAAAATACGGCTTGATTGACGAGATTTTGAAGAATAAATAGTCGCTATTTATTTTTCCACCGCAAATTTTTTCGCGAAAGTAACTAGATAACGATAATCTATTTCCGAACTACCGGCAAAGCGTTTCAAATTGGAAAAGCGAATGTCTAAATATTCGTGAGCGAGAATATTTCTTATTTTAGCGAAACCCGCCAATGTTTCGGCTTTTTCTTTTTCAAAACCTTTAAGCAAGGCGAGGTTGGCCAATGTCAACCGATAGGTTTCCGGTAAATCTTTTTTCTCCGAACCAACCATAATTTTAGCGATATCAATGCTGGAATTTATGATATTTTCTGCCCATCTTTCCAGTTCCCGCTTGTGGCCCTTATTGTTTTGATATTCCAATTGGTCAAGCTCGGTAAATTTTTTGTAGTCGGCAAGTTCTCCCTCCAAAAAATCAACCAATCGTAAAAGTCGAGCTCGATCAGTCTCGTTGAGCGATGCTGAACGCGCCTTAATTGCCAAAAAATCGCGAGCAAAATCGCGCATTTCTTCGGCCACTGTGCTTGCCAATAGAATAAACTTTGTCCGGATATTCGGGTCTTTAACGCAAATTTCTTTACCGCTATTCATCGCCGCAAATGCCACACCAGCTGGCGCGCGGTTCAAAATCACTAGGTCTACTTTATTACCTAAAAGCTTTTCCAAATCCAGCCAGATTTTATCCTCATTTTCAAAACGACTGTCACTTTCAAAATCCATCTCGTCACTTTGCGTTTTGAGATAAATAGCGATATCAATATCCGATTCAGAGCGTGCTAAACTTTTTGCTTGCGAACCGAACAAAAAAGCCATCGGGACATCGTCCCGCCCGGCAAAATATTTCTTCAATTTTTCCAAAATTTCTTCCATATTTAAATAATACCATTTTTCTGGCTAAAATACACTTTTTCCAAATAACCTATACCTTTTTCACAGAAAGTCAAATCTTATCAGCAACAGCGGAGTGATATTGGACTTTTTTTAGGGATTGCGGTAAGATAATTCTGTTAATAAATTTTAATTCCGAAAATTTCGTTTTACTGCCGGAAAGTAATGAGTTTTATTTTTTCATCAAAAACTAAAGTTTTTCACTTTCGCGATAAATAGAGCGGGATTTTCGCATTCCAAACATGTCATTAAAAATGGTTTTCTTGCTGGCTGGCGCCGCCGGACTGGTCGGTATTGGTATCGGTTATTTTCTCCGGTGGATTATTTCGTTAGGTAAGAAGGGTTCGGTGGAGCTGGAAATCAAACAGCTGGTTTTGGAGGCGCGCGAGGAAGCCAAAAAAATTACGGATGACGCCAAAACTAAAGCCGAAGAAACCCTGATTAGCGGTCGAGTTGAACTTAAAGAAAAAGAAGATAAGTTAAAAACTGTTGAGGACCGACTCATCAAGAAAGAAGATTTTTTAGACAAAAGGCAGGTGGACATAGACAAGGAAGTGGAAGAAATTAAAGCCAAAGTGGCTGAAGTTAAGAAAATCAAGGAAAAAGTGGAAACGATGGAAACGCAGAAACACGCTGATTTGGAAAAAATCGCCAAATTGTCGGAAACCGAGGCCAAACAATTTTTGTTGGCTGCGGTGGAAAAAAAGTCTGAAGAAGATATTACCGTTCGGATGCGGAAACTAGAAACGGTTAATCAAGAAAAACTGGAAAAACGCGCCCAAGAAATTATTACCGCCGCCATTCAACGCTTCGGCAATTCGGTAACTTCCGATGTTTTCACCACCGCCGTGGCTATTCCGTCCGATGAAATTAAAGGCAAAATTATCGGTAAAGAAGGCCGCAACATCAAAGCTTTTGAACGAGTGTCCGGCGTGGAAGTGATTGTTGATGACACGCCCGGAGCCATTACCCTATCTTCTTTTGACCCGGTTCGGCGGCAAGTGGCGCGCGTAGCTTTGGAAAATTTGATTTTGGACGGACGGATTCAGCCGGCGAAAATTGAAAAGGAAATGGAAAAGGCCGAACAGGAAATCAATAGGATTATAAAAGAAAAGGGTCAACAAGCGGCCTTTGAGTGCGGTGTCTATAATCTTGACCCGCGAATCATTTCTATTTTGGGCCGGTTACATTTTCGCACCAGTTATGGTCAAAATGTTCTTCAGCATTCCATTGAAATGGCGCATATGGCCGGTGTGATTGCCGAAGAATTGGGCGCTAATGTGGCGGTGGCCAAAGCCGGCGCTTTGCTTCACGACATCGGCAAGGCGGTAGACCACGAAGTGGCCGGCACCCATGTAGAAATTGGCCGGCGGATTCTCCAAAAATTCGGCGCCGGCGAAGATATTGTCAAAGCGATGCAAGCTCATCACGAAGAATATCCTTACGAAACGGTGGAATCGGTAATTGTTCAAGTGGCGGATGCCATTTCCGGCGCGCGGCCGGGCGCTCGGCGCGACAGCGTGGAAAATTATTTGAAACGATTAGAAGATTTGGAAACCATTGCCAAATCGTTCTTGGGCGTAGAGAAGGCCTATGCGCTCCAAGCCGGCAGAGAAATCAGGATTTTTGTCACTCCTGACAAGATTTCAGATTTGGACGCTCAAAAAACCGCACGGGAAATCGCCGTGCGCATTGAAAACGAACTCAAATATCCGGGTGAAATTAAAGTGACGGTAATTCGCGAAACGCGAGTCATTGAATTTGCGAGATAAAAATTTCTGTTCTGTAATTTTCTGCCTATTGCTCAAAAAACGGCTTGTTATATAATAAGCGGGTGAAATTATCCGGCAGTGGCCGGGATCAAGGTCGACTTTTTAGAAGCCAATTAGCATTTTGTTATGAATAAACAAGGAATTGTTGAAGCGGTTCACGCGAAACTTGGCACGACCAAAGTCCAGGCGGAACAAGTCGTTGATACGGTGGTTGACAGTATTATTTCTTCTTTGAAGAAAAGCGACGAGGTTTCCATTGCCGGTTTGGGTATTTTTGTGGTAAAAGCTCGCGCCGCCAGAACGGCGCGAAATCCTCGCACCGGCGAGTCGGTTAATGTTCCGGCCATGAAAGTTCCGAAGTTCCGCGCCGCCAAAGCATTGAAAGAAGCTGTCAAATAATCAAGAAAGACAAGATTTTTTTACTTAAATTCAAACAAAAACCCCCGCTGTGGCGGGGGTTTTTGTGTTTTCGGTAAGATTATTCCACTTTTTCGTTCGGGTTGGAATGCTCAACCATCACATCTTTCAGTTTAATCTCTGGACCTGCTTCGGCCGCCCGACGATCATTTCTTAATTTCTTCTCTCGTTCAAATAGAAAATCATCAAAGTGAGTTATCGGCACGAAATTACCTTCCCCATCTCTATAACCGCTATTTTGAATGGCTTGAATAGTGTAGACATCGTTCCTTAACACGGAATTGGTTTGGACAAGTTCCAATGCGGCCTCTTTATCTATAGGCCGGTCGGTTGGCATTTTTTTCTCAAAATTTTCTTTCATATTGACATTATTTAAAAACTATTGATAATAATACAAGACCACTTCTCTTCGCGCAAGCGAAGTATAGCACAAAAACGAAAGAGAAAAAAATGAAACCAGTAATTCTTTTGCGCGGGCCAGTAACGGAGGATTCGCTAGACCATGCTTGGCGAGAAATTGAATACTATAAAAAACGCGATGAATCCGACATAGTTCTTATCATTGACAGCCAAGGCGGCAATGGCACAAAAGCCATTGAGTTTATTGAGAAAGTCAAAGACTTTGGGGTAAACATTGCGGCCAAAATCTATCACGCCGAATCGGCAGCCGCTTTAATTGCTCTAGCCGCCAATAAAAGAGATATGGTGGCCAATGGACTGTTAGTAATTCACCTGGGTTCGGTTCAGGTTGAATCATGCGACATCGGCTATGATTGTGTCATCCCGCAGCATTTCAAAGTTATGACCGATGAGATTAGGAAAATGGCGCTCGGGCTTTTGGACGAAATCGGCGCGCTAAAACCGAGTCCTTATGTGGACAAGTTGCTCGCCACCAACCGCCTCACTCTAACCGCCGAACAATGCCTTGAACTCGGCATTGTTGATAGGATAGTTGGTTAATAAGTGTTTCGCTCCTTTTTATGCGGGATGGGAGAATCGGACTCCCGACCTCGGTTTGGAAAACCGACGTTATACCATTTAACTAATCCCGCTTATGCGCGCTTCGCGCTCGCTTCACGAGCTTCGGTGGGCAGGCCCGCTAAAAGTCGCGAAACTTTACAAGCAGGATATCAAAAAATCCCCTATCCGCCAATGGCGAATAAGGGATTTTTCTTATCTAAAAATACTATTCTGTCGGAGTGGTCGGTTCCGCTGGTTCTGGTGCCGGTGGTGTCGTCGGTTTGTTTTTGGTCATGTTTTTGCCGATTTGTTTTACTAAATCGACCGCGCCTAAGTATACCTAAATTCCAATGCTGGCAAGAAAAGGAAAACTGCCATTGAAAAAAGTCAAACGACTTTAATTAACGCTTCTGTTAAGATTAAAGGCATGAATCTAATTGACTTTTTCAAATCAGTGTTGGCCGCTTTTTTGGGGCTGATTATCAGTATTTTTTCTGTCACTACTCCTTCGCCACTGAATTTAACAGAAAACATTTCTCCTTCCGTAGCAACAACTTCAATTATTGAGGAAAAATCGGTTTCAACCACAACACAGAAAATAATTTCTGACAAGAAAAAACCAACTTTTTTATTACCCACTGACAAATCGGCAGTTTCTATTGTGACTCCGCCCACTGAAACGATTGAGCCCATAAATTTCAGTGAACTCAATGAAAAAGTCAGGACATCAATCGTTAATATTATTTGTACTACTAAAACCGGCGGCTTATTTAAACCAATTTCCGGCAGTGGCGTCTTGATTGATAAAAAGGGTGTAATTCTTACCAATGCTCATATAGGCCAATATCTTTTGCTCAAAAATTATATGATTCCGGATTTTTTGACTTGCATTATTCGTACCGGTAGTCCGGCTTATCCGCGTTATATTGCCGATTTGCTCTACATTTCTCCTCGTTGGATTAACGAGCATGCC
>LCJJ01000018.1 GCA_000999175.1 Parcubacteria group bacterium GW2011_GWB1_44_7
TTTTCGCCCCGCGCTCGTCCGTGCCGGTATTGAAGAAAACCTCAAACCCTTGCGCTCTTTTCCAGCGCGCCATCACATCGGCGCGAATAATCTCCATTGCGAAGCCAATATGCGGTTTCGCGTTCACATAAGGCAGGGTGGTGGTGATGTAAACAGGTTTTTTATCCGCCATAAAATCAAGTTACCGACGGCGACGCTCCAAGTTTCTTCCGTTCAACATCGCGGAAATATTCCAAAATCACGGTGGCAATCGGGACTGAAAGAAGAATCCCCAAGAAACCGGCGAGTTTCCCGCCGATAATAATGGCCAAAATCACCATAATTGGCGGCACGCCGATTATTTTCTTAACGACCAAAGGATAAATCAGATGATTCTCAAACTGCTGAATAATTATGAAAAGGCCGGCCACTAAAAGCGCCGCGGTTACGCCGCCGTCCGCAAACGAAGCGGCAATGGGCGGAATAGCCGAGAGAATCGGCCCGAACACCGGGATGATTTCAAAAACCGCGGCAAGAAAAGCGAAGAAAAGCGCGTTTTTAACGCCCAAAACCATTAGCCCCAAATACACCAACACCCCCACCAAAACGCCGAGGAGAAGCTGACCTTGCATCCAAAAGCCGATTTTTTCCTGCGCTCTTTTCCAAAGAGAAATCACATACGCTTCATGCCGAACCGGCGTAACGATTTTCAGAAAAGCGCCAATACCATCTTCCTGCACCGCCAGATAAAAAGAGAGCACAACGATTAGAATGAAACCGAGCAAGCCGCCAAAGAAAGTGCTGACTACGCTTACAAAACCCTCGGAAACATTAGAAAGCGCCAGGCGAAATTGATTGATGAAATCAATCGGTGTCCCGCTACCCTTCTCCAAGGAAGGTTCGGCTAAAAGATTGTCAAAAGAAATCAAATTGACCAAATCTTTGGAAGAGGCGAGGTCTTGAGAGAGACTTTGGGCTGTTTCGCGCGAAGCGCCATCGCCGGAAAGCGGATTCCAAAGCGACACCGAATCGGCGATTTCCGGCACGCTGGACAAAAAATTGGACAAATCGGAGAGAAGCGGGGGCAGAAAAAAATAAACGATGCCGGATAAAACCAAACCCAAAATCACATAGGTGCCAAGAGCGCCGGCAAGCCGCGCTATACCATGACGCGACAAAAATTTTATAATGGGTTCTACCGCCGAAGCAATCACGATGGCGGTCAAAACCACCAGAGCCAAGTCCCTGATAAAATACAAAAAAGAGAAAAATATCAAAACTAAGACCGTCTTGACGATGGTGGTGGAATTGATTTGGATAATTGTCGGATTATTCGGATTCATGAGCGCCTAGCACTATTTGTTAGCGAGCGAGGGGAAAAAGTTCTCTTTTTCCCGAGCGAGCGACGCAAATTAGGTCAACAATACCGCGCGGTTCCTGCCTACCTGCCGCCTGCCTGTGCGTCCAGACGCAGACAGGGCAGGCAGGCCTGCCGCAGGGACCTATATTTGTTCAATCATAACAGGACTTGCGCGAAGCGGAAAGAGCTTAATGGAAACGCAAAACATCCTTTAGTCCGGAGGCCTTGCCTACCGGCCCCACCGCCGCCAAATTAAGTTTGGCATCTTGAAAAATATCATTGGCCACCGAAAGGATGTCCGCGGCGGTTACTTTATTGATTTCTTCCAAAAACTCCGCCGGTGTTTTTATTTTCTTTTTCATCACTTCTTGAAAACCGTAAAAATCGGCGATGGAATCCGATGTCTCAAGCCCTAAATACAAACTACCGGCAATATGGTCTTTGGCTTTTTGAAGCTCTGCTTTAGGCAGCAACGATATTTTAACATTTTTAAGTTCGCCGATTATTGCCGAAACCACTTCCAAAAACCGCTTATTCTCCACTCCCGCCGAGACCGAAAAAAACCCGTGGTCGCTTGAGAAATCGGCGCTAGCGCCGATGTAGTAGCCGGCACCCATCTCCTCGCGCACCCTCTGGAAAAGCCGGGAACTCATTCCCCCGCCTAAAATATTTTCCAGCACCCGAAGCGGCGCGACCCGCTTGTCGCTTAGAGCAAAAGTCCGAACGCCTAAGACCATGTGGGTCTGGTCAGTTTTTTTATCTTCCATTTTAATCCCCGGCGTCGCTTGATTTTCAACCACTCCAATTTTGCCGTCTTTAACGTCGGGACTGATGGCTTGAAAATATTTTTCCGTTTCTCCGACTGCCAAATCGGTAGTCGTATTACCCGCAATCACTACGGCGGTAGCCGGCGCGACATAATGTCGGCTCCTATAATCCCTTACAACACTATGATTAAAGGACTTCACGGTGGCCTCGGTGCCGGCGATGTTCCAACCAGCCGGCTGGTCGCCGTAGAGAAGTTCCGTAAACACATCGTGGATGTGTTTTTGCGGCAAGTCCCGATACATCCGAATTTCTTCAACAATTACTCCTTTTTCTTTTTCAATTTCTTCGGCCGGCAAAGTTGATTCCAGATAAATATCCGAAACGATGCCAAGAATTAATTTGAAATGCTTGGCGTCCGCTTTGGCAAAATAACCGGTGAATTCCTGCGAAGTAAAAGCGTTGTAGTGGGCGCCGATGGAATCCAGCTCGCGGGCAATGTCTATGGATTTCGGCCGTTTAGCCGTTCCTTTAAAGCACATATGCTCCAAAAAATGCGAGACACCGTTTATTTTCTTGGTTTCGTACTTTGACCCGGCCTCAACCAAAACCAAGACCGTAACCGTCGGGTTGTCCTTCATGGGAACGGTAATAAGCCGCAGACCGTTTGGGAAGATTTTCTTGGAAAATTGCATAGTAATTACGGTTTAAACAAACTTAAATCCAATTTCGTTCCGGCAATAATTGCCGCTAGAGTTCCTTGGGCCAAATCACCCTTGTGTCGCGGAACCACCACAACGGCTTTAGTTCTTCATTTCGCAATACAAAATGGCTGCCGCGGCTTCGGTCAACATAAAACCCGTGTCGCTCCAGTAATCTGATAAGTTTAGCGGAAGTAAAAACTTTATACTTTTTAGGCATAGGCCCTTGCCGTAGATATTTCAACCGAGGAAACAAAAGTGTCAGGGTCGGTTGTTGGTTTTTCTCCATGAGCGGTAAGTGATTCCAAGTAAAGTTCCATTGCTTCTTTAATATTGGCTTTCGCTTTCTCTATTGTTTTGCCATAAGAAACGCAACCGGGCAACGCTGGCACAATCGTCGTGTATCCGCCCTCCAGTTCCGCTTGGAAAATTACATTGTAGGAAAGCTTATTTTTCATAATGATACATTAGCACAAAATCTGTTTACAAAGAAAGGGCGGTTTGACTTCGTCAAACCGCCCCGCAGGCATCGCAATGATCGCAACAGCCATCTCTTCGCCCGCAAACCCGGTAGTGAATCCGCCACAGCGGATCTACTACCGGGAAAATTTCGGGAAGGCACAATCCCACTCGCAACATGAAGCCATTCGCCTTCCCGAACCCGTTCTTGTAAACAGGCCTGTGAGATACTGTATCTCACGGACCGTGTTTGAACCAAGAGCGAGAAAAAATTGCGGGTGCGCAGCGAGCGTTTCGATAACAAGAGCTACATCGCACATCCGCATCCGCCCTAACGGCGGGAAAAGAACTTGGCGCGCCGCTCGTTCTCGCGAGCGGCGCAAGAAGGGCATCATCATGATCGAAAACAACTCGTCAAACGCCCTCTTCTCACCAAACCTTGCCAGAAGATTTTGTGAGAAGAAAGCCCAGCCGTAATTTTTTTAAGACTACAACTGGGTATTGCTGGCACAGGCTTTGAATCGTAAACGGTTGGTGCGTCGTTACCAGTAAAAATTGTGTCCCCGCACTTTTGCCTTAGGCAAAAGTGCGGGGTTGTCGGTTCATGTCTTGATTCGCAATCAGTGCACCGGTCGAACCGACTTAATCTTACGCCAACACGGCTTCCGCGGTTTGTCCTAAACCAGGAACACCTTCCACAACCGGAAAGGTTGGCGGTTCAGGGGCCTTTCCAGAAACCTCAATCTCCGGCAAGGCCACCCCCATATCCTCCGGCGGCACCACTTTCGGCTTCGGCGCAGTATATCCTTCCATCGTTCGCCACTTCCAGTAGAGCCACTCGGCGAATTCCGTTACGGTTCGCCAGATGGCGCGTTTGTGGAGATGGCCATCGGTGAACTTGCGTTTTCCTTTGCAGTGCGCGATGCCGATATCCGTTTCAATCTCGTACTGGCCGGTCTTTTTGTCCTGCTTCCATTTGCCCAGCACGAGCGGATGTTCGGTTCCCGCATCCGTTACCAAGACAGGATACGGATGCCTCATCCGATACATAACTTTGTTTTCGCGCAAACGCATGCCCCAGAACCCGTCGGCGACTTTCACGAACATATTGCCGGCAATGAAGAACGCTTGTCTGGCGTTGGGATTGAACCCGAGCTCTTCGCCCCGCCTCTGGCGCGGGAACGAGCCGTCGGCATTGACATGAAGCCCGCAGAACTTCTTGAACTTCCCGACCGTCGGAAATAGTCCGATGTCCTGCACGGAACCGATAATCGGCGCCGCGATGGAATGCTTTACTCCCTTAACCTTGACAATGACTTCCGAGTAAATCGGAAGTTCGGCGCAGGCCGCCGCAAGTTGTTTGTTGAGCTTTTTCTCCTTGTCGGAGATTGCCTGAAACAGCGGGTCGCTCGCTTTCGCGTAGTCAAAGAGCTGTTCAATGTCGCCCTCCGGATACTGCCCTTCCTCCGAGCAGAAGATATCCCCGAGAAAACTCGCGCGAATGCGCTGTTCGCAGGCCATGCGGTCTTTCATCAGGAACCGGCGAAGACGATTTGTCTCGCGCAGTTTGACCAGCGCGCGGTCGCGTTTGGCAAGAGGCCGGAACTGCTCTGGACTTTCCAATACAAGCCGCGCCAAGAGTTCGGAGTCAAACCCTTCGTTTGCTTCGCCACGCGCTTCCTTGAGGCGAATCGGCGGGATACGCTTAATAGCGAACCCCCGTTTTTCGCCGGCGCGCGAGACGGCGTAGGCCATCCTGTCGCCCATGCCGCCCAAGGCCATTCCCACCAGGTCTCCTTCGCGGAGTCCATCGTAAGCGATTGGCACTTTTGTGGGTTTGTAGGCGCGCCCTTCAAGCAGCGCTTTTGCGAGATTATCCTTGATGATGTGATGCGGAAAGAAAACCGAAAGGTTTTCGTCTTCGCTCGCATCGCGGAACTTGCCGTTAATCGGCCACTTGCCGAGGATGAAGTCCAATTCGTCCTGTTCGGTTTCCAATTCGTAACGCTTGCCTTCGCCGCCAGCAGAAGCGATGGCGACTTGCGTCGGTCTCGCTTCCTGATTAACGGTCTGCTTAACTCTGGGCCGGATGCCAATCCAGCGTTTGGCGACGAATAGCTTCGCGCCGTTTTCAGTCATTTCTGTCGTCATTTTGCCTTTCGGATTACCCAAGCATTCGCTGTAGGCGAATTGCTTTGGAGTTTTTCAGTTTGTGTTTCGGTTCATCTGTCCGCAACAAGCGGACTGGTGTTTTTCCTTCGCGAGAAGGAAAGAGTGCGAGTTAGTCAACTACCGGGTCGCAATACAGCTCGTTGTTCGACTAACTCGCTCCGTTTGCAACGGAAAATTTAGGGTAGACATCGAGTTCGTCGCAATCACTACCGTTTTCGTCTACCCCTCCTCCACAATGGAGGAAATTGTTAGCGTAAGTTTTCAAAGAACTGGAAATTCAAGAGGGAACATTTTTCGTGTCGCAACTAAGACGACTATCGTTCTCTCAAAAGAGGGCATTCATCTACTCATAAACATACCTTTGTTCGCCCTCTTCACGAAATCCATCAACATTTTTGACTTACGAAAAAATATTTAGATTCCCTGAAGAGGAGGTGAGACAGACAGCGTGTCGTGAACACCCGTGAAATCGTCTCACTCCATTGAAGCGGTTGCCATGAGGCATCTCGCTAACACTCCAACATTCGGCAACCACTCAAATTTTTGCGGCGGAAGACAGCGCGCACCTCGCAGATACTTTTATTCTCGTCTCCCGCCGCCTGCCTGCCGGCAGGCAGGCAAAAGCAGAAGTGAGGGCGAAAAACAACTGCAACATCGAAAACCATCTTTGACATCATTTTCCACCCTCACTAAAAAGACTAAAAAGAGCTTTGCCCCGCCGTAGTCCTCCTCATCGGCGGACTACGGCGGGGTGGGCGCGGCATCAATCAACTCACAATCACACCTACAATCACCGCGCCAAACTGGAGATTATATTACATATTTTGATTATTTCGTCAAGTTGTAAAAACCGTCTGAAAATGTATGATGATGTCATATTAATTTATCATTATACATTTCTATGACCACCATATCAGTTCCCCTCCCACCCAATTTGGAGAATTTCATTAATCAACAGGTTAAAGCAGGCAAGGCGCCAAATAAAGCCGAGGTTGTTCGTCGTGCCATCATGAGACTTTCCGAAGCGGAAGCGGTCAATGCTGTCTTAAACGCCCAAAATGAACCGACACTGAAAGGTGATTTACGGAGATTGATGAAAAAAATCTAACGTTTATTACAATGATACGCATTGGCTTCAAGCCTTCGTTTGTAAGACAGCTAAAAAATCTGGAGCAATCTCTCAAAGACGAAGTTCTAGAAAAAATTGAGTTATTTAAAGATAGAAGTAACCACACCCAACTCAAGGTTCACAAATTACATGGATCGCTCGCGGATGCGTGGAGTTTTTCAGTGAACTACAAAATCAGAATCGTGTTTGCGTATGAAGGTAAAAATGAGGCAGTATTGCTCGCCATCGGCGACCACGACATATACAAATAGGCAACATTAAGTCCGTTCAGTTAAATACGCGGCGAGTTCTTTTATTGCCACTCTCTCCTGCTTCCCTGTATCCCTATCGCGGACGGTAACATCATTCTTCTCAAGCGAGTCAAAGTCCACCGTGACGCAAAACGGCGAGCCGATTTCATCTTGGCGGCGGTAGCGTTTGCCGATGTTGCCGTTGTCGTCAAACTCCACTGAGTCAATTTCCTTTTTAAGCATTTGGTAAATCTCTCGCGCCTTCTCCACTAATTTTGGTTTGTTTTTCAAAAGAGGAAATACCGCGACTTTAACTGGCGCGATTTTTGGAGGAAGTTTAAGGAAAGTTCTTTTGTCTCCACCCATCTCGTCCTCGGTGTAGGCGGAAGACAAAACAGCCAAAACAAGCCGGCCAACGCCAAATGACGGTTCAATGACATGAGGAATAAATTTTGTTTTGGATTCTTCATCCAAATACTCAAGCGACACACCGGAGTTTTTTTGATGTGCCGATAAATCAAAGTCGGTGCGATACGCAAGTCCGGATAGCTCTTTGCGGCCAAACGGATAATCAAATTCAAAATCAATGGTGCGTTTGGAGTAGTGGGCGCGTTCATTGTCCGGCACTTCCAATTCATGAACGCTTTTGGGAGACAAACCGAGAGAATTAAAAAATCTTTTAGTTTGCTCGCGAAATTCCTCAAACGATTTCTCCCATTCGCTCGGACGGACAAAATACTCTATTTCCATCTGTTCAAACTCTCTTG
>LCJJ01000019.1 GCA_000999175.1 Parcubacteria group bacterium GW2011_GWB1_44_7
GTTGTTTGTTCCGTTCGCCTCAATAGCTGTTTTTCTTCCGGCATTTACTTATTTTTTTGGGACAGCCGGCATTATTTATGAATTTGTCTTGACCTCGGCTCTTTTTACGTTGGAAAGATACAGGGTTTTGAGAAAGTTATTGCCGGATTTTCATCCCTCTCTGAAAGATTTCTTTTCGCTTGACGATATGGACAGATATTTTATAAAAATGATAATCCGAATGATTTTGAATAATGTCCGAATACTCCGAATTAAATCTGAATAGAATCAATTATGGAGATAAAAAATAAGAATTTATTATATCCGAAATTGTCCTATGTTTTAAACGGCATTTTCTTTAAGGCGCATAATGACCTTGGACGATTTCGGAATGAAAAACAGTATGCCGATGCAATAGAAAGGTTGCTTCAGGATAAAAAGATTGAATATGTTAGAGAATATCACTTATCGAAATCTTTTGATGGCGAAGCTAAAAATCGCAATATTGTTGATTTTTTGGTGGAAAGTAAAATTATTTTAGAGATTAAGGCAAAGACAATGGTCAGTAGAGAGGACTATTACCAGTTAAGAAGATATTTATCATCAACCAATTGTGAGTTGGGGATAATTGTGAATTTTAGACGGCGCCAATTAGTTCCGAAGAGAGTATTAAACACCTCTTTGTTTAAAAGGGATTATTCGGAGTATTAGGATATTTTATTATTATTCGGATTATTATTTATGCGTACCATTTTTATTCCAATTTACGACGGGATGATTTCCAAGAACATTTTACGAACGGATGTTTTTGAGATTTTAAGGAAGCGCGATGATTTAAGAATAGTTTTAATCGTTGATCCGTCAAAAAAAGAAACTTATCAGAAAGAATTCAACGGACCGAGAATCGCGATTGAATCGCCCATAAAATTTCAGCACAAAGGCTTTGAAAGAGCCTGGGTGCGTTTTCTGGCGCAGATACCAAGAACCCAAACTATAAAACTTTTAATAACCGGCAGCCCGCTCTCGCCTAAAAAAAGTTTTCTTAAAAAATTTGGGTTAACTTTAGTTTCGTTTATTTTTGACCATAAAATCTGCCGCGTAATTTTAAGGAAAATTGACCGCTTGGTTTTTAGCGGTTGGCAGTTGGCGCCACTTTTTGAAAAATACAAACCCGCTCTAGTTTTTGCGCCCAATGTTTTTGCCGTGCCTGATGTTTGGGCATTGAAGCAGGCGCAAAAAAGGGGAATAAAAAATATCGGAATGATAAAAAGTTGGGATAATCCGACATCCAAAGGATTGTTTAGAGTTCATCCGGATAAATTGATAGTCCATAATCACATTTTAGAAAACGAAACGGCAGGAATAGACGACTATCCCAAAGAAAGGATTTTTACGTCGGGCATACCGCAGTACGATATCTATTTTAGAAGTTTTAGTTTGCAAAAACGGGAGAATTTTTGGAAAAAATACGGCATTGATCCGAACAAAAAAATCATTCTTTATTTGGAGCCAGGACTTATATTGGCGCCGCACGGAGAAGAAATATGGCAGATAATGAATGAATTTCTGGAGAAAAATAAGATAAAATTCCCTGCGGAAATTTTTGTCAGCATCCATCCGGCTTACTCCGCGAAAGAAGAAATTTTGAAGAAATTAAAGCATATAAAATTTGTTCGCTTGGGAGAATACGCGAATAGCGGCACCAAAAGCTGGGAATTTTCCAACGATGATATGTTAGAATTGATGTATGCCGTTAAATTCAGCGACTTGGTAATCAATATCGGTTCTACTATGAATATAGAAGCGGCCATTTTGGACAAGCCGATTATTAATATTGCATTTGATGGGTTTAAAAAGCAGGATTATGGCAAGTCCGTTCGCCAATATTATGATTTCAATCATCTAAAGAATATTATAAAAACCGGCGGAGTGAAAGTTGCCCGTAGCCAAGAAGAATTATTAGAGCAGATTAATAAACTTTTGATAGACCCTTCTATCGGAAGAGAAGGTAGAAAAAGAATAACTCAAGAACAATGCGTTTTTACCGACGGCGAATCGGGCAAAAGACTGGGAGAGTATATTTTAGAAGTTTTGAAGTAGATAGGATTAAAGAAAAACTTGCGTAATTTGTCAGGGCGTTGTATATTGAAAAATAATTTTAGCACTTTGAAAGGGGTAATAAATGAAAATTACGCTTATTGCGCCGCCGTGGATTTTTAAGGAAGAAGTGGAATTTGTTTCCCAGAATTTGGGGCTCGGTTACCTGGCTTCATATTTGGAAACACGTGGGCACGATGTCGCTATTATAGACGCGCTTATTGAGGGGCTTGATATATCTTTTCTTCTTCATACCAAATACGCCGATATTTTGAGGTGGGGTTTGGCGGATGAAGAAATCGTCAGGCGTATTCCGCCGGATTCGGATATTATCGGTATTACCGCGCCCTTTACGGATTCGCGGTTTATCGTGAATCCGCTTTCTAAAGCGATTAAGAAAACATTTTCCAAAACTACTTTGATAATGGGTGGTGTTTATCCGTCCACATTGCCGGAAGAAGCATTGAGATTATCCGCAGCGGATGTGGTAGTTTTGGGCGAGGGAGAGAGATCGCTTTGCGAACTTATTGAAGGGAAAGACTGGGATAAAATAAAAGGCATTGCATTTTGGCAGAATGGCGAGATTGTAAAAACTGGCATTGGTAGGGCGGTTAAAGATATAGAAAATGAAATACCGATGCCGTCGTATGATTTAAGACCCATGCAGAAGTATGTTGGATGGTCGCCGCGCGGCGATAGAGAAGATAGAACTTTATCTGTCGTCAGTTCGCGCGGATGCCCATTTAAGTGCCGGTTTTGTTCCATTTATAACGTTTACGGGCACAAATGGAGAGCTTTTTCAGCTAAAAGAATAATCAGGGAAATCAAAATTGCGATTGAAAGATTTGGAGTCAATCACATTGAGTTTGAAGACGATAATCTGACCTTGGAAAAAGACCGCGCTATGGAGATTTTTGAAGGGATAAAAAATTTGAATGGTAGAAATGGAGAAAAAATCATCTGGTCTGCGCCAAACGGCGTGATGATAAATTCTTTGGACAGAGAATTAATTTTTAAGATGAAGGATTCCGGAGCTGAATTGATTTATCTTCCGGTTGAAAGCGGTGACGAAAAAATTTTGGAACTTATGAACAAGTGCCACTATAAAGCGCATCTTCAGAAAACACTTGAGGTTGTCAGTTGTTGCAGGGAAGCGAACCTTAAAGTTAGCGCTTTCATCATAGTGGGTTATCCGGGAGAAGATAAAGAATCTTTTGGCAAAACTTTAGATTTTTGTAAAAAACTCGTGGATGCAGGGGCTAGCGCGGTAACGCCGTTGGTGGCTACGCCTTATCCGAATACGGATTTGTACCGTGAATGCGAGAAAAATGGCTGGCTGGTTCACTCCGATATGGAGAATGTGTTGGTCTATCAAAGATATTCCCGTTTTTTGCCGGAATTCGTGCACATTAATACTCCGTGGTGTTCAAAAGAGGAAGCTTTTGAAAGGCATCAATTGATGATGCGAATGTTTCCGACAAAGCATAACGTGCGGAAAAATAAGTAAAATTATAAATCAGCGGCAGCGTTGGTTCATTGACTGGCGCTGTTTTTTTATTTAAAGTTTTAAATACATGATAAAGATCGGTCATATCAAGATAAGCGAAAAAAGTCCCACGGTTATTATTGCCGAAGTCGCCTGCGAGCATCGCGGCAGTTTGTCTGCGGCCAAACGCTTGATAAGGGCCGTTAAAGAGGCCGGAGCGGATATAGTTAAATTTCAATTGCATGTTCCGAAAGAAGAAATGGTTCCCGGAAAAATAAAATTTTGGGCGGGACCGATGGACGAAGTTTTAAAAGAAGTGAATTTTGATAAAGCAGAGGAACATAAGGTATTGAAAAATTATTGCAAGAAAGTTGGCATTCAGTATCTTTGCACTCCTTTTTGCTCGGAGGCGGCCGACATTTTGGAAAAAGTTGGCGTGGATGGTTATAAAATCGGTTCAGGAGAATTAACAAATCTCCCGATGATAAGGCATATCGCGCAGAAGAAAAAACCAATGATAATTTCAACCGGGATGAGCGTGTTTAAAGAAATCGTCGATACCGTTCGGGTTTTAAAAGAAGAAAAAGCCGATTTTGTTTTGATGCATTGCGTTTCCGAATATCCGGCAAAGTACGAGCATCTAAGCCTTGGTTTGATTCCTTTTTTTAAGAAAAAATTTAATGTGATGGTCGGCTATTCTGACCATACGACTGAAATTTATCCGGCGGTCGCTGCCGTTGTTTTGGGAGCGAAAGTAATTGAAAAACATTTTACCCTAAAAGATTTGCGAGGCCCGGACAGCTTTTTTTCTTTATACCCAACACAATTTAGACAAATGGTTAATGCGATTAGGAATATTGAAAAAGCGCTGGGAAAAGAGAAAAGAGTTTCAAAAGAAGAGCAGATTGTGAGGAATTGGGCTTCTCATAGCGTTGTGGCGGGAAGGGACATAAAGAAAGGGGATAAGCTGACGCTTCAAAATTTAATGCCCAAAAGGCCCGGGAGCGGGATTCCGGCTAAATTTTTGGACAAAAAATATTCTTCAAAACTTCTCGGCAAAAAGGCCAAAAGAAATTTGCCGAAAGACACAATTTTGAAGTGGAGCGACGCAAAATAATTTAACGATAAAATGATTTTTAGCTTATCTTGACTAAAGCCGTTTTTTAATTTACTTTTATATTATGAATCATTCGCCAACTATCTGCATCATTCCCGCTCGTGGCGGCTCAAAGCGGCTGCCCGGCAAGAATATTAAGGATTTTTTGGGCAAGCCGCTTTTAGCATGGACGATTGAGACTGCTAAAGCCAGCGGAGTTTTTGACAGGATAATTTTAATGACTGACGACGAGAAGATAGCCGAAGTCGGCAAAAGATATGGCGCGGAAGTTCCTTTTATGGAGCCGGAAGAATTTGCGCAAGATAATGTCTATGTAGCCGAACCGCTTAAATACACCTTGAAGCGTTTGAAAGAAGAAGAAAATTTTTCTCCTGATTTTTTTGTTCTTTTGGAGCCGAGCTGCCCCGGCCGCTTGTCAAAGCACATTAAAGAAGTTGTGGAAATTTTCAAAGACAGCGATGCCGATTCCATCGCGGCTGTCAGCGAAATTCCGGCGCGTTTTAATTCGGCCAAGTCTTTGAAAATTTTCGGAGAGAACGAACTCCGGCATTTTTCCGGAACTTTAATTAAAGATTTGACTCACCAGAATCAAAAAATTGAAAAACTTTATTACATCAACTCCGCCATTTACGCTTTTAAAACGAAAAATTTGTTTGAAGAAAATAATAGCCTTTGGGGCAAAAAGGTTATCGCTTATATGATGGACCCTAAATACGCTTTGGATATTGATACTTTTGAAGACTGGGAGAATGCCGAGATAAAGACGAAAAAACTTCTGGAAGAAAAAGAGAGTTAAATTATAAAATATGTCGGGAAAACCGTCAAAAAGAAAAATAGCCATCATTGCCGGCTCGCGCGGAGAGTACGGATATTTCCGGCCCGTAATAAAAGAAATTATCAAAAAGCCGAATCTGGATTACGGTCTTATCGTAACCAACATGCATGTTTTGGATAGTTTCGGTTCCACTATAGACGAAATTAAAAAAGACGGCTTTAAAATTCACGCGGAGATTCATAATACTTTTGACGGCTACAATCGTTTGACAATGGTTAAGTCTCTCTCCGTTTTCAAAATGCAGCTTCCGGAGATATTGAAACAAATGGGAGCGGATATGATTCTTTTGGGAGGCGACAGAGGAGAGCAATTAATGGCCGCTATCGTTGGCGCTTATATGTATATTCCAACGGCGCATATTCAGGCCGGGGAAGTTTCCGGAAATATAGACGGCGTGACAAGACATGCCATTACCAAATTCGCCCACTTGCATTTTGCTTCCAATGAAGACGCGGCGCAAAGAGTTTTAAAAATGGGCGAGGAGCCGTTTCGCGTTTTTAACGTCGGCGCGCCGCAACTGGACGAATTGATAAATGGCGAGATTGCGCCGGAGGAAGAAATTTATAATAAGTTTGGATTAGACAAAGAAAAACCAATTTTGATAATTGTTCAGCATCCGGTGACCGAGGAATTTGACGAGGCTGAAAAGCAGATGGAAGAAACGCTTAAGGCCGTGGAAAAATTTGGATATCCCGCCATTATTATTTTGAACAACTCCGATGCGGGTAGTCGCGCGATAAGGAGCGCTATCAACCGGCTTAGAAAGCCTTTTATGAAAATTTTTCCCAACATTCCGCGCAGAGATTATGTCGGTTTGTTGAAAATTTCCGGCGCCATAGTGGGCAATTCTTCTTCCGGTATTTTGGAGGCTCCTTCTTTCGGATTGCCGGCGATAAACATCGGTAATCGCCAAGCTGGCCGGATGCAAAGTAGAAACGTTATAAACGTTTCGCATTCCGCTCCGGAAATAGAAAAAGCGATTAAAACGGCTCTTTCTGAAACATTTAGAGAAAAGATTAAAGAATGCGGCAATCCTTACGGCGACGGCCAATCGGCCAGAAGAATTGTTGATGTGCTCGGCAGCATACCAATTAATGATAAATTATTGATTAAAAAAATAACCTATTGAATATGGCAAAAATTGACTTGAAAAATTCAAATTTTATTGTGAATGAGAACGTCGCCATAGAAGAGGCGATGAGGGCCATAACCGATAATAAAAGAGGCGCGGCGATTATTGTCGATTCCGAATATAGCGTTGTCGGCGTCGCCAGCGACGGAGACATTCGGCGCGCCATGATAAAAGGGGCGACGATGCTTACTCCAATATATAAAGCAATGAATCTTAACGTTAAGACCGTTACCGAAAAGGATAAAGAAATTTTGTTGTCGCCTCGGAAATTTTTTGATGAAAATCGTCATATCCATCTTCTGCCCGTGGTAGATAAAGACAACAAATTAATTGACATTTTGGTTTGGGAATCGTTATGAAAATTTCCGTTGTCGCGCCGTTTCATAATGAAGAAGGAGTCGTAAAGAAGGTTGTTTTGGAAATTCTTTCGGCTTTAAGGCCTTTTGGCGACTTTGAGTTTATTTGCGTCCAGGACGGATCTGGCGACAGCACCGGCGTCATTTTAAAAAGTTTGTTGGCTGATAATCCGGAGTTGCGCGTTGTTGAGATTCGGCAAAGCTTTGGTTATGGCCATGCCGTCAGAAAAGGCCTTGAGGCGGCTAAAGGAGAGATTGTCGGTTATATTGATGGCGACGGCCAGATTGATTTTGAAGATATAATTCGCGTTTTACGCCTCATGAGTTCTGTTCGCGCGGCGAAAGCCAAGCGCGTAAAGAGGCGAGACGGGTGGAAAAGAGCGATTATTTCGCGGATATATAATTTACTGACGTTTTTGCTGTTCGGCTTTTTGTCGTCTGACGTCAACGCCAAGCCGAAATTTTTCAAGAGAGAAGATTTGGAAAAAATGAAGTTAGTTTCCAATGATTGGTTTATTGACGCCGAGATAATGATAAAAGCCAAA
>LCJJ01000020.1 GCA_000999175.1 Parcubacteria group bacterium GW2011_GWB1_44_7
GCCTTACTCTAAAACTGGCTATTAAATCCGTTCGCGAAATGAAGCCGGCTCAAATTCTCGTTGCTTGTCCGGTGGCGCCGGCTGAAACCGCCGAGGAAATCTACAAACTGGTTGACCAAGCAACCTTTCTTGAGGCCGACCAGAATTTTCTTGGCGCGGTTGGCGCGCATTACCTTTCTTTTCCGCAAACAAGCGACGAGGAAGTAATCCAAGCCCTTACCAAGGCCAATCAAAAAATAAATGACTTCCCCAAGTAGCGTTTTCGGGTCAGTTGTGTTATAACTGGTTAGTTTTTAGAAATACAATATAGAGATACAAACTACAAAATTATGACAACAACTCGTTTTGTTTTGGGTTTTTTGGTTTTTGTTTCCGCCGTAGCGGTGGCTAGCGCCCAGATTAATCTTACTAATCCTAATCCGCGAACAACCGGTTCGCCTTTAGAGCTCCATGTTGACGATGCCGGCAATGTCAAACTTGGCGGTGGGCAGGTAATTTTGGTCTCCGGCACCACTTTTTACCTGCGGCTTAATTTCGGCTCGGCTGTTATTCGGATGACTGTTATGACGAACAAAGATACGGAAGTGATTAAGAAATTCGGCGGAAAGATTTCGGTTAAGGAATTACTGCCCGGTGAATATGTGAGTTTGGAAGGCACGGTGGTTCCCGGTTCCGATTCTTTCGCAATTATGGCTGGCAAGGTCAAGGATTGGTCAAAGCAGACCGAAGCGGGGACATTTAGCGGCAGCATTCAATCAATCTCGGCGAGCGACGGGACTTTTATTTTGAAATCTTCCGGGGATAGGGTAATTGCGGTTGGCGGCACTCTTGATGTCCCGACTGCCGCGCTTACCGCCGAAACCATTGAAATCTTTCAGGACCAAAGTATTTTTTACCCCCGCAATTTTCAGGGCACTCTTAAAGGACTGTCTTCAACCTCTCTTCCGGTCATTATGACGGTTACGATTGAGGGTATTGATTATACTGTCCACGTGCCGGCTGATGCGCCGATTCTAAACAATATAAGAAATACCACCGAGCTTAGGCGTTTCGTCATCGGCGACACCGTTCGCTTCTTTGGGAGCATTAGGAAAAATAATCTCACCACCGCTGACGCAGCGCTGGTCCGAAATGTGAGTCTTTAGCGTCACGGCTTGCCAGTTTGCCTAGCGTGTCGGCCTACGGCCTAGCGTGTCAACCTGCCAGGTTGAGGCGCGAATACTTAGAGCGCCGAAAGACCTTTTGAGCTGTTTTGTGAGCGAAACGAAACAAAAGAGCCAAAAGGTGTACTGCTCCTGTAAGGAGGACACGCTAAGATGGCTTAAAATAAGAGGTCTTTATGTCTCTTTAACGCGCCCCTCTTTAATCTCTTGAAAATACGATGGTTTCTTTCCCGTCAGTGTAGGCAAAACCGGATTTAACGGAAAAGGTTTCTTCCTTCTGTCCGGCGGATTGGATTTTGATTTGGCCGGATTTTAGCGAAGAAGCCAGAGTCGCGTGCCCGGAGAGAATGGTGATTTCCCCGTCATCGGATGGAAGCGTTACTTGGCTTGCCTCGCCTTCAAAAAGTTTTTTGTCTAGAGAGTAGATGAATAACAGCATAAATTAAAAATTTAAAGTGTAAATTTTTAAAATTCCAAATCCCAAAGTAGAAATTAATTAACGATGCTAATACCTGTCTGCCGGACTTGCCTGACTAGAAGTTTTGCTCCGGCACACCGTCGTGCTTGCCCTCGATAATTTCCTTGAAGCCGCGGACGGTCTCGGCGCGCGGCACGTATTTGCCGGACCTGCCGGTAAAGGCCTCGGCGACGAAAAACGGTTGGGAAAGGAAGCGTTGGATTTTTCTCGCCCGTTCCACCAAAAGTTTGTCTTCATCAGAAAGTTCTTCAATGCCTAAAATCGCAATAATGTCTTGGAGGTCTTTGTAGCGCTGGAGAATTCTCTGGACTTCTCTGGCGACGAAATAATGTTCTTCGCCGACGAGTGAAGGCGTAAGGGCGGTTGAAGAAGAATCAAGCGGGTCAACGGCCGGATAAATGCCGAGTTCCGAAAGAGCGCGGGATAACACCACCGTGCCGTCCAGATGGGCGAAGGTGGTGGCCGGGGCCGGGTCGGTAATGTCGTCAGCCGGCACATAGACCGCTTGGACCGAGGTGATGGAGCCCTTGCTGGTTGAGGTGATTCGCTCTTGAAGCTCGCCCATCTCGCTCGCGAGAGTTGGTTGGTAGCCGGCGGCGGAAGGCATCCGGCCAAGAAGAGCCGAGACCTCGGCGCCGGCTTGAGTGAAGCGGAAGATATTGTCTATGAAGAGAAGCACGTCCTTGCCTTCCGTTTCGCGGAAGTGTTCGGCCATAGTCAGGGCGGAGAGCGCCACGCGGAGCCGCGCGCCCGGCACCTCGTTCATCTGGCCGAAGACCAAAACGGTTTGTTTCAAAACGCCCGACTCCTTCATTTCGTGATAGAGGTCGTTGCCTTCGCGGGTGCGTTCGCCGACTCCGGCAAAAACCGAATAGCCCTTGTGAACGGTGGCGACATTTTGGATAAGTTCTTGGAGCAGCACGGTCTTGCCCACGCCGGCGCCGCCGAAGAGGCCGACTTTACCGCCTTTAATAAAAGGCGCGATAAGGTCAATGACTTTGATGCCGGTTTCAAAGATTTCCACCATGGTTCTTTGTTCTGAAAACGGCGGGGCTTTGCGGTGAATAGGAGAGCGCTTTGTGGTGGTGTTTTCTTTTATGCCGTCAATCGGTTCGCCTAAGAGATTGAACATTCTGCCGAGCACCTCTTTGCCGACTGGCACGGTAATTGGCGCTTTAGTGTCTTTGACCTCTACCCCCCGTTTGAGTCCTTCGGTCGCTCCCATAGCGACGGTGCGGACCACCCCGCCGCCCAAGTGGCCGGCGGTTTCAAGAATCAATTTTTTGTCGGCTCCGGTATCAACCTCAAGAGCGTTAAACAAGGCCGGCGGTTTTTCTCCGAACTCCACATCAACGACCGGGCCGATGATTTGCGTGATATAACCAACGGCGACAGTGTCATTATTTTTTGTTATAGAATTTTGGTGGGACATTACTGTTTATAAGTTAACGATGCCAATACCTGCCTGCCAGCAGGCAGGTATTGGCATCGCATTTATTTTTTAATTTTCTAATGCTTCTCTGCCCGCGGTGATTTCCGTGAGCTCTTTGGTGATGCCGGCCTGGCGGGTTTTATTGTAAAAAATTGTCAGATTATCCGCCAGCTCCGCGGCGTTTTCCGAAGCACTTTTCATAGCGAGCATGCGGGAAGAGTGTTCGGAAGCGTTGGCTTCAAGAATCGCCTGATGGATTTCAATTTCCAATAACGCCGGTCCGAGTTTCTCTAAAAGCGTTTCCGGATTCGGCTCAAGGATTATCGGGCTTGTATCGGCCTCGCCGGAAACCGGCTCAAATTGGAGTTTGTAAGGCCCCCGTTCCGGTTTGATGTTGGCGGCGATTTCTTCAATCGTTTCGGTTTTCATCGGCAGTATTGTGCGGACGACCACTTCTTGCTTCAAAGCCGACAGGAAGTTCGTATAAATTATTTTTATTTCCTCCGCCTCACCAGATAGAAAAAATCTAGCGAGACGGTTTGCGATCGGCGCCGTTTCGTGAACTGCCCCAAAATCGCCGACACCAAGAAATTCGTCCAGCAACACTCCTTTCCGCCTGTAATAATCGCGGCCTTTCTTGCCGATGGCCACGACTTTTACCTCGCTCTCGTGCGAAGCGATAATTTTATCTGTTTTGTTGATGACACTTGCGTTGAAGGGGCCAGCCAATCCTTTATCGGATGTAATCACAACCAAAATGGTTCTGCCGACCGGTTTTGTCTTAAAGTACGGAGAGGTAATAACTTCGCCGTTTAGGCGAGCCCTGATGTCTCTAAGTATTCTAAGCGCCGCCAAAACATAAGGGCGCGAGGAGAGGGCAAGCGCCACCGAGCGCCTCATTTTGACAGCCGAGACCGCCTCCATCGCCCGCGTCATCTGGCGGATATTTTTCGTGGACTTGATTCGGTTTTTTAAATTGCGAGAAGCCATTAAAGTTTACATACCAATATACGAATGATACCAATCTGCGAATAAATACTAATACTAATGAAATACTATCAAATATTTTTTTCAAAATAATTTTCCGCGTAGTCGGTGGCGTCTAAAATTTTTCCGTGCCGGTCTTTGAGAAATTTAATCAAGCCGGATTCAAATTCCTTGATTTTCACGACCTCAATGCCGTCCAGAAAGCCGTTGACGGCCGCAAATATCGCCGCCACCTGTTCTTCAAAAGGCATGGTGGCGTTTTCGCCCTGCTTCAAGAGTTCGGTAAGCCGGCGGCCGCGTTCCAATTTTTCTTTCGTCGTCGGGTCCAGTTCCGAGCCGAATTGGGAGAAAGCGGCTAGCTCGCGATATTGAGCGAGCTCCAAACGCATCGTGCCGGCAACTTTCTTCATGGCCTTGGTTTGGGCGCTTGAGCCCACGCGAGAAACCGAGAGGCCGACATTGACGGCTGGCCGAATGCCTTGATAAAAAAGTTCCGGTTCCAAATAAATTTGGCCGTCAGTGATGGAAATCACGTTGGTTGGAATGTAGGCCGACACATCGCCAAGTTGGGTTTCAATAATCGGGAGGGCGGTGAGTGAGCCGCCGCCAAATTCCGGCGCCATATTGGCGGCCCGTTCCAAAAGACGCGAATGAAGATAAAAAATGTCTCCCGGATAGGCCTCGCGTCCGGGCGGGCGGCGGAGCAGAAGAGAAATCTCTCGGTAAGCGGCTGCGTGTTTAGAGAGGTCGTCATACACCACCACCGCGTCTTTTCCCGATTCCATGAAGTACTCACCGATGGCGGCGCCGGCGAAAGGGGCGAGGTACTGGAGCGAAGCGGACTCCGAGGCGCCGGCCGAAACGACGATGGTGTATTCCATCGCGCCGGCATTGCGGAGTTTTTCAACGATTTGGGCGACTTTGGATTCTTTTTGGCCGATGGCGACGTAGATACAGACGGCTTGCCGGTGCCGCTTGTCTTTTTTCTGGTTGATAATCGCGTCCACAGCCAGAGCGGTTTTGCCGGTTTGCCGGTCGCCGATGATGAGCTCGCGCTGGCCTCGGCCGATTGGAATCATCGTGTCAATCGCTTTCCAGCCGGTATGAAGCGGCGTCTTTACCGATTTTCTAGTGATGACGCCCGGCGCGATTTTCTCCAAAGGATAGCGTTTCGCGCCCTCCGTTTTTATTTTCGGTCCGTTGTCTTTGGCCTCTCCCAGAGGGTTTATCACTCTGCCTAAAAGCATTTCTGAGACCGGTATAGAGAGAATATTGCCGGTGCTTTTAACCGTCGTGCCTTCCGCAACCGCTTTGCTTTCGCCTAAAATGATGGCCTTGACGCCGCCTTCTTCCAGATTTAAAGCCATGCCGAAAACATCTTTGTCTGGCGTTTCAAAAGCAAGGAGTTCGGAATACATCGCTTGGGAGAGCCCCTTGATTTCAGCCACGCCGTCGGCGACGGCTAAAACACGGCCGACATTTTGAAGACGGGGGTCCGTCTTTAAACCCCGTATTTCCTCTTTTAATTGTTCAATAATCAGATTGGACATAATATAACGCGAATACCTCGAATAAAATACAATGCGAATGCCGCTAATTAGAAACCAGAGCGGTTTTTAATTTGGCCAATCGTCCAGAAATTGAAGAATCAATTCTGGTATCTCCTTTTTCTATGATTAAGCCGGCTAAAAGAGAAGGCATGTCTTTAATTACCGCGCCGCTGATTTTTTTTGAGAGCTCTTTGTCGTTTGTTTGGGCCGAAGCGACGGTGATTCGTCCGCCGCCTCTTTCGCTTGTTTCTATTTCCTCCAATGCGGAAATGATTCCGGGTAACTTTTTAAGCCGGCGGTCTTTCGCGAGTTTCGCCGCGAAAATGGCGGCCAAATTTTTTATTTTCTCCGCTTTCAATTCATTTAAAGCCCCGGCGTATTGTTTGACCGTGTATCGCATCTTATTTATTGGCGTTTGCCTCCCTCATGATTTTAAGCGCTTCTTCGGCCAAGGTCTCATGGATTTTTGGGTCTACTCCCGCGCCCAGGATTTTTTGAAGCGAGAGGACGACCAGCGAGCCGATTTCCGATTTCGCTTCGGCAATCATCTTCTCTTTTTCCGCCGTTAATTTCTTTTGCCCGTCGCTTATAATTCTCGCCGATTCTTCTCGGGCCTCTTCGTAGCGTTTTAGGGAGGTTTCTTTGGCGCTTATTTTTGCCCGTTCCAGAATAAGTTCCGAGTCCTTTCTGGCTTGACTGAGGATAGTGTCTTTCTGCCTCTCTATTTCTTGGAGTTTTTCTGCCAAATCCTTCGTCTGCCTCTCGTTTCCTTCCAAGGTGGCTCGCCGTTCTTTGAGCGCCGTAATTACCGGCTTATAGACGAATTTTTTCAGGACGAAAAAAAGAATCGCGAAATTTACAAGCTGGGCGATTAGAATATGCCATTCAATACCAAGGTTTTTGATGAGCTCAGACATGGGAAATTAAAAGGGTAAAACGAAAAATGTAAAACTAAAGCTTCAAATAGAAAAGATGCCCTTGTTTTCATCTTTTGAATTTTAGCTTTTATTTTTTCGTTTTTAATTTTACGTTCATATCATTTAATTTGTTAGTTTAAACAAATTTAATGATAAGCGCCACCACTAGCGCGTAAATGGCGATGGCCTCGGCGAAAGCGATAGCGAGAATCATCGCCGTTTGAATCTTCGGCGCCGCCTCGGGATTTCGGCCGATGGCTTCCATGGCCTTGCCGGCGAGGAGGCCGATACCGATGCCGGGCCCTACCGCGCCAAGGCCGATTGCCAAAGCGGCAGCCAAGGGAGCTAAATTTTGAACCGCATTCTGCGCAACTTCAGTTTCCATAAATAATGCGATGCTAATATGCGAATTCATACGAATTATCCTAATAGGCAGGCGTCTGTATAATTCGTAGTCATTCTTATATTAATATCGTGATAATTGTTAATAAAAAATTGAGCGCGTGGCTCTTATATTTTCATTCTACTATAAACCGGTTTTTGATTCAATTGGCGTAATTATTTGGCTATGCTAGGATGCTTTTGAAAGTCCTATCGGGGAATACTCGTATAAATGTTTTCCCGCTTTCTCGCCATGTACTGCCCGCCTGTACCTGAAAGCAAAAGTGAACTGGGCCGCGTTGAAGGCGACTTCAAAGCGGCCAACCGGCCTTCCTAACTTAGGCCGTACGCGAGTCACCTTCGTGACTCGCTTCTATATTATTGATAATATCCCGCGGCCTGTGCATAAAGCATTTGTTTTAGCTGGCCCGATGGTTTAGAATATAAGCAAAAGGAGGACGCCATAAGATGCCTCCGAGGTCTAAAGAGGCATTCATTACGTCGAGTTGGTTCGTGTCCGTCCTATAGAGAGACGGATGCCCTGCGGGTTCAATGATGAACCCGCTTTTTCTTGTTTGGCGCGCGGGCTTGCTTTCCGTAGTGATTTGTTTAATATCAAGAAAGAATCGAAAGGAAATTAACAAATGAATACAGAGCTTGAAGCGAAACTGTCCGGTTATATTGGCTGCTTGAGCCATAAGAAAATTACTTCTGCCAGGCGTCGTTTTGGCAGCGAAGCAGACGAGGATTTGCTTATCCCCGGCGTGGATCCGTTTCTTATTGACGCGGAGTTGAAGATTGCCTCGTCAAAGGCGATTCGAAGAATGCTTGATAAAACGCAAGTTTTGACCGCCCCCCATAATCTCCATGTCAGAAAACGGATTACTCACTGCGGTGAAGTAACCTCCACCGCAACTTTTATCGCATCAATATTGGGATTAAATGTTGAGTGCGTCCGGGCTATTGCTTTGGGCCACGATATGGGCCATCCGCCGTTTGGGCACGACGGCGAGGCGTTTCTAAATTCCCTGAATCCCGCCAAACCTTTCAAGCACGAGGTGATGGGGGTGGTCATCGGGCAACATATTGAACGTTTTGGCAGAGGACTCAATCTGACTCATGAGGTTCTTTCGGGCATCGTCCGGGACGCTTGGCCAGTCGGAACAGAGAGGCCGATGTCGGAAGAGGCGAAGGTTGTGATGTGGGCCGACCGGTTTGCCTATGTGACTGGCGATTACAACGACATGATTCGTATCGGCTATCCTATGGGCGGCGATTTGGAAGCGCTCATGAGTGTTCTTGGCGAAAATCAACGGGCCAGGATAAACCGCTTGGTGGTTGCGCTTGTTGGGGAATCAGCCGTAGCTGGTTGTGTATCTTTTGAGAAATCCCAAACCGCCTCTTCTTTCTTTCAGGTGAAAGAATTGTTGTACAAAATTTACCCCACTCTAAACGCCTCCAACGCCGCCCATATTTTAGCGAAGATTTATGATTTTATTGGCAAGGCCGTGGTCGGTGTAGACCCGGCAGTTGTTTTGGCTCTTATGACCGATCAGGACGCGGTTTTCCTCGCCAACGAACCGGTTTTGGACTATTCGCGATTTGCCCAAACGACCGTGGCGGAAATTTTACCGCCGCTTGTCGTCGGTAAGGAAATTTGTTGGTGGGACCCAGATCTTAAGTGGTAGCATCTTTATCCCCGCCAAATGAGCGACTCACAGAGCCGCTCATTTTTGTTCTGTTCAAGTTCTTGACATCCTCTGATAATAGTTTAATTTTTGAAGCGGATTGACACCTTGAAACCTTAACCTACGGAGTTCTATGCCGCATAAACAACGACTTGAAAAGTTTGAATCTGTGGTCTCTGGCATATCTGGCGGTGCGACTATGATTATCGCCCAGCTTGACCCTGACGCATTGGCCGCGACCATCACGCTTCGGGAAATCATTCGCAGTAGAAAATCCGGCAACGGATTTAGGACGAGAATATTCTTCGGCGGCGCGATTGGCCATCCGCAAAACAAAGCCATTGTCAACAAATTTGACTTGGCCGCCCAACTCCGGCCCATCAAAGAGTTTTCGGCCGAACACAATCAAAATGTTGTTTTGGTTGACTCGTCGGTTGCGAACGACGGCCGGCTCGCGCTTCCCGCGGGGCTTTCAATTGACCCGGTGATTGTTATTGACCACCACCGCGGAGGAAATATTCAAGAGTCGGAGAAAAAATTCGTTTGGATAGAGGACATCGGCGCCGTTTCCACAATGGCGGTGGAACTGGCGAAAATGGCGGGTTTTGAATTCTCGCCGGACCAGCCGATGCTGCCGCTTCTTCTCGCCACCGGCATTTACACCGATACCGGCGGGCTCATTGATTGCTCGTCGCGCGACCGTGAAGCGTTCAATTATGTAACCTCTATTGTCGGTGGCGCGGACCTCGTCGGCCTCTTTCGCTACCCGCTCCCGGCCTCGCATTTTGAGAATGTTAAAAGAGCTTTGTCGCAAATGGAAATTCAGGGCGGGAAGTTGGTCACCAATCTTGGTGTCGTTCGTCCCGATGAAGGGGACGATTTGGCGACTATTTCCGATTACTTGATTCGGATGCAGGGAATTACACTGGTGGTGGTTTGGGCGATTATTGATACGCCGGAAAAGGACAAGAGGATGGTTCGTATCAGTGCGCGCAATGCCGACATCACGAGCGACCTCGGGGCCTTTTTGCGGGAAACCTTTCCGGAAGGTTCGTCTGGGGCGAAGGTTTCGGCGTACGGACAAGGAATCGGCGGCGGAACCGTCAATTTAGGGCTTGGTTTCTGGCTCACCAGAGACACCGCCGAACAAGCTGTCGCTTTGGTCGGGAAACTCATTCACACCAGGATTTTTTCCAGGTTATAGTAGAAGAAAAAGTCAACAGACGTGCTAGCCCATAACGTGTCAACCTGCCAGGTTGACACGTTTTTATGGCTTAAAATATGGAGTTTTTTAAAAATCCGCCTAAATCCGCCTAAACCTAAGCATCCGCCTAATGAGGCGTTTCAGCTTTAGTAAACGAGGTAATGAATACAAGGGTTAGAATTGCAAATATTAACGCTTGGATTAGTCCGACGAACAATTCCAGGCCGAGGAAGGGAACAGGGGCGACATAAGGAATCAAAAAACTTATAATAACCAAAAGTACCTCGCCGGCGAAGACATTGCCGAAAAGCCGGAAGGAAAAAGAAATAACTTTGGCGCCCTCGCTCACCAGCTCCAAAACGCCCACACCGAAACCGAGCGGACTTTTGAAGTTGATGAATGTTTTGACATGGCCCGCTATGCCGCTGGCGGCGAAGCCGAGAATATGGCTTACCGTGACGGCTAGCACCGCTAAGGCGAGTGTCATGTTTAAGTCGGAGTTTACAGAGCGGAAGAGCGGGAGGAATTCTTTTTCTTCGCCGTGGATTTCAAAAATACCGATTGAGCCGACACCCGGGAGAATCCCAATCCAATTGGCGGCGAGAACAAATATAAAAATTGTGGCGATGAAAGGGAAAAGCTTCTCCGCTTCGCGCCGGCTCCCCGTGACGGTCTCCATTAACTTAAGAAGTGCTTCCAGAGCCCACTCCACGGCGCTTTGAACGAGTCCGGGGATTTTTTTGAATGTTTTTGCGAAGAGAAAAGCCAGCAAGGAAAGCGCAATAACCACCGCCCAAGATGTGATTAGGGTGTTGGTTATCGGCAGGCCAAAAATATGGAATATGGTTTCCGGGATGATTGAGATGTGCACGGGAGGAAATTTAAAACTAAATCTTAAAAGATAAAACAATCTCTCCTATTTTAAATTTTCGTTTTGCATTTTTAATTTTTTAAGGGTTGTTAAGTATGTTTTTGACTTTGCGATAAATAAGATAAACGGAAACGGCAATTGAAGCAAGAATACCGAGCAGGAACAGCCACGGCGAAGTATTCAGGGTTTTGTCCGCTAGCCGGCCGATGACGGCCAATATGACAAGAGGAATGGCGATATGCCAGCCGAGCTCTAAGGCCAAACCGAAAGCGCTCCAATAATTTCCGCCCGCGTTTTTATTCCCATCCTCCTTAATTCTTTGTTGCGGCAGTGCCTGCTTATTTTGAGTATCCATCACCACATTATATAAGGAATTTCCAAAAATATAACCCCGAGCCGAAAGTCGGGGTTATTGCGAGTGGCGGTGATTGTTCTCTAGTCCCTCTCATCATGGTATTCCACATAGATGAGGAGGGCCATGCCGGGATGTTGTTGGAGAGTATTGACTCTGCCCGCTTTAGTTCCAAACTCGCGGTGAAGGCGGATGAGCTCGTGTGTCGCTCTCTTGTCGGAGCGGAACACTTTTTCGCCGTCCTCAAAGGTGACGGGGAGGCCCGAGCGGAACACTACCCCGTTTACCGTCTTGGGGTGTCGGCTGCCGCCTTCGTAAATCTCCATCGGCGCGGAGAGTTTAACGTAGGAGTTGGTGCAGCCGTCCCTGTGGGTCTGAAAAC
>LCJJ01000021.1 GCA_000999175.1 Parcubacteria group bacterium GW2011_GWB1_44_7
TTGTGCAAGTCCCCGTCTATTCCTTTGAGTTTTAACCTTGCGGTCGTACTACCCAGGCGCTTCTCTTAACGCGTTAGCTACGCCACTCAGAGGGTCGATACTCCGAATAGCTAGAGAAGATCGTTTAGGGCGTGGACTACTGGGGTATCTAATCCCATTCGCGACCCACGCTTTCATGTTTCAGTGTCAGGAGTGCTCCAGTTTCTTGCCTTCGCTTTTGGTGTTCCCCATAATATCAACGCATTTCACCGCTACACTATGAGTTCCAGAAACCCCTCGCATCCTCTAGTCGTGCCGTTTCCCTTGCATGCCCCCGGTTAAGCCGAAGAATTTAACAAAAGACTAACACAACCACCTACACATCCTTTACGCCCAATGATTCCGGATAACGCTTGAGGCACTCGTATTACCGCTGCTGCTGGCCTTAATTAGCTTGTTAGCTTTTTAGCTTGTTAGCTTTTTAGCTAGTTAGCTTATTAGTTAAACAAGGTCATTTTGACCTCGTTTCCGATGTCACCACCGGGATCGGACTATATCTTCATCCAGTTGTAATTTTTCAAATTACGGCTGGAGCTTAGCGTGTAGTCTCTGAGGGTTCTTGCATTTTGAAAAATGGGCGGGAGGTTCAAGCGACGAAGAAAGTCGAACCTCCCTAATGAAACGAATCGGTAGAACTCTGACACATACGTCCCGCCGTACAGTCGTCTAACCGAGAGCGTCCTCTCGATACTACGGGTTTGTCGGTACGCCATGTCCCCAATCCGCCCATTTTTCAAAATGCAAATCTTCCCTGCTGATTGACTGTTAAGGACCGAGCACCTTTTCAAGGGTGCTTGGCGCAGCTCTAAACAGCTTTCCAGCATATGGCCAAGTTTCGATCTGCCTTACGGCAGAAAGTCGCGCACGATATACACCCCAGTACAACAGCAGAGCTGTGTACGGGGCACGAGTTTTTAATGCTAATTTTGTCCGCCCGAGGCGGATCCGCCTTTGGCGGAGAATGTTTGAGCTTAATCAAACAGTTCACGAGTTTAGCAACCTCTTATTCAGGGACTAATGTCAATAAACTTCTTCATCCCTAAAAGCAGTTTACATACCGAAGCACTTCATCCTGCACGCGGCGTCGCTCCGTCAGGCTTTCGCCCATTGCGGAAGATTCTCGACTGCGGCCACCCGTAGGTGTATGGACCGTCTCTCAGTTCCATCGGTGGGGGTCAGCCTCTCAGCTCCCCTAGACGTCATTGCCTTGGTAGGCCATTACCCTACCAACTAGCTGATATCGAGCAGGCCGTTCCCCAAGCAGATTGCTCCTTTACTCCAACACCTTTCGGGTCGGAGACCATCAAGAATTACCTAACCTTTCGGCTAGCTATGCTTGACTCGGGGGTACGTTACCTACTTATTACTACCTCGTCTGCCACTCTAGAAGCTGGACGCTAGATATTAGATTACTAGAAAGACTACTTCCAATTCTGTTTCAATCGCATTAACTGTTTGCCTACAATCTCGTATTCGTTTATAAGATGTTCGTAAACATCTTTCCCAACCAATCCGACATTGAATGAATCCTTGATGTGACTTCTAACTTCATCACAAGACCCAATGGCCATACCAAGATACCTTTTGAAATCTTGGGACGATTTACCATATCCTTCCGCAATATTTGCATGAATTGAATTAGACGCTCTTATGATCTGACTCCCAAGTTCTCTTTGGTCTACAATCTTCCACGAACGAACTATTTTATAAACCACAGGAAATAGTTTGCTCGCGCGAGTATAAACATCAAGATCTTGAAAATTTTTCATATACGCATTGTATCTTTTCCAGTTTCTAGTTTCCAGAGTCCAGCTTCCAGCGTTTGACTTGCATGCCTTATCCACGCCGCCAGCGTTCATCCTGAGCTAGGATCAAACTCTCAATAAAGACGAAGTCATCACTCCGACTGAAACGCCGGAGTTAAGACCTCGCCAGACCCCGACTTTTGGGTCGGGATTCTAAATTCCGTAACCACGCAAGCGTGGACGAAATTCGAACGGAACAAAATGAAAGACGGAAGCCCTCATTTTGATTTCTATATAGATTTTGAACTAGCTGTCATCCGCTATTACAGCGGATTATTTATCATTAATCATTGGAATAATTTTTGACTTGCACTTAATTTTTGAATACGTTCTATGTATTCTATTCAATTTTCAAGGTACCCCTCTTCCTTTTCGAGGGTAAGAGCCATTATAAGCATTACGTAATACAAGTCAAGCTTTTTTGTTCTGCCAACGCTCCAATGTAACCAAAAGCGGCGAACCTATAAAAATTGACGAGTAAGTGCCTGCGGTAATGCCGATAATAAGGGCCAGTGAAAAATATTTTGTCGCCTCGGCGCCGATAAAGTAGAGAACGAATAAAGCCAGCACGGTAGTCATTGAAGTATTGATTGAACGAACAAATGTCTGGTTGATGCTTTCGCCGACGATTATTGAAAAATCTTTCTTCTCCCTGTATTCGCGGGCATTCTTTAAGTTCTCTCTCACTCTGTCAAAAACCACAATGGTATCGTGAACGGAGAAGCCAAGAATCACCAGAAGCGCCGTCACAAAAAGCGTGTCCACTTCAACCCCACCGAAATGCCCCATAATCGCAAATGCGCCGGTTGGAATAATAACATCGTGGGCAAGAGCTATGATTGTTATTAAGCCGTACTTCCAAGAAGAGACCGGTTCCGAGACCTTGCGGAAGGCAAAAGTCATAAACAAAACTATGGCGAGCAGAACCATGAGTATTGAAAGAAAAGATTTCTTGACCGCTTCTTTGCCTAAAACCGGACCAATGGAACTAAATCGTTCTTCACTAAAACCCGAACCCAGACCGGAAAGAATTTTAATAACCTCGGCGTGTTTGGCGTCAGATATTTCCCCGGCGCGAATAATAAAACTGCTGGCATTGCCATTGCCGGCCGCGCGAACGGATACCGAATCCACACCTAATTCTTCAACCGCTGTCTGAATCTTTTGCGCTTCCGACGCGCCCTCAGTATATTTAATTTCCATGATTGAACCGCCTTTGAAATCAATACTCGGGTTAAATCCCCAAAAAATTAAGGCGAATATAGACACTCCGGCCAGTATGCCAGAAATCAGATAGAAAATTTTACGATGTAAAACGATAAACATAAAATAAATTAAAAACTAAAAATGAAAAGCGGAAAACGGGAACGTGAGGCAAAAAAGATATGGCTAATGATAATTTTGCGTTTTGCCTTTTACATTTTACATTTTTCTGATGCCGCTACCAAACAAAAATCTTGAAGCGCTGCTGTCTTTAAGCCAAAGAGAAAACAGAAAAAGGCGTGAGACGGTAATAGCCGTAAACATGCTTATTAAAACGCCTATGCCGAACACCAAAGCAAAACCCTTAATGACCGGCGTGGAAGCGAAATAATAAAGAATAACCGCGGTAATCATGCTGGAAAGATTGGAATCACGGATGGATGTCCAGGCCCGATGAAAACCTTCATGCATCGCGTCATACAAAGTTTTTCCGCGCTTTAATTCCTCCTTCATTCTTTCAAATATCAAGATGTTGGCGTCCACTGCCATGCCTATAGAGAGAATAAAACCGGCAATACCGGCGGCGGTTAAAGTAACGGGAATGAGTTTGAAGACGGCAAGGTTTAAAGAGGCGTAGGCGGCCAAAGCCAAAACCGCCACCACGCCAGGCAGACGATACCAGAAAATTAGAAACGCCCCAATCGCAATGAAAGCAATAATCCCCGATTTGATGCCGGCCGCAACGCTTCGTTCGCCAAGCGAGGGGCCGATGGTTTCTTTGGAGATTATTTTTATCGGCACGGGTAAAGCGCCGTAGTTCAAATCTCTCACCAGTTTTTTAACTTCTGGTAAGGTGAAATTGCCGGAAATTTCGGCGTTGCCGCCTTTTATTTCTTCACGGATAACCGGCGTGGAAATCGGCGTGCCATCCAGAAAAATTGCCAGCGTTCGGCCGATATTTTCTCCGGTAATTTTGGCAAACAAATCCGCTCCTTCGCCGTTGAATTGAAGCAAAACCTTCGGCTGGCCTAAATTCTGGTCAAAAATGACTTGGGCGCTGTCTAGGAAACGGCCGGTAAGAGCGGTCTTAGTGAACAAATCATCAACTGATTTTCCGGCAATATCTCTTTCGTTTCCGACGAAATCATTGTTAGCCAGACGAAATTCCAAAAGAGGCGTTTCGCCGATTTGTCTTATGGCTTCATCAACGTCGGCCACGCCGGGAAGCTCTACAATGAGGCGGTTCGCCCCCCTTCCCAAAGCGCCGCCTTTTTCCACTTGAACAATCGGCTCGGCCACGCCAAATAGATTCACCCTTCTTTCAATGACTTCCCGCAGCGCGTTCATGGCGCCGTCTGTGTCGCCTTCCGTAATGCCCGAAGTATCCGCCTCATACACCAAATGCGCCCCGCCGGCCAAATCAAGGCCAAGTTTAAAATTAAAATTTGAATCCAGTCGCTCGGATGAATAAACAAAAAAGCCGATTCCGGCGGAGGCGATGAGTATGAGTAAAGCGATAATTCGATGTTTCATTGGCAACTATAATACCTGTTTTTCTCGGAAAAACAACTCAAATTGAAAATGTAAATCTCAAAATACAGATTTGTATAATTCCTGCCCGCCTGACTGCCGTCAGGCAAGTCCGGCAGGCAGGCGCATGCATTAGTATATTGGCATCGCACTTATTCATTCGCGTTATGTCCTCTTTTCAAGCGCTTCTCAAAAATTAGCTGAACCACATACGCTACCACAACCCCGACGAGAAATCCGGTAAGAATATCCGCTGGCCAATGAACGCCGGCGGCAATCCTAGCCAGACCGATAAGAAGCGCGCCTAACGCATACCAGCGCGCGCCCTTTGCTTTAGAGAGGACAAGCGATATGGCAAACCCGCCGAAAAACGAAGCGTGGCCGGAAGGGAAAGCGCTGCCATCTTTGGGAAAAAGCGGCGCGACATCGGACAAAATAAGAAAAGGCCTTGGGGCGGAAATTGCCAACTTTAATATTGTGGCAATTATCCAAGCTGATGCCCCGCTTAAAAGAGGCGGCCACACCACTTGTTTTAAATTTAACTTAAAATCCCTATCTCTAAGAGTCATCGCCAAAAAAACAATAATTAATGCGTAGCCCAAATACTCAGCTAGAAAAACAATCAGCCCGTCGGCTAAGACAGTTCTGTGCCCAAATTGATAAAAAAACTCAAAAATTATTGTGTTCATCATTTACCCCTAATTCGTAATTCCTTATTCCCTCCTACCATATTCGTATAATTCGTATGGATTCGTACCTGCCTGCCGGCAGGCAGGTATTAGCATCGCACTATACCCCCCTTCTAGATAGAAGTATCCTAATCGTCTGAAGCGCAATCTTTATATCCAAAAGAATTGAACGGTTTTTGAGGTAATAGAGGTCGTAGGAAAGCTTGATTTTTGTTTCCCTGAAATCCACGCCGTGGTGTGGTTCGCTTTCCTGGTGAATCTGCGCCCAACCGGAAAGACCGGGTTTTATAAGATGGCGAATGTTGTAGTAAGGGACTTGTTTCGCGTATTCTCGAACCGGCTCGGGAAATTCCGGCCGAGGACCGATAAGCGAAATATCGCCTTCCAAGACATTCCAAAGCTGGGGCAGTTCGTCAATTCTGGTTTTGCGCAAAAACGCTCCGACTTTGGTTACTTGGTTTTCGTTGCCTCTGCCCCATCGGCCGCCGTCATTGGCCAAAGTCATAGTGCGGAATTTGTAAAGCTTAATTAACCGGTTACTTCTGCCCACCCTTTCCTGAACGCTCCAAATCGGACCGCCGTCGCCCATCTTAATGGCCAGAAAAACAATCGGGTAGATAATTAAAGAAATAATGCCCAAACCGCCGCCGATAAAGATATCCATTAACCGCTTCAAAACATTGTAGGTGAAGCGGGGCAAAACGGAAATATTTTCTAAAAACCAGCTGTACTTGACGAGCGAAAGCGGAATCCTATCAAAAATATCTTCATAAATTTTATACATGTCAATAAAACGCACGCGGGAAAAAATAAGATTATAAAGATGCGGCAGATACGGCAGAACCTTCTCGCTTCTAAAATCAGCGGCGATGATTGACGCATCCTCCGTATAAATTCTCTCCACCGCCTCTGTCTGGAGGTCTAAAGAGCCGGCGGTTTCAAGGTCAACGGATGAAATAAAGTGAAGGCCGTAACGGGGATTGCCGTTCACTTCGTGTTTGAGTTCTTTGTACTCATCGCCTGAACCGATTAAGATGGCATTTTGTTTTTTGGGCGAATGAATTAAAGAGTAGCCATAAAGACGCCAAACTAAGACAAGCGCGAAAGATAGAATTAAATTTATGAAAAGCGTAATTTTCGGCGTAATGCCAAAATAAGGAACGGTGTAGAAAAATAAGACCGCCAAAGCGCTATTCGCGATTAGGGCGTTTAAGATGATACTCGGCAGACGGCTCTTCAAAAAAACAATCTGCTTTTCGTATAAACCGGCGATAAAGAACACTGCCACCCAAATCAGCCAAAGAATCAAAAAAGGGAAAATGTGCGCGAGCAGAAGAGACATGTCCAAATTCTCTCTGTATCTTATAAATAAAGATAAAACTAGAGCAAAAATGAAGGAAGCAATATCTCCCCCAAAAAGTATCATTGCCTCCTTTCTGCCGATGAATCTCATTTAACAAATATATTACCTCACTAGGCCCCATTTTCAAGTGCTCTGGAATGATTCGTCATTGAGTTGGTTATATGTTCAATGTAACAAAATGGTGTAAACTTTCATTACAGGCGGTATCAAAAAGCGCCATGAAAAAAATTCTTTTTGTCATAACAAAATCCAACTGGGGCGGCGCTCAAAAATATGTTTTTGATTTGGCTACGGCCATACCCAAAAATCAATTTGAGGTAAAGGTGGCCGCTGGAGGTGAGGGGGCCCTGGCCGACAAACTTAAAGCGCGAAATATAGAAGTGGTGAAGATTCCATCAATGGAAAAAGATATCTCGTTTCTTAAGGAAATAGAAAGTTTTTTTCAGCTCCTAAAAATCTATAGAAAAGAAAAACCTGATGTCGTCCATTTAAACGGCTCCAAAGCCGGCGGCTTGGGCGCTCTAGCCGCGCGCTTGTCAGGAATAGAAAAAATCATCTTCACCGTCCACGGCTTCGCCTTCAACGAAGAGCGACCACGGGTCCAACGCCTGCTCATTAAAGCGTTAAGCTACGGCACTCTAGCTGGCCTCTGCCCAACAATGGCCGATGATTCACCGGAAATGCCATTTGATTTACAACGGCCTTAAGAGCCCATCTTTTATTGACAGAGAAAACGCTCGACGGTTTATCGCGGAAAAAATTGAAAAACATAGCTCTTTTTTTGACGGGAAACAGGCCGTGGGCAGTATTGGCGAACTTACTAAAAATAAGGGTTACGGTCGCGCCATAGAGGCCTTCAGCAAAACCCCGGAGGGAATGGTTTATATCATTGTCGGCAATGGAGAACTTTACAATGAATTGGCGCGGCAAATCAAAAACAATAATTTGGGAGAGAAAATTTTTCTCACCGGATTTTTAGATAATGCTTCCTCTTTGTTAAAGGCGTTTGACATTTTTCTCCTGCCGTCAATTAAAGAAGGACTGCCCTATGTTTTACTTGAAGCCGGCTATGCGGGCCTACCCGTGATAGCAGCGGCGGTCGGCGGCGTGCCGGAAATTATTGAAGACCAAAAAACCGGCGTCTTGGCCGCGCCAGACAACGCTTCAGATTTGACGCAGAAACTTTCCGAGCTCGCCGCAAATACGCCATTCAAAGAAAAAATCGCCCGGGCGTTTCAGGAAAAAGTCGGAAAAAATTTCAGCTTGGAGCAAATGCTCTCTGACACAATCAAGTTATACGAAGCCGACCACTTCGTTCGTCGCTGACTCTCGGTCGGCGGCGCGACGGTATTTTCTCATACCCATAATAACGCCTAAAATGCTGTATTCCGCAAGCAAATGCGACCCGCCGTAGCTCATAAAAGGCAGGGTCGTGCCGGTAACAGGAAGAAGGCCTATATTCATTCCCACATGAATCAGAAAGTGGCTTAGAAAAAAAACCACCGCCCCGACGCAAAATAATGTTTCAAAATTAGTGGCGCCGTGCCAAGCGCTGAGTATCAATCTCCAAAAGACCAAACCGTAGAGTGAGAATAAAAATAGCACGCCCAAGAATCCCCATTCCTCGGAAAAAGCGGAAAAAATGAAATCCGTTTCGTATTCCGGCAGGAATTTAAGACGCGACTGCGTGCCAAAACCCACGCCCTTGCCAAGCAACTCACCGGAACCGACGGCCACGGTCGATTGAAAAGCGTTATAGCCGGTGCCGCGAATGTCAGCCAGAGGATTCATAAAATTTATAATCCTTTGCTTCTGATATTCTTCAAAAACCTGGGACCATAAAAACAAAGATGAAACAACCACGAATAAGAAAAACCCTAAAATGTGCTTTTTGGAAATGCCGGAAATCCAAACCATCCCAAACCAAATCATCATAATGATTATCGCCGAGCCAAAATCCGGCTGAAGCAATACCAGAAAAGCGATAAGCGAAGTGTAGACGCCCGAGATAATTAAATGGCGAAGATTGGCTATCTCAATATGACGCCTTGAAAAATACTTTGACAACACCGCGATTAAAACCACTTTAGCCAAATCAACCGGTTGAAAAGCGAAACCGCCGAAATCAAACCAGCTCTGCGCGCCCTTCACGGTCCTGCCGCCAAAAAGCAGCGCCGTCAAAATAAGAATCACGGCTAGATAGAGGCCCATTGATACTTTACTTTGCCGCAAAAAACGAAAGTCAAAAAAACTCAAGGTAAAAAAGACGGCGACCGACAAACCAAGGGAAATAATCTGCTTCTCAAAAAGCAAATTATCGCCCTTAAAGGAATACATGGTGACCAGTCCGGCGCAAGTTAAAAGCAGAGCGGCGAAAAAAATCGCCCAATCGATATCCGCCGTAACGAAAGACAGCCATCTTTGATGCTTAAAATTACTGTTACCAACGCTTAAAGCCATAAAAAATCAATATTGGATGCCGGGGTAAAGTTTTGGCTTGATTTCTATTCTAACAACCTCCGCGGGCATTGGGAGACGCCATGTGAAATATATGGTCTTAAGCGCGTTGGGCGCCAGAAAATCAACAACGGTCCGAGATACGGCCAAGGCGTTGTCGTTTGAATCGTAAAGGAGGGCGGTAACCTCAAAATTTACGAGGGGGACGGACGATTTGTTTTCTACAAGCGCTTTGAGCCGCGGATTATCACCGCCCGAAAACTCGTGGCTGGTAATCTTTAGATTGGGCGTCCCGCTGTCAATTTTATGCCAAACTAAGACACTGACTATCTCAAAAACCGAACGAACCGGCTCTCTCTCTCCCGTTAAAATATTACCTTCAAAAATCGGCACGGGCTTACCGGGGGGTAAAGAGGAAAAGCCGTAACGCTCGGCAATGACGACATTTTTTTCATCATAAAGCGTAAACTTGTACTCAAAACGCTCCACCCCGGCACTGGGGTTGGGGTTCACTAAATAAGCTAGCGCGCTATAGGCGCCTTCGGACACTTTGAACGCCCGGGACCAATCAACAATCGGTTTCAAGAAATCTGATTGGCAAATAGCAACGCAAGAACCGCCGCAGTCCACGCCCGTTTCATTCTGGTTCTTTTTGCCATCAAAACAAGTCGGCTTTTCGTATAACAGAAAGAAAGCGGGAATGATGACAAGTATGCCCACTCCCAATAAAATCAAACCGCCAATAAAAAACTTCCGCTTTGATGACCAAGAAATCATGGTTTAAGTATAAAGTATTTGGTATTAAGTAGAAAGTATGCGAATAAGCATGAGAAAACAGTCGGTAAGAAATACCGACTAGATTTAAAATCAAATTCTCTGTGCTGGCGACTAGCTACTCTTCCACCACGAGGGTGGTACCATCGCCACTACTGCGCTTAACTTCTCTGTTCGGAATGGAAAGAGGTGTGGCCACAGCGTTAAATCACCAACACAGAAAACTCAATTAGGGTCGCTGGGATTTTGTCAAAGAAATAACCGAACAAATTTTGGATTCGCAAATTTCCTAATAGGAATCGGCGGATTAGTACTCCTCGGCTGAACACATTACTATGCTTACACCTAGAGCCTATCAACGTCGTAATCTCCGACGGGCCTCTCCCGCGCAGAGCGCGGAAACTCCAATAAACAATTTCCAAATTACAAACAATATCCAATAACCAAAATCTAAACAGGCAAACGAAAAATTTCGTTTTGAATTTGGAAATTGGAAATTGGAATTTTGAATTTGTTTGCCTGCCTGCCGAAGCCGATTCGGCACAGGCAGAGGATTTGGGATTTGGGATTTGGGATTTGGGATTTCCGTGCTCCGCACGGTTCGATTCCTAATCTTGGGGACGGCTTCCCGCTTAGATGCTTTCAGCGGTTATCCGTTCCGGATTTAGCTACTCGGCGGTCCACTTGGCAGTAGAGCCGACACACCAGAGATCCGTTCTTTTCGGTCCTCTCGTACTAGAAAAGACTCCCCTCAAGAATCAACGCCTGCAGTAGATAGGAGACCAACCTGTCTCGCGACGGTCTGACAATTTTATTCGTCCATAATTACTTATGGCTTAGACTATACCTTTCCCGACTTTTCAAACATCGGGACTGACGTGTTAGCACCCGCTTAAAGCGAATACTCTGCCCGCAAAATGCAGGCAAGTCGTTACGGGGTTGTGAGCTTCATTGAGAATCCTAGCTATAAAGCTAAGTATGAGTGGGAATGCTACAGTAATCAGTCACGACCCAATCCACCTCTATTTCTCTGCGTTTCCGCAAAGAACATAACGAGGCAGCCAATCGTTTTAATTAATATAGCACCCCCTAAAGGCATGGGGGGAATTCCATCACATACCACCTCAAAATTTTGAGAACAAATTCTCAATGAAGTTCACAACTTCCCACGATATTATCCTTACCTTGAGACAAGGTATTAGGACTCTACCGTTATGAGTCAGTTTATTTATTTCTTCGTTTAATTTAAGTTGGTCAATTTTTATAACATTTCTCCTCGATTAGAAGAACTCTTGCTGGGCTCATGAATTTCACTTACCCAGCTCACGTAACTTTTTAATTGGCGAACAGCCAACATGATTTTTTAACTTAATCCACTATTCCTAGCGGCATAGACTATACCTTTGCCCTTAAATTTCGATTAAGGACACCAACGTGTTATAGAAAACTAAAGTTTCCTATCTCGCGCTCGGTCAAGCCGAGCAAACGAAGTCGTTACGGGGTTAAATGACAATTTGTAATGCATTGAAAGAAGCAGATGCGGATATACTAACTCACAGAAATGTTTTGCACATTTACTTGGAATGTATAGCCGATATCCGTCTTGTATCCAATGTATTCGCGTTTCAAGAGAGAAATTATTTTTAAGACATTGTTGTAATAACTCTTGCTCATTAAGCTTAAAAGAAAGGGTATTAAGAAACAGTCCGTAACTATCATTTCTTCTGCCACCGTCATCCATAAACCAGACGGCAAGACTTAATGGGGAGGTTAAAATTTCACAAATATTTTTCGGAATAATTTTTACACCATCCCTGTAAAATAACTGGTGAAAGTTCGTGAACTCCTTATTTATGCCGGTGGCAAAACGCCACTGGACATAGACTTTATCATACCTCACATCGTGAATTCGAACTTCACGAGGTTCAACAATAGTCCATCGCTTTAATTCATGATGTTTCCAGAACACATAATCCTTCTGTTTTGCTGAGTGGGTAATCTCTAGTCGGGCGTCACTTTTAAGCCGAGCGATATGTAAATCACCCAAAACACTGCCGATAATTATTTCTTTTTCTCTTGACGAAATATCTTTTGTCATCAACTTCCCACGGTATTACCCGTTCCTTTAATTTTTAATTATATCAAATTAAAGCACTTGGGCTCCACCGTTATGAGTTGGTTTGCTTCGGGAATTCTTCCCGAAGGGGCAAACGCTGTTACCCTTCGGACCTTCTCCAGCCCGAGGATAAGTTGAGCCGACATCGAGGTGCCGAACTCCGCCGTCGATATGAACTCTTAGGCGGAACTAGCCTGTTCAATACTTTTTAAGTACTAGACTATATCTTCACCCGCCTAACTTGTTACAAAAAGTTTTGCGGGGGTGGCGTATTATAGCAGCGTTTTAAAAGCGTCTGGCGCTAATGCTACCGCTATCTTCATTCGCCGATGAGGCGAAATCCAGTCGTTACGGGGTCAGAAAGTTATGACGAAGTTTATAAGCAAACATTGGTAATACAAATGGAGAAATAATTTTGTGTAATTTCTCCGTTTCTTTAGGAGAAAAATATAATACGAAACCTTTTCTTTTTTTATCCACCACAACGGGAAACAACTCAAAATTCTTTTTAAGTGCGAGTTGCGCTATCTTCGCTTCAATACGCGAAGTCCTGCCGAGATATAGATAACTGGAATTTTCTTTCACGTAATAATACCCGTCATCCATATACCACACAGCAAGAGCGACCGGTTCGGTCAAAACTTTTGCCAATGTTTTAGGAATACATTTAATTCCTTTAGGGTAAAAGAATTTTCGCCATTGCCCCAATAATTCATTACTGAAACTTTGGTGTCGCCAGTAAGAATATTTTTCTCCGCTTATCGGGTGCTTACGCTCCAAATAGCAGGGAGTTCCATTGAATAATGGTTGTAATTCTTGTACTTTCCAAAAAAGATAAGATTTTTGTTTTCCTCCGTGTTCATATCGCAAGCGCGCATTCTTCTTTCCAGTCGCTTGCACATACGCATCACCTAAAATTGAGCCGACAAGAATTGCGTTTTGTCGTTTACTTAACTTCATCATGTCCTCTTGACTTCCCACGGTATTACAAAAATACGAAAACCTCTTGCGAGGAAAGACCGATTCTTGCTCCACCGTTATAAGCCACATACTAATTCTACCATTGCTGGCAGAAGGGACAACAAGACACTTATTTCAGTGTCCATCCCCGGAGTAGCTTTTATCAGATAATCTCTGGCCGCGTCTAACACGGACCATCGGTTCACTTAGCCCTGCTTTCGCATCTGTTTGGCACTCACGCCTCACAGTTAAGCCAGCTTATGCCTATACACTATCGGCACGGTTTCCATTCGCGCCTAGCTGACCTTAATGGACTCCTCCATTACTTTTTAGGAGGATAGTGCCCCACCAAAACTACCCACCAGGCAGTGTTCCACACCAGCTTCCCCACAGGAGGCTGGAAACACCAAATCCAAAGCGCCAAATTACAAACAATACCCAATAACCAAAATTCAAATGTTCAAAAAGACAGTTTTGATATTTGGAAATTGGAATTTTGAAATTGTTTGCCTGCCTGCCGAAGCCGATTCGGCGCAGGCAGGGGATTTGGAATTTGTAATTTGGAATCTCCAGAACCCAATGGGGTTCTGGTATGGTTAGAAAATACATCGCAAAAGAAAGGTGTTTCATCGGCGACTCCATCCGCCCCAAAAGGCGAACTTCAAAGTCTCCCTTCTACGCTACGCATTTGAAACGTATTTTCAATGCCAAGTTGTAGTAAAGCTTCCGGGGTCTTTTCGTCTAACTGCAGGTAACCGGCATCTTCACCGGTACTGTATTTTCACCGAGCGATTCTCCGAGACAGTTGCCCAGTCGTTACACTATTCAACGCGCGGGAACTTACCCCGCAAGGAATTGCGCTCTTCTATTCCTTTAAAGAAGGACTCTATCTTCATCCGCCTCAGACGGAGTATGACATATGGTCTCTGAGGATCCTTGTGAATTTCATAGAGGAGACAACTGTGTTGTCTCAAATGAGATGGAATAAAAAGAACATTGGTTGTACGCAGAGCTTGAGTGTTAATTCACCCGATAGATTTACAAAGCAACGCATGAGACAGTCTCTCATCATCGCCCCACTATCACGCCAGTTCAGACTCCATGAACAATCACGGTCTACTTCCTGGGTATATCACTTTCGTGTACTCTGCGTACAACCTAAAATTTCCTCTATGAAATCCACAAGTCTTTCCTGCTGATGATCCGCCGATGAGGCGGACTTCCCAGCATATAGTCATATATTTTTTAGGATCTATTGCGCATTACTGCGCAACGAGGCAGCTTTTTGTGTTTGTTTATCTTTTCCCATAAATTGTCCCAATCCTTTCCGAAACGAATCGCTTCGCATCGGAAACCTTAGGACAATTATAGTTATTGCCGACATTCACCAGGGCTTATAACAGTCACCATACATTCTTGCGAACGCACAACGCCGTTATTTGACCTTCTGGC
>LCJJ01000022.1 GCA_000999175.1 Parcubacteria group bacterium GW2011_GWB1_44_7
CGGGATGCGTTACTGTCCTTGTCGGCAAGCCGTTATAAATAAGGCGGGCGTCGTAATAGTAGCCATTTTCAATATCAGTAGTCTGGATATAATAAGGCCTTGGCACTAAAAAATTTGAATAAACAAAAAGCGCGGCGATATATAACGCCGAGAAAACAATAAAAATCTTAGTAACGCGACGCGCGTATATATCCTCTTTCATAATTTTCTGGCTTTAGTGAAACATTAAATCCAGCCCCTTTTAATCTCGCGACTAAATCATTCAGAAGATTTCTATCGTCGAGTCCAAAACATTCCGGCGCATGGTATTCCATGATGATTTGGCTTATCTTTTTCAGAGTCGCCATCGACGCAGATAAAATAATCTCATATTCCGCGCCTTCGCAATCCATTTTCAACAAATCGCAACATTCAACATTGTTTTCAAAAAAAATATCATCAAGAGTTGTGCAAAGAACATCCACGCTTACTTTGCTTTTTTTATTCAGGCTGTGAGCGCTTGTATTTATCGCATTCATGAAAAGTTTCCTCGTGCCTGCTTTTGATGCGATGGCCATCCTATGCGGAATTATATTCGTAAGATTATTTCGTTCTATATTTTTTCGCAGCATTTGGAAATTGTCAGGGAAGGGTTCGAATGCATATATTTTTGCTTTGCTTTTTTTGCGCGCCGCTACAACGCTGAATCCGCCGATATGCGCCGATATCTACTATCAAGCCGTTTTTATTATCATCCAAATCAAACTCATATGACTTATCATAAACATTCTCCAAAATAACATACATATCGGTCAATTTCGAAAAAAATGGCTGCCCTCTTACTGTAAAAAAATGTTTTCCTAATTTTATTTGTTTCTCTGTATTACTTATAATCCAAAACTTTAACCACATTGGCCAAGACCAAAAATTCTTAGTTTTAATCAGAACTTGCAGAGTGTACAGGATTGAATAAAATACCCTCCGCATTTTTCTAGTTGTACCTGCCGAGGACATAATTCCAGCGAATTTTTATCAGATCAAAAAAAGATTCGATTGCGTCCCTCCCCAATCGGACAGTCGTGACCGAGTCGTTTTTCCAGGCAACCGGAACAGCGATTATTTCAAATCCTTTTAACTTCGCGAGGAACAATATCTCCGTATCGAAACTCCATCTATCTATGAGACTCCTGGAAAAAATTTCCTCTCTGGCTCTGCGCGAGAAACATTTAAATCCGCAGGTGAAATCCGGAACCCGCATACCCATAATTAGATTTGCCAGCATTGTAAAAATCATGCCCATCATTGTTCGATGCAGGGATTGAGAAACCAATACTTGGCTGCCTTTTGAACGTCGAGAGCCGATAATCACAGGTGTGCCTTTTTTTATCTCCGCCATGAATTTTTCTATTTCTTCTGGCTCCGTCGACATATCCGCGTCCAAAAACAAGGCGTAATCGCTTTTTGCCGCCATCATGCCTTGTCTCACGGCATATCCCTTCCCCATGTTTTTTTTATATGCGATTGTCTTAATCGAAATTTGTTTTGCGAATTCATCAATGAGTCCGCGCGTATTATCCGTGCTTCCGTCATCCACGAAAATAAGTTCAATGTCATCAAAAAACTTTTGCGTATCTAAAAAATCTCTTATATATTTTACAGTTTTCGAAAATCTCGATTGTTCATTAAAAAAAGGAATAATTATGGACAGATTCATAAGAGATTGACTCTATAGAAATATGAATCCTTTTTCTTTAGAAGTTCCTCCGGGGTTCCTGTTTCCTTAATCTTTCCACCCTCTAGTGCGATCAGCCGGTCGGCATTCATGATAGTAGATACTCTATGGGCAATAACTATGACTGTCGTCTGGCCTTTTAGATTTTCTATAGCTTCTTGTATAAGCGCTTCCGATTCATTGTCCAAAGAGCTTGTGGCTTCATCTAAAATTAAAATATGCGGTTTTCTGGCAAGAGTGCGCGCAAGGGCTATTCTCTGTTTTTGTCCGCCGGAAAGCAAAACGCCATGCTCACCTATAATAGTTTCGAAACCGCTCGATAGTTTTTCGATAAATTTAACCGCATTGGCAATTTCAGCCGATCGTTTTATGTCTTCTTCAGACAAAGAATCATCGTAAAACCTGATGTTATTCGAAATTGTATCATTTAATAAAAAAGTGTCTTGGGGCATATATCCAATGTTTTTGCGCCATTGTGCGAGCTTGATTTCATTTATATTAACTCCATCCAAAATAATTTCTCCAGATTGAGGATAAAAAAAGCGCATAAATAAGTCTACTAGAGTCGTCTTGCCTGATCCCGAAGACCCAACAACGCCTACGAGCTCCCCTTTTTTAACGGCAAAACTTATCCCATCTAAAACTGGCTCTTTGCCTGGATAAGAAAATTTAACATCTCTAAATTCCAACCTATCTTTAAAGACAAAACCTTTTTCGCCACTATCCGATTCCAAATTTTTATCAACATTTGTCTCAAGATCGCCCACACTCACAAAATGAGGCCCGAAATCATTCATGTCGTGCAAAGATTTTTGGGCTGTATTTATGTGAATGAAAATTCGCTGAATAATGTAAATCGTGGCGATAAATATAGTAAGATTAAAATCGGGACTTTTGTAAGATATCGCAAAAACGATGACAATAAATAAGATGCTCAAGGGCGATGAAAGCGAACTAATAATATGCTTAAGCAAAGACTGACGAATCGTGAAATCTCTTAAGTACTGAAAAAAGTTCCCGCCCACTAATGCGACCTTACGCTCTACCCCAGCGGCTTTAATTGTCTTTATCCCGGAAATATGTTCATTGATATGGTGCGCTATATCTTTATTAAAAACTGTTTGGCGTTTAACATAATGCCGAGTGCGCTGCATAAAAAACTGTGCTACCACAAAGATAACAATACCGACTGATAAAGTAATCAGCGTTATTTGATAAGAAATACTTACGGCCACGATTATATACACAAAAAGACTGGATATATCCAAAATAAAAGAAATCATTCCCCCCATCAGTTTTGCCGACATTCTAATATCGTACATTAATGTGTTTTCAAGATGCCCAATTTTTTGTTTTAAAAGATACGGCCAGTGAGCTAATAGTGCTTTTCGATAAAGGCGGCTTCTAGTTTCAAATTCAAACTTAGTCCCAATGGAAGTGCCTATATAGCTAAACCAAACCATTAAAGCGGATTTGGCAAAAAAAAGTAACGGAATTAAGGCCAGAAGCCAAACCATATCATAATTGATATTCCCCAAGGTATTTCTTATGAAGTGAGTGAAAAACTGCGGCCGCAAATATATCAGAAAGGCGAAGAAGTTCTTCACGACCTGTGATAACGTACCTATATCTAAGGGGTCTTTCCCCAAAGCCATAGAAAAAACAGGTATCAACAGGCTGATGCTCGCACTTTCCATAAGTCCGCCCAAAAAACCAAGGAAAGCCAATGCAACAATCTGTATTTTGTATTTACCGAAAAGCTTCTCAAAAAGTTTGATGGCAAATTTAATTCGCCTTAGTAGCATAGTCTTATAACATTAACACGCGCGCTTAGTTTTCTACGAAAATAAATCTGATTCCGGAAGTTTAAGCCATTTGTCCAGAGTTTTGGCATTCCTGTCCTTCTCTGAAAGAATTGGATTTTCTATCGGCCACTTAATGCCAATTCCTGGATCGTTCCAAAAAATTCCGGATTCCGCATTTTTATTGTAGAGACCAGTGCACTTATACTGTATCTCTGCGGTATCCGAGAGAACGCAAAAACCTCTGGCAAAACCTGCAGGAGCATAGAGCTGTTTTCTATTTTCGGCGCTCGCTTCTACCCCAAACCATTTGCCGAGCGTTTTTGATTTTTTTCTTATATCAACGGCTGCCAAAAAAGCGCTCCCCTGGGTTACGCGCATAAGTTTTCCCATCGGAGGCTCCCATTGAAAGTGCAAGCCCCTTAAAACATTCTTCGCGGAGCGCGAATGGTTGTCCTGCACAAATTCTGCATCAATGCCAAATTCTTGAAACTTGTCTTTTCGATACGTTTCCATAAAAAACCCTCGCTCATCCACAAAGGCATCAGGAGTAAAAATATAGAGCTCTTCTATATCCGTACGTTCAATCTTCATTCTTTAAAGATGCGTTTAAACATCTGGATATTGTAAAAATGATCCTGATCAAAGTTAAAATCTTTTCCGAGATTCACATCCAGCTCATCTAAAATGCCGGTTAAAGACCCGTTAAAATCAATTCCCAATACTTCTCTTGCTTTCCGATTGGAAACTCGATAATTTCTCCTGTCTTGTATATTGTTTATGCTCTGCTCGACATCAACGCCATGCTTTTCCAAAAAATATCTCTTCACGTGGTCTGCCGCATTTCCCACTTGCAAATTTAATGTCAACACATTAAATGTTCCGCTTACCTCAGGGGGTGCTTCTAGGGCCTTAATGTAGCATTTAACCGCATCGGTCATCGCCAAAAGCGGCCGCCATATTACGGGATTATTCACCACGATTTTATTTTCCATCATGGCTTTCATGTACATGGTATTTATGAATAAATCAAAGCGCATTCGCGGGCTGTATCCGGAAAGTGTTCCTTGCCGCAGGCAAATTGTGGAAAAATTATCATCGACAAGCTGCAAAACTCCCAATCCTCCCTGCAGTTTGGAAATTCCATATGGAGCAGTGCTTCCTGGCAAATATTTTTCGTCTACCTCAACTCCGTCAGTAAAGCCATAAACCGAGCAGGAATCGGCGTATACGAACCTCCTTACTCCGGCTTTTTTGGCAATATATGCCGCGTGTGCTGGGGCAGAAGCATTAGCCATAAAATTTAAGTGCGGCGCATACTCTGCCATAGGATCATTGGATATGCCCGATAGGAATATAACGGCATCAAATCCCCGCATAAAATCGGCCCTCAAGGAAAAAGAATCTTTTTGGATAATGTTTACGGACGGCGGTAAAAAATTACCAAACCAAAGTTGATCTACCACGACGACATCATGTCCAGCCTTCATCAGCTCCGGCACAAGTCGAGAGCCAATATATCCAGCTCCTCCAATAGTTAAAACTTTCATCGAGGGCAGATGCTAAATTTCTTTCACGACTTCCTTTATATTTTTAATGATGTATGACACGTCTGATTTTGAAAGCCACCAGCCGCACGGAATATTTAACATGCGCGAACAAAAATCATCTACACCGGGCAGGTCGCTTCTTTTCCAGGATTTAAAGAGGGAATAAGCATCATTGCGCGAATGTACGATTCCATTTGCAATGCCGCGAGCCCGAAGAGCCTCTGAAAACCTCTGCCGATAATCTTCACCCGGAAGTTTGATCGTAAAAAGCCAAAAACTTGATTCTCCATTTACGGTTGTCTGTGGCAATGTGATCTCCTTTATTCCCTCCAACCCTTCTAATAAGTATGCAGCGTTTTTTTTGTACATTGCTATAATCTTTGGCATATATTTCAGCTGCTCCAAACCAATAGTGGCGTTTACATCGTTCATATGCATCTTGTACCCGGGCTCTAGGACATCCCCAGACCATTTGATGGGATCGCTCGTACTGCTTCGTGCGTTTCCATACCACCTCAGCAAGATTGCGCGCTGGTATTCCTCCGGAGTTTTTACCGCAACTGCTCCGCCGTCTACCGTGGTGAGGTGTTTTATGGCCTGAAAGGAAAAACAAACGTAGTCTGAATGATTCCCAATATATTTCCCATCGTACTTTGCGCCTAGAGCATGCGCGGCATCTTCAATCACTTTGAGATTATGTTTCTTCGCAATTTTCGTAACAGCTCCTAAATCCACCGGGTTTCCGGCCCAATGAACCACCACAATGGCTTTCGTTTTGGGAGTAATGCGGCCCTCGAGTGATTTTGTATCGATATTCCCTGTGTTCTTATCTATATCTGCCCAAATAATCTTAGCTCCAGACGTCATTATTGGTTCGTTAGTAGCGAGACAAGTCATTGGCGTAGAGATAACTTCATCACCAGGGCCAATGCCAGCTAGCCGATACGCCAATGATAAGGCGCTCGTTCCGCTGTTTACTAACGCAACATTCGGATTACCAATAAATTCTTGAAAATTTTTCTCAAATTCATGGGACTTATCACCTTCGCTTATATAGCCCGACATCAAAACTTTTCCGAGCGGGCCGAGAACTGTCTTCGGCATATGCACCTTAAAAAGAGGTATTTTTCGGTTCATGTTTTTATATCTTTATAATATATACCAACTTACTCTTTTATAACAAGTCACGCCGTGGTATAAAAAACTCATTACCCTATGGCAAACCGGACAGTTATCTACACGGTAATATTCGGCAACTATGATGAATTGCAGGAACCCGCGGTGTTACCGCCGGGCTGCGATTTTATATGTTTGGCCGATAAACCTCAAAAATCAAAACACTGGCAAATTCGAATCATGGAAATGCCGGTGCCGAGCGACCTGACGCGCTCCAACCGCCGTATAAAAATGCTAGCACACGAATATTTCCCCGAATATGAGTACAGCGTTTACATAGACGGGAATGTCCTCATCAAGGGCGACGTAAATGAACTCATCCGAGATTATCTTTCAGATGCAAACATGGCATTGTATCTGCACGACAGCCGCGACTGTATCTATGATGAGGCTGAAGCAATAATCAAGCTGTGCAAAGAAAAAGGATACTGCCAGGATGATCCTGCGATTATTCGAAAGCAGATGGAGCGGTATCGCAGAGAAAATTATCCTCTCCATAACGGATTGGGCACCACCATGGTGCTGCTTCGCCGGCACAATGAACCGGACGTGCGCCGAGCGATGGAAGCGTGGTGGGATATAGAAAGGAGCGAAAGTAAGCGCGACCAGCTTTCATTTAACTACATCGCATGGAAACAAAATTTTTCTTTCAAGTATTTTGCGGGCTATTCTCGCAATAATGACTATTTTTACCGCCATAAAGGACACCATAAACCTCCGGAAAAATTCCTGCGCCGGTTCTTCCGAGCGCTTTTCCGCCCAGAGT
>LCJJ01000023.1 GCA_000999175.1 Parcubacteria group bacterium GW2011_GWB1_44_7
TTTTGGAAGAAGGACAATTGAGGCATGCTCGCGGTGCGATACGGGGAAAGCTTCATTTACATATATGTCGCCGAGGCTTGCCAAATATTTCGCGAATTTTAGACTGTTTTTTTTCTCACCCGGAAATTTCCTTAAATTTTCGAATAGCCTAACTTCGTTCATCGGCAAACTTTTTTTTAAATACGGGAGGAGAATTTTAGAGCTCGGAATCCTGCCGTCGTTTTCCTCAATATGAGTAAGTAAAATAACTTTTGCCTTCTTGGATAGAAGGTACTCGATTGTTGGGACGATTTTCTCGATCCTCAATTCGTGCGGCCTGACAGGAAAAACATTGAAATCCACGCGCATCAAGACAGTCTTACCGCTCACGTCCGCGTTTTCCAAGCTCTTCATATAGTATCTGCTATTTCTAAAATTTTATTGAATTCTCTCGCGTCCAAACTAGCCTTGCCGACTAAAACTCCGGATCCCCCTTTGACTTCAAGAAATCCTTTTGCGTTTTTCGCGTTAACTGACCCGCCGTAAATTATCGGCAAGCGAAGTGCCGCCGATTTTCCCCAAACGTCAAGCACGGTACGCCGAATAAAAATTGACATCTCAAAAAAATTCTGCGGCGTATCCGCCTTTCCTTTTGAATGAGAGGAAATCGCCCAGACCGGCTCATAGGCGATGATGGTTTTCGAGGCAAAATATCTCGGGATTCCTCGAAGCGCTTTTTTAATTTGTTCTCGGACGATATGCGGAAACGCCTCTTGGCTTTTCTCTTTCTCGCCTACGCACAATACGGACTTCAATCCTCGAAACAGCGATTGATATAGCTTTTCGCGAATAACATCATCTCCTTCTCCAATCTCCCTTCGTTCAGAATGGCCTATTATCGCGTAAGAAACTCCTACCCCCTTGAGCATTCTTGCAGAAATTTCTCCTGTCCATGGACCGCCGTCATCTTTAGCTACATCTTGTGCTGCTAACTTTATCTTCCCTGCTGATTTTAAAAGCGGGAGATATATGAATGGCGGCGCTATAACAGTTTCAACGCCTCTTAATCTCGCGGCCCTGCTTTTAATTTTAGCGAAAATAGCTTGCGCTTCTTTTACAGTCTGAGGGGCCATTTTCCAGTTAGCAATAACTAGTTTCTTCATAGACTCATTTTTTTATAAAAATTTCTCGGTTTTTAATTACATGAAATATGCTGGGCAAGGTAGATACTATAATTATACCTACTACAACCTCGACAATATAGCGCTCGGCATTAGGAAACAAATTCCCCAAATAATATCCAAATAACGTGACGCCGACCCCCCATAAAAGCGCCCCGAGGAAATTATAAAATAGAAAAATTCTGTAGTTCATGGCGCCGACGCCCGCCAAAATCGGAGCAAAAGTCCGCACTACCGGCAAAAATCTTGCAAGCACGATCGTTTTTGGGCCATACTCTTCAAAAAAAACTCTCGACTTCTCCAAATATTCTTTATGAAACAATAAAGATCTTTCTTTTCTGAAAATAGCCGGGCCGACTTTCTTTCCGAAAAAATATCCGAAATTATCCCCCAAAACCGCGCCGACAAAAGAAATAAAAACTAAAACAAATATATTTAAATATCCTTGAGAAGCAAGAAATCCAGCAGTAAACAATAGGCTGTCGCCCGGAAGAAAAAAACCGACAAAGAGACCTGATTCGGCAAAAACTATTCCGAAAATCCCCAAATACCCAACAGCTTCAATTAGAGCGCGCACATCCAGCCCCAAAAAACTAATCATATCTCGCTTTTTTTAAAATACTGGTTGCTTCTTCTGGCGGAACTTTTATCACCTCCATGCCCGATCCCAGCTCGAGCCCTCCCCAAATATTCGTTCGCGGAAGTATTTCCATATGCCAATGATAATGGCTTACATCTTTTACTTTTGCGGGCGCGGTATGGATAAAAAAATTATAATCTGGATTATTCATTCCATTTTTCACTTTCGCGAAAACTACTTTCATAATATCCGAAAGGCTTATTTTCTCATCGTCTGACATTTCCTCGAAATTTGAATTGTGGCGCAGTGGATAAATTCTAGTTTCGAATGAAACATGGGACGCGTAAGGAGAAATTGCAACAAACAAATCATTCTTAAAAATAATTCGTTTCTTGTCTTTAAATTCTTTCTTCAGTAAAACGCAATGAACGCATTTTTTATGTTTATGAAAATATCTTGTTGATCCGGAAAGGCTCCGAAAAACGTCGAGCGGAATAATTGGAAGAGCTAAAATCTGCGAATGCGGATGGGCAACGGTCGCTCCGGATGAAGGCCCGTGGTTATGGAAAATCAAAATATATTCGATGCATTTTTCGGCTTTCAAGGCCGAATATCTTTGTAAATAAGCTTCTATGACGAGTTGGATTTCTCGCTGCGTCATAAAACCCAAAGACCGATTATGATCTCTTGTTATTAACACCTCTTGAAATCCAATTCCTCCCATTTTTTGATAAGGGCCCTCGGCAATAGGCATCGGGCAGATTTTATGCGGAGTTAAAATCGGGAATTTATTTGGGATTGCTGTGACAAATTCAGAAGACAAATTTTCAAAAGGGCAATTTTTTTTGGGCGCAGGTTTGGCTTTTTTTACGGCGAAAAAATTGGGCTTTTTTTTGAGTCCGCCCGCGACCAGAAGCCACTCGCCCGAAACTATATCTTTTCGAAACTCCGAAGCCATTATGATTTATATTTCCCCATTAAAAAATTCAAGCGGATTTTAATAGTTTCGAGAAGAACTTGGAAATATGAAAAAAGATTTACGGTGCTAGAAGGATCATTTATCCAGTGAGCAGGTATTATTCCTATCTTATAGTGCAAAAATTTAGCGATGGCAAGAACTTCTATATCAAATCCGAAACGATTAATCTTCGTGCGTGAAAATATATTCTCCGCCGCATGGTCGCGAAATGCCTTAAAGCCGCATTGGGTATCCCAAATCCCGCGAACCGCGACAAGTTGTATAAAAAGATTCCCCATGTTTCCTGCAAGCCGCTTCAAGAAAGGCTGCGGGTATTCCTGCTTTGCGCCTTCGGCGTCTTTATTGTCCCTTGAACAGATAACTACATCGTAGCCCTTGTCGAATAGCGGGCGCATCTTGTCAAAATGTGAAATATCTGTGGAATTATCAGCATCGGCAAAAAGTCGTATTCTCCCTTTGGCATGGAGCATGCCTTCCCGCACTGTGAAACCTTTGCCGCGGTTATTGCGGCGCTCAATAATTTTCACATTTTTAATCTCGGAGGAAAGTTTTTTGGCGACCTCTATAGTATTGTCCCTTGGGCCGTCCGCGGCGATTATTATCTCATATGAAAAAGGCTTTGTAGCAAAATATTCTTGAAACCTCTTTAAGGTTTTAGTAAGCCGGTTTGCTTCATTATAAGCAGGGACGATTACAGAAAGATATACATCTGGCTCTGCCATTACTAAAATTCTATCACAAAACGCATTATTTGCTGGTTAATATTTCAGCCCCATTTTTGGTCACGACCATGGTATGCTCAAAATGGGCGGCGCGCGAACCGTCTTTTGTTTTCCACGTCCAACCGTCCTTTGCAAGATAAAGTTCGTAATTCCCTTCGGTAACCATGGGCTCGATCGCGATTACCATATTTTCCTTAAGCGTGGCTCCTTCGCCAGATCTCCCCCAATTCGGGATCTGAGGATCTTCGTGAACCTCGTAACCGACACCGTGCCCGACCAATTGCCGGACAACCCCAAAACCATATGCTTCTATAAAATTCTGCACAGCCTCTCCAATATCTCCGGTCCTGACTCCCGGATGCACTATAGAAATAGCAAGCTCAAGGGCTTCTTTTGTTACCTTAATTAATTTTTCCCCGACCGGGTCGGGGCTCCCGATTGAAACCGTCTCCGCCATATCCGTAAAAAGATTTTTATATTTCATGCCGATATCTAATCCAACAATATCGCCTTTTCTTAATTCTCTGCTGGATGGGGGCGCGTGAACGACTTCGTCGTTTATAGAGATGCAAACTGTCCCGGAAAACGGGTTCTTGTCTCCTGCTGTTTTATAGCCCTTAAAAGCGGGCTTCCCACCCGCGTCTAGAATTAATTTTTCCGCGAGCTTATCGAGATCAATCGTCGCAATTCCGGGCTTTGCTTCCTTCTTTAAGCTATCTAAAATGGCGGCTAATTTTCTGCCGCCTTCGCGCAATTTTTCAATTTCTTCCGCGGTTTTTATCTTAATCATTTCTTAGAAAAGTAATTCTCAATCCCCGCCTCGAGCCTGGCAAAAATTTCTTCCCTAGACCCTTCCCCGTCAACTTCAATAAGCCTGCCCTCCTTTTTATAGTGCTCAATTATTGGCATGACGTCATCTTCAAACCAATCGAGCCTGGAATCTACACTTTTTTCAGTATCGTCTCCGCGCTTTCGCAACAAAAGCCGTTTTTTCGCCTCTTCTCTTGAAACCATAATGTGAACCCCAACGGGCTTGGCCCTCCCTAAAAATTCTGAAGCCCGGTCTTCAAGCTCCGCTTCTTCTAGTCGCCGCGGACTTCCGCTTGAAAAAAGGATTTCATTGCTTTTTACCAAATCGCGCGAATACGAAAGCCACGCGAAAAATGACAGCCAGCCCGGCGTGAGTTTCCCGGTATCCAAAATCTCTTTCACCTTTTTCCCTAAAATCGTTTCCTTCTTGGCAATTTCTCGCAAAATGTTTCCAGTATTGGTTTCGATCGCACCAGCTAAATCCGGCCGGCGCATCAGCATCTCAATTTGCGTGTCCTTCCCCGACCCCGATCTCCCCAGAAACATTAAAGTTGTGGATTTAGGGATCATTTTCGTCGTCTATAAATCTTATCTCTGATATCGATATAGTGTACCGTAATAATCCTTCTCTGAAACTCTATTTTGTAAAGCGCGCGCCAATTTCCTATTCTCAATTTAAAGAATCCTTTCCAATCTCCTCCCAGAGGAAGTGGCGTTGCGTCATTGAAATTTTTTGCGAGCCAATCTAGTCTATCAATAATTCGGCGGCGTATAGGCCTCCCGAACTTAGCCAACCCATTTTCGGCTTCTCCGGTAAATTCAACCTGCCATTCTTGCACAGATATTAGTAGCAATTCTTTTTAATTTCGGCAAGAGAAGTTCTTTTTTTTGATGAAGTCGATTTTCGAAGCTTATTTTTCACGCCCTCTGTTAATTCCAGCCCGAAATCTGGGTCAGATAAAACTCGCTGCACTGCGCGAATAGCCGCTCGTTCAGCAATTTCTTGAATTTTTTTCTCTTGGAGTGAGGTTGCCATGTGTTAAACCTATCACAAACCTAACAAAAAATCAATCTATTCTATACCACATCCTTGAGATAGCATTTTTCACAATAAACAATCTCCGGTCTCTCCGGGGCATATGTAGTCTCAAAACTATTATCGCAATGATTCTCGCCGTGTTCATACGCGTAGAATAATTAAATCTATTTCTCCTATTTCGGATCGTTAACTAAAAAATTATATTGCTTCCCATTGTATTTATATATAATCTCGTAGCCGCGAGAAATGCTATCTTTATAAACTCTACAAAACGGATTGCTATAATCCCAATAACCGAGACCTATTTCTTCGATTTTTATTTTTGCCTGTTTATCGCCGAATGCGTCCAACCTAAAATTCAATACACCAGCGCTTTTTTGATCTGGTAACCATATTTCTCCTATAAATGTCTTAGTTGGTAGAGCATAAGCTTCATCCAATCCATAAATTTTTTGCCCCTCGTATATTACAGTCAAAAAACCACCGGGCACCCCACGTTGTCCATCGCCAATAAATTCATAAGTCATCTCACCAATATTTAAAGGATAAGCCCCCCGAAATCGAATACCAATATATGCAGGGGACTTTGGTGTTGCAGTTAATTCTATAATTCCTTCTTTTTCATTATAGTTAACAACTCCGGTTTTGCTATTTAGCGATTCACCAGCAATTTTATCAAAAAATTGAATTTTCTTTAGAGTACAGTATGATGGGCTGGAAATAGCATCATTTGTAGATATACGTTCGATTTTATCATTTGAGAAATTTAGAAAACTCACTAAATATCCCCTTGTTGCTGATTCTGCGTTATTGTAAAAACTATTGCCCTTGGCGTTATCGGCTTCTCTCGGGTTTTGATCATAAATTGCGCGGACATCCGCAATTTCAATATTAGATTTTACATTCCTGTTCAGTGGGTCCAATCTAAATTCGACCATATGCTTTCCAGGCAATTTTTCCTTAAAGTAGACCATATAATAAACTTCTTTCTGTAGAGGCACACCGTGAAAATATTCCTGTCTTAAAAAAGTATTTTCGTAGATTATTCCTATAGATTCTCCATCAATTGAAATAGTCAATGCGCCTCTGGATTCATATGCGCCTATGAATTTTGATTTGAAAGTAAGTAAATTTATTTTATCCTTCGAATCTATAGTGGTTTTAATAAACACTGGCTCGCCCCTCGGCTTCTCCGTCGGCTTTTGGGTGACAGTAGTAGTGCTTGCCTTGGGCTGAACGTCATTTTCTTGAGATTTTGCGCTAATAACCGGTTCTTTGGGCGATTCGTTTTTTTTCTCAAAAACATAAATACCTCCAGCTATCGCCACGCCGAAAACCAATATTGCTATAAGGATGGCTAGGATGCTGAAACCCTTATAATGTAGCATGATTTTATTCTACCACAGCGAGCTAGTTCTATTTGAGATCGTAGATTGCGAGCGCTATTCATATTCGCGCATGACAAGCTGGGCTTCGATTTGTTTTACAGTCTCAAGAACAACCGAGACCACAATCAGAAGTCCCGTGCCTCCAATGGTCAACGCTTGC
>LCJJ01000024.1 GCA_000999175.1 Parcubacteria group bacterium GW2011_GWB1_44_7
ATAGTGAGCGTCTTTATCAATTTGAGAGTCACGAATCGTGTGAGCGTAAGCCGAACTGGTGGCTTGAACACCGTCAATCAGTCCTGTCGGGCCGGCGGAGATTACATCGCCTTTAATCAAATTGCTGTTTTGACCTGTAATTGGCCCGTTGGAAAAAACATTGCCTTCAACCGTGGCGCTGTTGGAAATATTTAAACCGCCATCACCAACTTGTACGCCATAAGAAAACGAAGCCCCTGAACCCATAATCAAATCGGTTCGAACCTTGCGCACCGAATCGGAAAAATTGCCGGTGGCAACAATGCTCTTGCCGCCCAAAATATCTGACACCGAAGCAGTGGCGGTTTCGCCACCTAAAATCAAACTCTCGCTGCCGCTAACTTGCTTGCCGGTTTTCAATCGGTAAGTAATATCTTCGCTCAACGACTCGGAAAGAAAATAGCTGTTTTTGGAACGAACCAAGTCATTGCTGATGCTAAGTTGGTGCAAAACCGGCTTGGCCACGCCCAAAGTGATGGTAGTAGAAATGAAAAGGAAAAAAATGATTGCCGTTATTAAAGCTTGTCCCTCGTTTTTTTTCATTGATTTAAATATGAACCGCGCAAAACAACGGTGGTGTAAAATTTCTCCGAACGAAAAGCCGCGCCTTCGCCGCTTTGTCCTGCAAGCTCTGCCCTAACCGCTTTTGTTCGACCATTAGTCAGTTCCCGAAAAATTAAACTGGTTATCGCCGTTGAAGAAGCGGTTAAAGGATTGTGAGCGCCGCCATTGAGCCGCTGGTAAACCGCTTCGCCGATTAAAGCAAATTCCATCATTGCCGAAGCGCCGGCATCATCCGTCGTATCTAAAACCAATTTGCCCGGACTGGTTCCCAAAACACTGGCCGCATTGACCGCCGATGCTTTCCGAATTTCCCGAACCACTTGCTCTAACGCGACTTCGCCAACAGCTTCAAGCGCCCGCGATGATTTCAACCGACCGTAAGATTTGCCAATCACCAAAATCATATTGATTAGAATCGTCAAAATCAACGCTAAAATGGCGACATAAATCAATAATTCTGGCAAACCGGCTCCTCTATTTTTTTTGTTTTTCAAGAAAATCATTTAATCGCCGAAAAAATTGGTTAAATAAAATTCCAACGATTTGCTGGTGGTGGCTAAACCATTATTCCAGGCGAGAGTAATAACCGCTTTTTTGGTATTGAGGTCAAGGGTGCCAGTCGGCGCGATGTCGTCATTGCCATCGCGATAGACATTAGTCAAAACAAATTTTCTCTCAAAAATTCCGTCAACAAAGATATTACTGGTGGTCGCCTGCCAGTTGCCGTTATAGAAAGTGAGATAATAAGTGGCGCCAGCGGTCAAAGAACTCAAATTGCTCCAGCTGCCGTCGCGTAAAAATCGCAAGGTTTCGGCTCCCTCTTCGGTTAAAAAAGCCGCCTCAACCTGGCGTAAATTAGCCAGGGCGGTTTTGAAATATAGTTGATAAGCGGCAATCAAGCCGGATAAAATCAAAGTGGTGATGGCGGCGCCGACAATTACTTCCACCAAACTTATACCGTTTTTTTTCTCTTCATTTTTTATCATTTTGTCTCAATTAAACCAGTTTGGTAAATAGTAATTGTCATCGTTTGCGCTGGATTATTTTTGTTCCTGACGATAATCGTTCCGAATTGATTGGTGGCACCGGTAAGTTTTTCAAAAATCGCATCGCTGCCGCCGCCATTCAAATTGATACCGCTGATTTCAGCCAAAGAATTTAATCGTTCAGTTTTATTGTTCGGGTCAGATGAATTATAGACCGCGCCAAGGAAAAAAGTAACGCTATCGCTAGCGAAGTGAACACCGTATTGAGCCGCGCCGCGGCCGGCGAGAGTCTTGCCGCGCGCTTCGTTCAAAATAGCGGCGACACCGGCTGAACTTTTTTCCAAAGCTTGACCACGATTGTAATTTACAAAAACTTCATAAACGAACACGAACAAAATCGCCGCGATTGCTAAAACCGCTAACATTTCCACTAAAGTCGCGCCCTTATTTGAAAATTGAAAATTGAAAATTGAAAATTTTTTATATCGCATTACTCAAAGAATAAATCGGACTAATCATGGAAACGGCAAAGAAACCGACCGCCAAACCGACCAAAATCATCAAAAACGGTTCAATGACTGTGGACATATCTTTGGTTTGGCGCTCCACTTCTTCTTCGTAAAAACCGGCCACTTCCATCAGCATTTCCGCCAATTTGCCGGTTTCCTCGCCGATGCCGACCATTTCCGCCAAAAACGCCGGATAAAGTTTTTCGGCATCGGCGAAAATTTGATAGAGCGGATTGCCTTTCTGAATACTTTCACCGGCCATCTTGAGCACCTTTTGATAATGGTGGTTTTGGACGACCTCACCGGTAATTTCAAAAGCCAAAATGGCGGAAACACCGGAAGTCAAAAGCGAGGAAAGCGTCCGGGCGGTGCGGGCAGAATTGGTTTCTTTCACTAATCGGCCAATTAAAGGAATGTGAAGTGAGGTGGTATCAAAAATTTGACGCCCTTTTTGTGAACGAAAGGCCGCCCAACCACCAACCAAGAACAAAATCAAACCGGTGAAAAACAAAGTGGTGTGAGCAGAAAAGAAATCGCTGACGGTAATTATCACTTTAGTGCTTAAAGGCAGGGGCACATTCAAATCCTTGAAAGTCGCCGTTAAACTAGGAATGACGAAAATCAACATTAAAACGGCGATAGTAATCATTAAGGTAACCAAAATTGCCGGATAAATCATCGCTCCCCGAACTCGCTTCCGCAAAATATATGTTTGATTCATCTGAATGGAAACCAGTTTCAAAGAACTAGCCAGAGTGCCGCCTTCTTCACCGGCTTTTACCATTGCCACAAATAATGGTGAAAAAACTTTTGGGTAATTTTTCAACGCTTCAGCCAAAGCCGTCCCTTTTTTTATTTCCTCCGACACTCCATTGATAATTTTTTTGAACTGGCGATTTTTCGTCTGCCGTTCCAAAACAAACAGGGCGCGCGGCAAAGACAAACCGGCTTGAATCATCGCTCCCAAGTTCCGAGAGAAAGAAATCTTGTCTTGAGCCGAAACGGTGCCGATACTTGAAAAAAATTTCACTATAGTCTTGAAAGTTTTTTTCTCCGACGCCGGTTCGGCATAAACTACCGTCTCATTTTCGTTTTTCAATTCCTGATACAGCGAAAATTTATCCGACGCTTCTCGCGTCCCTTCATAGGTTTCCCCCGACTGCTTTATGGCTTTGAACTTAAATCGCATTGGCTTTAATAATTAGTTGGCACTGAAACCAATTTTGGCTCTCGGCTTCACTTTTTCGTCAAGTAAATTTTTAATTAGCTCAAAAATCGTTTTGAAACGCTGGTCTGATTTCTTTTCCAATTCTTCAATCTTGCGTCGCAATTCTTCATGCGAAGCCATCAACTCGCGCAACCTAGTAAAAGTGCGGATAATTTGAATATTAACCTGAATAGCGCGCCGGCTTTTCAAAACACTGGAAAGCATCGCCACGCCTTGTTCGGTAAAGGCATAGGGTAAATATTTTCTATGCTGACCACGACCAGTTTCTAAGGTCACAATTTGTGACCTTAAAGCTCTATACTCCTCTTTTGTCAAAAGGAACATAAAATCATCGGGGAATCTCTCAATATTACGACGCACCGCTTGATTAAATACCTTAGTTTTCACTTCATAAAGTCCTGCTAAATCACTATCAAACATTACTTTCCGTCCACGGACAAAAAAGATGCGATTGATAATATGCTCATCAGAAATCGGTATCGGCAGATTTTTATTCTGATTCACACCCTAATTTTACCACAAAATTCCCCGCGGCCAAAGCAGGATTGTAGCAGTCGGATTCTTTTAAATTTCGCTCATTATTTTTTCTAGATCTTCCGGTTTTAACTCTTCAACTTTAGATTCTTCAGATTTTTTCGACTTTTCCGGTTTTTCTGGCTTAGATGCTTTTACTCGCTCATCCAAAGCTGCTATCTCCAATTTCATATCGCGTTGTATTTCATTATATTTCCTTTGATACAACAGCGCAGCTTTTTCGTCGGAGGCAAGTTGAACTTCGTCATCTTCTTTCTGTCCAAAGTTTATCTTATCAAGTGCCCTTCCATGAGCGTCGCTGAAGGCTTTATATCCTGCGGTACTAGTATAACCGTGACCTTCAGAAAGGGGCGACTTACGGCGTTCGGCCTCTATAGCTTCCTCAACTTTCTTAAACATTTCCCCGCGAAATTGCATAAGTTTCTTCATACGCTCTTCGTGGCGCGCATATATTTCTCGCCTTTCTGCTTCAGGATCAAATTCTTTTTTCTCTACTCCTCCCGCCTCTTTTTTAGCAAGCTCTTCCCGCTCCGATGCTTCGCGTCCTGCTTTCTCAAGCGCTTCTTCAAGCACTGGACCTGATTTTAGTTGTTCTAAACTCATATTATTAAAAATTATTAATAAATCCTTACCTTTACCCCATAATACCAAGAAAACCGCACGGCAACTAGCGACTTTTACGCCTACACTAACTTTCAGCGGTCGCGGTTTTTGTGTGTATGCTGAAATCCTCCTTTGTAAAAGGAGGTGTCCCGCCGCAGTTTGAAAAACCGCGGCGGGACGGAGGATTTTTAAAAATCCCTCATCCCGCCACGGCGGGGTCTACTCCCTTTTTCAAAGGGAGATTTAAAACCTTAAAAGGTGAGGGTGGGGCGAAGCCTTACTCCGAAACCACGCGCAAAACTTCTTCAATAGTCGTCAAACCTTGAACGGCTTTGAAAATACCGTCTTCAATCATCGTCAACATGCCTTCTTTCTTCGCCTGCTCTTCTATGATTTTAGAGGTGGAATTTTTCATAATGAGCTCGCGAATAGACGGCGTTACTTTGAGGGCTTCGTAAATGCCGATACGGCCCTTGTAGCCGTCTTCGGCTTCAGTGGATTTTTTCGGCCGATAAAACGGAATTTTTTCCCAGGTGGCAAATTTGTCCACGATTTTTTCTTCGCGCAACTGTTTCAAAATCCTATCCAAGTCCACCAACTTTTTCAGCGATTCCATACCGGCCTTAGTCAGATATTGTTTTTCTTTGGAACCGGCCAATTTCCTGACCAAGCGCTGACCAATAATCAAATCAACGGTGGAAACAATCAAAAACGGTTCGCACTTCATATCCAAAAGTCGCGGAATGGCGCCGGCGGCCGAATTGGTGTGCAAAGTGGAAAGCACCAAATGGCCAGTCAGGGACGCATTGATCGCCAAAGAAGCGGTTTCATTGTCGCGAATTTCCCCAACCATTATTATGTCTGGGTCTTGGCGAACCAAAGTGCGCAAACCGGAAGCAAAAGAAAAACCGATTTCCGGCCGCACTTGAGTTTGATTAATTCGCGCCATTTGATATTCAATCGGATCCTCAATGGTAGAAATGTTTACTCGCGGCGTATTCAAAATATCCAAAGCGGTGTAAAGCGTTGTCGTCTTGCCCGAACCGGTCGGGCCGGTGGTCAAAAGCATGCCGGTTGTTTGTTTTAAACCATGATGAAAATCTTCCAACGCCCGACCATGAAAACCCAAACCTTCCAAGGTAAAACCGGAAACGCTTTCCCGCAACAACCGCATTACCGACTTCTCGCCGAAATAAGTCGGTAAAATGGAAACGCGAAAAGAAACTTTTTCTTGACCGGTATCCACTTTGAATCGGCCGTCCTGCGGTAAGCGTTTTTCATCTAATCTTAAATTTGACAGCACTTTGACGCGAGCAATGATACCGGAAACGACAGTTCGCGGCAAAACCATGGCGTCGCGCAAAATACCATCAATTCGATAACGCACCAAGGTCTCGGTTTCCAGCGGCTCAATATGGATATCGGAAGCATTTTGTAAAATCGCGTGTTTTAATAGCGTATCCACGATTTTGACAATCGGTAATTCTTCCGCTTGTTTTTTTAAATCCTTATCGGAAAAAGTTTCTCCGGTTTTTTCCAGAATAGTTTTAAAAGTTGCCGTTTCTTTCTCAATAATATCGCCGAATTCCGCTTTCAAGCTTTTTTGGTATTGAAGTAAAGCGCTTTTGATGGATTCGCTACTGGTCAAACGCGGCAAAATTTTCAAACCAACTTTTTTCTTAACAAAATCAATAGCCGCTAAATCATCGGTATCCAACATCGCCACTTCCAGCGAGTCGACAGCTTTACGGAAAGCGACAATGTTGTGATTGCGAGCAATAGGCTCTGGTATCAAAGCCAAAGTATCAAAATCCAGTTTTTGGCCCGACAAATCCACAAAAGGAATGCCTAGAATGTAAGCCTCAATTCTTTTAAGGTCATCTTTGGAAATTTTACCCGAGGCCGATAGAATATCGCCTGTTTTAACATCCTTCTCGGCCGCCTCTTTCTCTGCCGCTTCAAAATCCGCTCGAGACACCAATCCCGAATCAATAACAAATTTCTTGAATTGGTCTTTGGCGATAAGCATAACTTTTAACTTTATTAGCTTTTGAAGCTTCGGCGGCTGTAAGCTATTCTGCTGTAAGCTATTCTAAAATTCCATCCAAATTGACATCGTACAAAATTTTCTCTTGGATAAGCTGGTATTGATGGACTTCTTGAGCGGCAAACCAGTGTTTGATTTCCAGCGCCGATTCTTCGGGCGAACCGGAGGCGTGAATTAAATTTCTGACCGCCCGGCCGTCGGCGTCGGACATTTGGTAAGAATCTAAAACGAAGTCGCCGCGAATGGTGCCGACATCGGAAGTCAGG
>LCJJ01000025.1 GCA_000999175.1 Parcubacteria group bacterium GW2011_GWB1_44_7
CAGTGGCAATATATCCTATTTGCCCGGCGCGCAATTCTTCATCAGCAGCCTCTTTGGGCGTAAAGTGTCCAACCTCTTTTGCCACCGCTTTTGCCCTTGTTGCCTTCAAGACCAAGGGGTCGTTCGTTTTTACTGCGCCTTCCACCACCCGCACGTATGCCACTACCCCTTTAAAAGCGTCGAAATGCGAATCGAACACCAACGCGCGCAGCGGTTTATCTGTTTCTTCCTTTGCAGCTGGCGTACGCGCTATGACCGCCTCCAGCAACTCTTTCACATTTTGCCCGGTTTTCGCGGAAATGCGCAAAATCTCGCGCTCATCAATCTTGAGCAAATCCGCAATCGAGCGCGCAACCTCGTCCACACGAGCAGAAGGCAGATCAATTTTGTTTACTGCCGGAATAATGGCAAGCCCCTCTTCTTTCGCGAGTTTGAGGTTAGCCAGGGTTTGCGCCTGCACCCCCTTAGTTGCATCAACCAGCAAAATCGCGCCTTCCACCGCAGCAAGCGAACGCGAAACCTCGTAGCTGAAATCCGCGTGCCCGGGAGTATCTATGAGATTCAGTATATATTCTCCATACTTTAGCCGTATCGGTTGAAGTTTTATGGTAATCCCTTTCTCCCGCTCCAAATCCATCTGATCCAAAAACTGTTCTTTCATCTGCCGCTTCTCTACAGCTCCGGTCAATTCCAAAAACCGGTCGGCAAGCGTCGACTTTCCATGGTCGATATGCGCGATTATCACAAAATTTCGGATATTTCCTTCCATACCGCCCTATCTTAACCCAAAAGCCTCTGTTTTCTCGCTTCTTTCATCTTCACGGGAGTTGACGAGAACGCACACTCCCTGGCTCAACTGTAATGATCTTCTTGCGGAAGTCTTCTCCCCGCATTCCCTCGATAGACTCCTTTACCGCTTTACGCAAGGTCTCCAAAGAGATTTCATTTGGAAACCTTAAAATAACCAACCCGAACAGTTTCGTTAAATCAAATCTTAATGGGTTAGCGAATCCGAGATCTTTGGTTACTATAACGGCCTGTTTCGCGACCGCGTAATTAAAAATAACTTCGTCGGGTTGTCCGCGAAGTTCCTTTATGTCTTTTACGCACTCTGCTTCAAAACCGTTTTCTTCAAACACAGTCCTTATGGAAGATGTTGTATTCTCATCGACAAGAAAAAGCATTATCTTGCTATGAGCATTTCTTCGCCAACAAGTTTTGCGGCGTATTTCAAAGCGGCTAAAACCTGTGCTTTGGTTAATCCGTATTCCTTCATGACAGCTTCAATGGGATCTCCCGCGGCAATATGCCCAATAACAACTTCCACCGGAACTCTTGTTCCGGTAATAACGGGTTTACCGAACTGAATCTTTTCATCCATTGTAATTTGAGGGGAAATCTCCTTCATATGAATTCATTTTATTCGGGAATTTCCAAAAAGTCAAGTCAAATCGTCTCCCCCGCCCCGCGGCATACGTTTTATCCTAAATCCAAAAACTTCCAACCTTTCAGATTCTTCGGATCAAAAGAGTATTTAGGACGATCATTGTATCGCCAGCTATTTTTGTCTTTCAAAACAATACCACCAAACAAGTTTTTGCCCTTCTTGTTTTCCGTTGCAATGTACTCAGCCAGCCCCTCGGCGCGCTCTGTGGCAGTTTTGGCATAAATCCCGCCTTTTGTATCAAACAAACCTATCCGTCCATCATTGAGCATTACCACGAAGTCAAGATAAAACGGTTTCCCTTGCCCATTCTCAACATACGGCACGGCAAAATATGAGGCATCCTGTTTCCCGTTCTTAAACCACCACTTCACCTGTTTTGCTTTTTCCAAGTATTCGATAAACGCTACCTCAATATCACTGTCTTCTTCAAAAAGCGAAAGATTATCCGTACCTTTTGTTTTGGCGTAGTAAGGCTGAATAATAGATCGTTTGTAGTCCTTTTTAACGAAATTCAAGTTATGGTTGATCGTTTCCGGCACATTCCACAGTTCCTCATTCTGCACAAGCTCGTGTTTACCTCTGCCAACAAGGTCTTGGTAAAGCTCTTTGGCCCGATTGATAACATCAATCACAGCTTGGCGGTTTTCCTCGGCCAAAACAATGGCCTGTATTTTTGGCCAGTCATCAACACCCATCTTAAACGCTTTATCAAAGAAACGATATAAAGAATCGTTAATGCGTTTTATAGAGCGAAGCTCCGGCGCAAATGGAGCAAGGTTTTCTCGGGCAAACATATCAAACGCATTTTGCAGCTCAACTTCGTTTTTCGGAATATCCAGCGTACCTTTCTTTTCAATGCTTTTTGCTTCTCTGTCCACGTCAGTAACTTTCCCGCTCGCGATGAGTTTGGTATCAACAATGTTATGTTTTAGCGAAATCCTATCTTTGAGTTTCAGTTCATCTGCCGCTTGAAAGAAAACAGGCACAAAATCAGACGATAAACGGGTTTCTTCGCGAAACCTCTTTGAATGGTACGAAGTCAAATCAATATTTTCATAATCATTACGCCGTTTGCCCTCAAAAACTTTAAAATCATGCGCAATATCTTTTGCAACTCGAGTATGAATATCCGAGAGGCTTGTATAGAGATAGGCCGTATTTAAATCAGAAATAGGATAATGCTTTTGCTCGGGCATTCGCATAATACGGCCCAACGTTTGCAATGAGAATACCAGTGTTTCTTCTTTCCACTGCCGGAATAAAACTAAAATATGTGCGCGTGGACAATCCCACCCAAGCGCTATGGCTTGTTTGAAAATCATTACCTCAACCTCATTTTCCTTTTTCTCAATGTTTTCCAAATTAATCTTGCTGTCTTTTTCCGATAGATAAATCGCCAATCTTCCGTTTTCCGTGGAGTAACCAAATTTCTTCAGCAAAGCCAAAACTTCTGTCTTTTTATCTGCTATCCCTTGCCTCGTATCGGGCAGTTGAATAAGCAGTAAAGGATTAACATTAGATCCTAAAGATTCAAATTGCTTCTCCAGTTCTAACCTTTTCCTCAATGCTTCCTTTAGTACAATTTCATCGGCTGTTTCATCACTCTTTCGCTTGTCAATCTCGTAGTTTTCAAAACCTTCATTTACAACAACTTCCTTTTTTATCATTCCTTCGTCTCTAACATCTGTACGATCTACTTCAACAATCCGGTTTGCGTCGCTTATTTGAGGAGTAGCCGACACTTCAATAGTCACTTTTGGGCCAATATCTTGAATAAGTTCCTTTGATTTCTCGCTGTTTGCGGTGTGGTGGCTCTCATCAATACTAAGAATAATAATTCTCCCCTCGTCTTTGGTACGGGCAACAATATTAGAAAGGTTATTGTCCCGCTCGTTTTCGCGGACATAAATATTGCCTTTCTTGTTGATACTTGCCCAGTTCAAAAACAAAATCTCGTTTTCGCTGATTTTCCTTTCATCCAAATCTTCAAAATAAGAACATTTGAGGCCAATGCCGAATTGATCGTAATATTTTTTTAAGCTGTTGCGGCTCTGGTCATGCAGTTTATTGACGGCTATCCAGATAAACGAAAACTTTTTGCCGTCAATACGCGAATCAATCAGGCGCTTCAAAAACTCCGCTGCCATGAGCGTTTTGCCAGAACCAGTCGGCGATTTGAAAATGCAGATTTTGTTTCCTTCCGCATCCAAAAGATCGTTGACTTCCTGTTTCAACTTCACGATCGCCTTTTCTTGATAATTTTTAAATTCAATCCAGGACATATTACTTAAAAACTCTTAACAATTCTAGCAAAAAAAGAGTGGGTAAGCTTAAAAAGAGAATAGTCCACGATACAAAGAGAACCCAAAACCGGATTCTTCCATTATCATCATCCCTTACTATATCTTCAATTTTATTACCGGCTCTCATGGCACTCCTTATCCGATCCTCTTCGATTAACAATCGCTCTGCTTCTATTCCGTAGGACTCTAAACTATTCTCGATAGTCGCAATATGCCGTATTTTTGCCAAAACAGTTCTTCGGAGTTGTTTTTTTGTGGCAATATCTAAGTCTCTAGATTGTATGTATAATTCCGAGATAAACAAAATAAATATTGCTAGCAGGATGGTCGAAAGGGCGAGGAAAAAACAGTTTGTAAAATTCTCTCGTGCGCTAAAGGCCAAAGTGAAAATGATACCAACAAATGCAAGAAAACCTAATTTAATATTCAAAAAGCTTGCATCGAATTTTTCTGCATATTCATATAGCAACTCAAATTTATTGGCTTTTTCTTTAAATTCTTTTTCGGCAATATTATCCATATTTTATTTAAAAATTTCCCGATAAACTTTCAAAATCACCTCGGGAATAGCGCAAAGTGTAACCTTATCTCTTACATCGGCAAATTGTTTTTCGTGTGGGTCGTCGCCGAGCGAAAAGACATAGGTGTTAAAATGCCCTTTGATTTTTTTGATCGCTTTCTTGAAGTCGCCGATAGCTTCCTCGTAAAAAATAATGCCGAGATATTTTTCGCTGTTTTTGAAAATCTTAAAATTACTTTCATCTTGCACTAGTTCAAAAGAGTTTTCACGAATACAAAGCATTTCGGTTGATTCACTTACCAGTTTTCGCTTGTTTCTGTCCGTTGGTTCGGCTTCCACGAAGTCGCAGACATAGTATTTCAAATTCCCGCCAAGTCCGGCGACACTTTCGCCTTTGGTTTTTTTATATCCCTTAATGGCTTTCTTGATGCGTGGGTAGCAAATGTCTGAAGCAATTTTTAACCCACTGCCATTGTTATCCTCATTATTAGTACACAAAATAAACTGTCTATGGCCGCCGTCTTCGCTATTCATTTCAAGAACCGCATGACCAGTTGTGCCAGAACCAGCGAAAAAATCCATCGCAACAAGATCGTTAGGTTTGTTTGCTATCTGTATAAGATATTTGATTAAATTTACTGGCTTTGAATAATTAAAATCTATGCCCATTTCGCTTAATAAATCAGCACCTCGTCTATTTATGAATTCATCTAGGAAATTTCTCGGTCGCTTTCCTTCTTCCTCTCTATCGCTAAGATATGTTTTCGTGTAAATGTTCCAAGTTGATTTTTTACCCCTTTGGTCTAAAAGCGGAGAATTTTTGGCTTTCTTGAAAATAACCCGATCGTCTTTTAGGTTTTCCAAAAAAGTTTTTCCTGTCCACCTATACACCTTTCCTTCTGGCGGCCTTGCTTTAGAACCATCGGGGCATGTAATAAAGTAGTTTTGGTTTGGCCGAACATCGAGAGCGGCTTGGTATAAGGAAATTTCTCTATATTTTCCTCTTTTGTCCTCCTTGTTAAAAAGTTTTAGCCAGCCATCAGTAACAATATCCTTAAATTTTCCTAATTGCTGGAGGTCTTTTGTATAACACAAAAGATAATCAACCGATGGAGAAAACTGTGTTCCTTTATTACTTGCCGTCTTTGCCACTCTTGAGATAACTTCAACAAGATTGAGCTCGCCAAATATCTCATCACAAAGCATTTTTAATTGAGCCAATTCATCATTTCCAATGCTTATGTAAAGTACGCCATCGGGTTTCAAAAGATTCTTCGCGAGTTTTAATCTTTTCTCCATGAAATTAAGCCACTTACTGTGTCGGAAGGGGTCTTCTTTGTCCACTCTCTTGTCATTGTAAATAAAATCGTCATTTCCCGTGTTGTAGGGGGGATCAATATAAATAAAATCAACTAACTCATAATGCGTAAAATTCAAAACGGCGAGCGAGTGATAGTTATCGCCCTCAATCAGCAGATTTACTGGTTTTTCTTTGTCTCCGTTAATTTCTTTGCTTTTCGCCTCTTTCAAAACTGGAAACGGCTTGCCCGCCATTTCGTTTGGAAACATCTCATTGGGCGTGCGCGCGTCGGGATTGATGAGAATATCAATTTTTTCCTCCGGCAAATCGCGATGCCAAACAAGCCCGTATTTTGTTTCCTTAATACGCCGAAGCTCTTTTATCAGCTCGTCTTTTGACCATTCGTCGTAGTTAATTTTCCTAGCCATAAATTACCTTATCGTAGCTCATTTGAGGGCTTTTTTCAAGGCAAAAACCCGTGCTTTAGTCGACAAGCTATGTGTGGCGGCTTTATCGGGAGCGCGAGAGAAGCGAGCGCGTCTTGCTCCAGAGGGCGAATACCTCCGGGGATTTGAGGGCAAAGGCGGCGGCAATAAAGGTGAGGGCGCCGGCGAAACCTGCAAGCAGAAACTGGGTAAGCACACGCAGATACGTTTCTAGCGGGAATGGATTTCCGTAGAGATACAGTACTCCGTAAGTGACAATCCCGGCCGTGAAAGCGGCAAGTGCGGTTTTCGCCAAAGAAACAAGAAATTCCTTTTCGAACATATCCCGTATCTTTCGCGCCAACAGCAAACTAAGCAATCCAAGCTGGAATACGCCGGCAACGACAAACGCCAGAGGCAAAGCGAGAATGCGCACGTCTTCAATGCCTCCCAGCCGCAAGAAAGAAACGAAAAACTGTGAGAAGGCATTTGAAGAAGCAAACACCTGAATGAGAAAAAGCGCCGAGACGATATTCAACGCGACCGAAGCCATACTTGC
>LCJJ01000026.1 GCA_000999175.1 Parcubacteria group bacterium GW2011_GWB1_44_7
CATTATGGGATTTTTCTTGAACATAAAAGTCCCCGCTCTCAAACTTTCCCTTATCCAAGATTTTTTCCAACGCAATTGCTGCTTTAGAAATTTTCTAAAAGTATCGGGCACAAAAGTATACGCCACCGCTTCCGGAGCAAATAATGTCTTATAACCTTTTTGAAGCAAAAAATTGGTTAAGCTTCTGTCATCGCCGTAAGTACACTGAACACCAAGAAATTTTTGATTCAACCATTTATCTAAAATTTTCAAGACATAGTTTCTTCTATAAGCAGAACAACAACCCGAGCAACAAGTTACAGACCCAAAAATAGCTTCGGCTGATTTGTAAGCCTTAAAGGCCACGAAATAACGAACATCTTGCATTTTCGTTAAAAAGTTGACATTTGCATTGGCAACATAACCATGTCCGGCCACGGCCGCGACACGCAAATCTGTAAAATACTTAACTAATTCTTTTGCCGTGTTCGGTTTTACAAAACTGTCGGAATCAATAAAAACAATTATTTCATTTTCTGACTGCTTTACACACTCAGCCATTCCCTCGCGCTTTCCTTTATTTATTCCCCAGTCAACTATCTTAACTTTTACGCCCCCCCCCCATAGCAATCTTTCGGGCCTCCAACATTTCTTTTAGAGTGTTATCACTTGAGCCGTCATTAACGGCAATAATATCAAATTTGTCTTTCGGATAATCAGTTTTAGCGATTTTTAATATTGTTTCCCTTATATTCTCTTCTTCATTTTTTGATGGCACGGCAAAAGAAATTGTCGGCTCGTAATTTTTATCAAACTGGTTGGACTCCGGTTCATAAAAATAAGCGATTGCAAAACGGCTTAAAATATAAAAAGAAACTGCGATACTATAAATCCCAAAAAGAATACTATTGTCAATATATTGAATCGTTATCAACTTGATGACGAAAATAATGTATATGCATAAAAAGAAAATCACCAAAGTGTTGATTTGCCTGTCTTTATAATATTTTTTAAGATGCGCAATCATTTCATTATTTTTATCTTCCAATCCCCTTATAAATAATCCTCGCTATTGTGAAATTCTCCATATCTGATTGAGCATAAAAAAAGAAACACTCAAGTGCTTCTTAGAAAGAGGAAACACTAACATTGCTAGTATTTCCTGTCAACATTATGTTGTCTTAATCTTTGTCTGCTACTATTAAGAGATGGAATTTTTGGCGGAAAACAAAAAAGCATTTTTCAATTACGAAATTCTGGAAAAGTTTAACGCCGGCATTGAATTGCTGGGCTTGGAAGTCAAATCACTCAAGTCCAAACGGGGCACATTGGACGGCGCGTATGTTTCGGTGCGCGACAACGAAGTGTTTCTGCTCGGCGCCGTTATTCCGCCTTATCAAGCAAAAAATACGCCGGCTGATTATGAACCGACCAGGCCGCGCCGATTATTGTTGACAAAAAAAGAAATCGGCCAGCTTATTAGCTGGGGAAACCAACGAGGATTGACAATTGTTCCTCTTTCGCTGTATAATTCCGGACGGAAAATCAAAGTAACCGTAGCGGTGGCGCGCGGCAAGAAAAAATACGACAAGCGCGAAACATTGAAAAAACGCGAAGCCAATCGCGAAATCCAAAGGACTTTGAAAAACCAATAAATTCGCAAGTCAAATTTGCAAAGCAAATTGTGATCTAGGGGGATGATCGGCCTAGACAAAGGAAATCTTCCGAAACCGGCCAGACGGAGCTCCGAAAACTCCTTAAACTTTCGGAAAATTCAACTGCCAAAACAGTTGGGGTAAAGTCGCCATATTTGGCCGGCTTTCCCGCTTTCGCTTTCGCTCACGCCTAAGCGATGTCCGACTTGTTGACTTCCGATAGGCAAAATCGGGCATAATACTTTCGGAATAAAATGAAAACTTGCTCGTCTTTCATTTGAACCCCGTCTTTGGCGGGGAAGAGCTCGGCGTTTTGAGATTTTGCTGGCTACCAACGAGAAGCGCTTAAAAAATTAAAACCAGCTAGGTCTGGTAGAAAAGTTTCGGATTATCTTTTGCACGGCGGTTCGATTCCGCCCATCTCCAAAAATTTGCGTAAAAAATAGCGTCGTGCTATAAATACTGCCGTTAAGACAATAAGTTACGGTAATTTGAGTACTCATCGAATCAATCACCAAATCAAGGCGGCCGAACTCCGTGTCATTGGCGCAAACGGCGAAAACTTAGGCGTGCTTACTTTGAATCAAGCCTTGATAGCCGCCGAACAAGCTGGCTATGATTTGATTGAAATTTCTCCGCTGGCCGTGCCGCCGGTGGCAAAAATCGCCGACCTCGGTAAGTTTCAATATACCGAAAACAAAAAAAAGAAAAACGCCAAAACTAAAAGCCACAAAGTAGAAGTTAAGGCAATTCAAATTACCATTGGCACCGGCGAACATGACTTGGCGCTTAAAGCCAAACGCGGTTCCGAGTGGCTGGTTGAAGGCCACCGGATAAGAATTGATTTGTTTTTAAAGGGCCGGGAAAAATATCTGCCGGAACCTTTTCTTAAGGCTCGATTGGAACGATTACTGAAATTTATTTCCACCGATTACAAAATTACCGAACCGACCAGAAAAAGCATGAAGGGTTTTTCCATGATGGTAGAAAAAAGCTAAAAACTTAAAGCGTAAAACGCAAAACTAAAATTCAAAGTAAGGTGATTATGAAAACCAATAAATCATTTTCAAAAAGAATAAAGGTCACGAAAACCGGCAAACTAATTGTTCGCCGTCCGGGACAAGACCACTTCAACGCCAAGGAAAGCCGCCGAGCCCAGATGGCAAAATCGCGCAGCGCGCCGTTCACATTGAGCAACAAAAATCGCAGTCTGTTTTTGCCGAATTATTAACTTTTTATTTAATTTAATAAAGCTAATGAAGCTGACGAAGCTTTTGCAGCTATAAGCTAATCAAATGGCCCGCGTAAAAAAAGCAGTCAATGCCCTAAAAACCAGAAAAAATATCCTTAGACAAGTTAAGGGTTATCGTTTTGCTCGTTCCAAAAAAGAACGAGCCGCTTATGAAGCATTGGTTCATGCCGGCGCTCACGCCTTCCGAAAGAACGAGCCGCTTATGAAGCATTGGTTCATGCCGGCGCTCACGCCTTCCGCGACCGTCGCGACAAAAAAGGCACTTTCCGCCGATTGTGGAACATTAAAATCAACGCTGGTCTTGCCGATAAAATTTCTTACAGTCAATTTATCGGCGCGCTTAAAAAGAAAAACATCAATGTTGATAGAAAAATTCTCGCCGATTTGGCGGAAAACAATCAAAAAACATTTTCCCGCATTGTCGCCGCCACCGCGTAAAATGCCAACGCGCCCAAACCGTCCATCAGAAAATCTTTGATGGTGTCAAAAACATAATTACCATAAACCACGAAGGTCAGGCCGGTAAAATACTCAAACAATTCCCAAACGGCGCCGATAAGCAAAGCGCCAAAAAAACTAGCCAAGAAAATTTCTCGGCTAGTTTTAAGTTTGTTGAAAAAACACCAAAGAGAAACGGCGGCGGCGAAAAAACCGCCAAGAAAATGCATCGGAATATCAAACCACCGCCAATAAAAAAATAGGCCCTCAACCAAAGCGATTGAGTAAAATAGAGAAAGCAAGGAAAAAGAAAACAAGGTGATATAAAAAACTTTTGTTTTCATCCGGTAATTATATTACATACAATTGGTTCACTCGCTCGAAATTAAATAAATCAGAATTTATTAATTTCTCGCTCATTGCCAATTATAATGCCCGTCAAACAAACAACAAAGCTCCCCGCCTTGGCGGGGGCCTCGTTTCGGGCCGTTTGAAAATTTTCTAGCTTTTGGCTAGGTGGGTGTCCTCAATCCTGGCGGTCAGATGACCGAAGTCTTCATCGCGCTAGGAAGATTTGGACTCCCTAAAATTTTACATAGAGAATTTCAAACGACCCTGCGTCCATTATAACACGAAAGTGAAAAGAAAATTACAATAAATTGGAAAATTAAATCTCTTGGAAATTGGGATTGATTTTCACATTCACCGTGCTCTCACAGTGGGAATTGCCCACGCTATCAACGTCCACTTTAGCTCGGTAAATGCCGGGCGATGAATAACTTTTCTTAACTGTTTTGGTGTTGCCGCTTAAACCATTATCGCCAGACCAAGTGTAATCATAATCGCCGTCAGGATTGGGGACAGCTGTCCATGACACCTCTTGATTAACCGCAGCGGTTTTGGGCGACGGCTCGCAAGTTATGCCGGACAGAGTTCGAGGATTAATCATGGCCGGTGTCGGCGATTGCTTAGTTAACGGCGTACAATTTGGCGCCGTGACAGTTACGGTAGCGTTGTAATTGCCGGAACTGTCATAAACATGATTAACCGAAGCGTTGCTTCCGATTAAACCATCATCACCCGTCCAAGAATAGCTAAACGGCCCGGGGCATTCGCCAAAGGGCGTCGCCGTCCAGGTAACCTCTCCACCGGGATAGGATGGATTAGGCGAGGGCACGACGGTTGCGTCAATTTCCGGTTCTGGTTCCGGCTCGGCATCGCAGAGAGTCGCCACCGAATTGCTGTAGACCTCAATCGCGCGGTCGCTATATTGATTGTTGGTAACATACACTTGGTTTATGATGTCGTCCGAACCGCCGCCTCCCGGGCCCGGGTCGGAATCGCCGTCGCACGAATCAACCGGAATATCTTCATCAACCTGAACTGTTATATTTACTATCGCCACTTCGTCCGGCACGAGCGGTGAAGTAGCGACAACCCAAACATAATGACCGTCCGAAAGATACGCGGAGGAGTAAGGAATGTGCATATTCGGAGTATGGGTTTCACTCACAAACGAAACTTGGGGGGGCAATACATCAAAAATATAATTACCGCCGCCGGTGCAATTCGCTCCGCCGTCATTTCGCACGGTAATGGTATATGTGATAAGTTCACCCGAAGCAACAATGTCTTTGTCGGCGGTTTTATCAATTACCAAAAGACAATTATTCGCTTGAACAGTTGGGTCGTCCATATTTACGAACATTACTGCTGAAGTCCCAATATCGTCAAAATTACCGCCATTGACACCCGAGTGAACGGCCTTAATTTGATTGACGCTTGATGTGAGAATGAGTTCCGTCTCAATAACTTGGGTTGAGCCCACCTCGTCTCTGCCGTCTAAAAGGTCCGCGGTGGCATTGGTTCGCGCTACTTCGCTACCGCTTGACTGGAGGACGAGGAACCAGCGTTCGTTGTCTTGCGCGTCGTCAGCTCGGTCATCATAAGCGTCAAAAGAATGGGCGTAGACCTGATAACGGCCGGCCGGCAAATTTACGGTAAAAGTTTCGGATTGCTTGCGCTTCGCGTCCAATTTTTTTCCCTTTAAGTCAACGATGGTGCGCCCCGCCCCTGCCGTAAAAGGATTGTTTTGAACGCAGGTACCGGTACAATACGCCGGTGAAACTCCTTCAACTTCATTTGACGCCGGCAAATCCGCCTCGGCAACACCCAAATAGACCGCCTTTACAAAATAATTAAAAACATTGCTCGGCGACAAATTACCGTCAAAATATGACAGTGTGTTTGCTCCGATGACATTATCAATTTGCGACCCGTCGCGATAAATGTTGTAGCCGATGACTCCACTGCTTGAGGGCTTTTGCCAACTCAACTTTATTTGTCCGGAACCGACGGCCTGTGTTTCGGCAATCAAACTGAACGGCGGCGGATATCCTCCCTGCGAAAAAACGGCAGACGAGAGCGCCATTGAAATCATAACGACGGCGCCCAGAGCGAGTGATGGCCAGATATGTTTTGTTTTTTTCATTGTGGCATTATTCATTTAGCGCTCTGATAATGTTGGCTTTCTCTTCGGGGTTCAAACTTGCCGCTTTATCGGGATTCTCCGTTGCCCATCTAAAAACTGCGCGAACCTCCGGTTCGTCCAAGGGTTTGCCGGTGGTAACTTTTTCAATGACTTGCTTCTTATCAAGAATTATTATCGGCACGCCGTCTTTATCAACGCCGAGAGATGCCGGTTCGGACTTTTGCGTCAAAGTAAATAAAAGCGCGAAAACAAAGCCTAATACTAATATTATTGCCACTAAAATGACAAAAACCTTGATTGATTTTTGATTGCCAATTTCCGGTGGATTGGAATTTTGAATCGGGCTGGTATTTGGAAACTGATTATTATTTTGATTGCCGTCCATAACGGGTAAATTATAACACTACAAACCAAACCAGCAAAAACGACCCTGTTGATAACTTTGCCCAAGAATTTGACAAAATTTATCTGATGACTTAATATTCAAATATCTGAAGTTCGCTCGCGAGGCGAACTCGTTTTATTAAAGCTAATGAAGCCAATGAAGCTAAAAGCTAGCGAAGCTAATCAAATGTTTGACCTAAAAGTAATCAATTCGGTTTTGGACCAATTGGAAGAAGAGCGCGGTATTCCGCGCGAGAAAGTGGTGGAAGCGGTGGAAATGGCTTTGGCGACCGCTTACAAAAAAGAATACGGCAAAAAAGGCCAAATTGTCCGCGTCAAGTTTGATTTGGCGACCGGCGCGGTGGAATTTTCTCAAGTAAAAATCGCGGTGGACGAAACGCGGGTGATTTATCCGGTGGAAACCGCCGAGGGACCGGTTTTTGAAGAAAGAAGCGAGGAAGATGAGCGCGTCCGCTTCAATTCGGAACATCATATTCCGATTGAAGACGCCAGAAAAATTAAAAAGGACGCCGCTTTGGATGAAGAAATAATTTTCCCGTTGGAAACGAAAAGTGATTTCGGCCGGATTGCGGCTCAAACCGCCAAACAAGTGATTATCCAAAAAATCCGCGAGGCGGAAAAGATTTCGGTAATTGAAGAATACGGCAAACGGCAAAACGAAATAGTTTCCGGTTCGGTTCAACGGATTGAGCGCGGCAATATTTTTATTGACCTCGGTCGAGCCGTCGCCATTCTGCCTTACGAAGAACAAATTCCCGGCGAACGTTATCGTCAAGGAGAACGAGCGCGAGCGCTTCTGCTTTCAGTGGAAGATTCGCTCCGAGGCATATTCCTTCGTTTATCCCGCGCCCACCCGAAATTTTTGGAAAAACTTTTTGAAACGGAAACGCCGGAAATCACTAGCGGCGCGGTTCAAATAAAATCGATAGCTCGGGAGGCCGGTTCGCGCACCAAAGTGGCAGTGGCTTCCACTGACGCCCACATTGACCCGGTCGGTTCGCTGGTCGGCCAGCGCGGCGTTAGGGTCGGCACGGTAATGTCGGAATTGGGCGGTGAAAAAATAGACGTGATTGAATGGTCGGCAGACCCTAAAAAATTCGTGGAAGAATCGTTGTCGCCGGCAAAAATTTTGTCCGTCAAAATCAACGAGAAAGAAAAAACCGCCGAAGTGGAAGTGGCCGAAGACCAACAATCGCTGGCTATCGGCAAAGGCGGACAAAATGTCCGCTTGGCCGCCAAATTAACCGGCTGGCGAATTGACATCAAAAGCGCTAAAAGTGAACTGATGGTTGCCAGCGAAGAAAAAACGCCAAATCAATAAATCCCTCCCCCGCCTAACGGCGGGGCTCTCCCTTTACAAGGGAGATTTTGAGAAAAGAAAAGATGACAAAAAATCGGAAGTAGGATAAATTACTTCTTATTACTTTTAATGTTTAACACGATGAATTTGTTGTTCCTTTTCGCTTTTTTGGCTTCTACTGTCGCAATTGTTTATGGCGCGTTTTTAGCAAGAAACATTCTTAAATTGCCGGCCGGTTCCGACCGGATGCGAGAAATCGCCGACGCCATTCGCCAAGGCGCCCAAGCCTATTTGAATCGCCAGTATAAAACAATTGCCATTATCGCTATTGTTTTGTTTTTGATTTTGTGGTTGGTATTGGGATTGACGACCGCTCTCGGTTTTCTTTTGGGCGCGATTCTATCTGCTGTTGCCGGTTACATCGGGATGAATGTCTCCGTCCGCGCCAATGTGCGCACCGCCGAAGCGGCTAAAAATGGTTTGGCGGCTGCCCTTTCTGTCGCCGTCAAAGGCGGCACCGTTACCGGTTTGATGGTTGTCGGTTTGGCTTTGCTTGGCCTGACTTTTTTCTATTATCTTTCCGGCGATATCAAGGCTCTTATCGGTTTAGGTTTCGGCGGTTCATTGATTTCCGTTTTTGCTAGATTGGGTGGAGGTATTTTTACCAAAGCCGCCGATGTCGGCGCCGATTTGGTTGGCAAAGTGGAAGCCGGCATTCCGGAAGACGACCCGCGCAATCCGGCAGTCATCGCCGACAATGTCGGTGATAATGTCGGTGATTGTTCCGGTATGGCCGCCGATTTATTTGAAACCTATGTTGTCACATCGGTAGCGGCAATGCTTCTCGGCACTTTAACTTTTTCCAACTCTGAAACCTCAATTCTCTACCCTCTCGCTCTTGGCGCAACGGCTATTATCGCTTCAATAATCGGCACTTGGTTTGTAAAATTGGGTTCATCTCAAAACATTATGAACGCTTTATATAAAGGTCTCGCGGTCGCGGGAATTTTATCAGCCGTTGCTTTTTATCCAATTACCAAATGGGTGATGGGTACCAACGGAATTTATTCCGTCGCCAATCTTTTTTATAGCGCCTTAACTGGTTTGGCGGTAACTGCGTTATTGGTAATAATCACTGAATATTTTACCGGCACTGGCCACAAACCAGTCCAATCCATCGCCCAAGCGTCGCTTTCCGGCCACGGCACCAATATCATTCAGGGCTTGGCAATTTCCATGAAATCAACCGCTTGGCCGACTTTGGTAATCGCCGGCGGTATTTTGCTCACCTATAATTTTGCCGGACTTTACGGTATCGCCGTTGCCGCTATGTCCATGCTTTCTATGGCGGGAATAATTGTGGCCATTGATTCTTACGGGCCGATTACCGACAATGCCGGCGGCATTGCTGAAATGGCGGAATTGCCCAAAGAAGTTCGCGACATAACCGACCCTTTGGACGCCGTCGGCAATACCACTAAAGCGGTGACTAAAGGTTACGCTATCGGTTCGGCCGGGCTCGCGGCATTGGTTTTATTCGCTTCCTATACCGAAGAATTGACAAATCTCGGCGCGCGATTTGATTTCGCCTTGGGCGACCCGAAAGTTTTGGTGGGTTTGTTTATCGGCGGTTTGCTCCCCTACTATTTTGCCGCCTTGGCAATGGAAGCGGTCGGAAAAACGGCCGGTAAAGTAGTGGAAGAAGTGCGCCGTCAATTTCGCGAAATTAAAGGTATTATGGAAGGCAAGGCTAAACCGGACTACGGCACTTGCGTAGATATTGTGACTAAAGCGGCAATCAAACAAATGATTTTGCCGGCCTTGATTCCGGTCTTAGCGCCGATTCTAGTCGGTTTCATTTTAGGTCCGGTGGCTTTGGGTGGTTTATTGGTTGGTTCAATTATTACCGGCTTGTTCATCGCTATTTCCATGACTTCCGGCGGAGGCGCTACTTCCGGCGGAGGCGCTTGGGACAATGCCAAGAAATTTATTGAGCAAGGCAATTATGGCGGCAAAGGAAGCGATGCTCACAAAGCGGCCGTTACCGGCGACACCGTCGGCGACCCTTACAAAGACACCGCTGGTCCCGCCATTAATCCGATGATTAAAATATTAAACATTGTAGCATTGTTGATTGTTGGATTATTGATTAGGTGATAATATTATAAATATGACCGACGTCCAATTTGAAGAAAATGGCCAATTTGGTTCCAGTGACAATTTCCAATCGCGGAGAATTTTAGGCGTGCCAACAACACCCGGGATGGTTCGCCTACTTGGCAAGTTCGGAATTCGCGATGAGAAAATCGCCGGTTACATTTTGATTACCGTCGCGATTGTCGCTTTTACCGTCTCCATTTTTATCTTTATGAATGTGTTTAATCGTGGTTCAAATAATGCGGGACCGGACGCGGCAAGAGTCGGTCTGCCGGCGGGGGGAATATAGCACTTATTGTCAAAATGTTTCTAAAATCTAAATCAAACGGACAAAGAGGTTTTACCCTGATTGAACTCTTGGTGGTGATTTCCATCATCTCGCTTTTGTCGTCGGTTGTGCTCGCGAGTTTGAATAGCGCCAGACTTAAAGCCAAAGACAGTAAAAAAATGCTTGAACTCAATCAACTTATTACCAGCCTTGAAAGATACTTCGTGGATACAAATTCTTTACCCCCAAATGTAAACGCGATTAACGGATGGTGCATCATTGGCCGGGATTATTCAGGAAGCGTGTGCGTGGGAGAATTGATAAGCGGCGGTTATTTCGGGTCGCTACCGGTATCTCCGGATACCAACCTATATTATTACTACGACTATGGAACTTATGGATTGGTGGCGTCACGTTTTACTCCACAAAAATATGGCCCCGGTACGCGCGGTTGGCATTGTTCTGATGCCACAGGAGGGGCTAGTGATAAATGGTATTGTCTTGAATTTAATAAATAATGGAGATTTGAAAGAGTGGAGTGTAGTTGTAATAATATTAGGTCCTGATGAAAAAATTTGAGGAACAAAAATTCAAGATTCCGAAACTAAAAGGTATTTCGGAGAAAAATATTGAGGAACATCTCAAGCTCTATGCCGGCTATGTGAAAAATGCCAATTTGATTCTGGAACACATTGAAGAACTGTCGCCGCAATCAGAAAGATTCGCATACGAACTTGGGGAACTTCAACGCCGGTTTGCGTTTGAGTTTGAC
>LCJJ01000027.1 GCA_000999175.1 Parcubacteria group bacterium GW2011_GWB1_44_7
GGAATTAAAGTTGAAGACGACAGTGATTCCGGTTTTCCCGCTGTCGTAACGGTCAGTCAAAGTGCCATCAGCGATAATGTTAACTATGGAATTTACAGCAGCGCCGTTGCGCCGGTGGATGCGAAAAACAACTGGTGGGGAGACGCAAGCGGGCCGTTTGATTTAATCGGCAATCCGTTCGGCGAAGGGAATCGGATTGCCGGCAATATTCTTTACGCGCTGTGGCTGACGGAGAATCCGTTTTTGCCGCCACCGGAAACTTTTGAACCGGTCATAATTATTCCTGGAATTTTGGGTTCAGCGGAAAAAAACGGCGTTTGGCTGATTGACCCGATTTTCCACACCTACGACGATTTAATCGCTACGCTAACGGCAAACGGCTACGTTGAAGGACAAAATCTTTTTTCGTTTCCTTACGATTGGCGTTTTTCCAATGTGCTGACGGCGGCGGCGCTCAAAAACAAAATTGCCGAAGTGAAAAATATCTGCCAATGCGCCAAGGTGGATTTGGTGGCGCATTCTATGGGTGGCCTCGTGGCGCGCCAATATATCCAATCGCCGCAATACCAAAGCGATGTAGACCAATTGATTTTCCTCGGCACACCTCACCTTGGAGCGCCTAAGGTGTATTTGCCTTGGGAGGGCGCAACAATGCCACACGGTTTTGTCAATCAAAGTATAAAAACTTTGCTTTGGTGGGAAGCTAAAAAGTTAAGTTTGAGTTTATTTGATTACATTCATCAATCAGTGCTTTCAATCAAAGAATTATTGCCAATTTACGATTATCTGACGCTTAAGGATTCCGGCGTTGTTGAAAAATATCCCAACGGTTATCCAACAAATTCGTTTCTTGAAAATTTATCTGCCGGGACTAACCAATTTCTGAATTCTGGCATTGAAGTTAGCAACATTATCGGAAATACAGGAAGTTCTACCATTGCTTCAATAATGGTCGCGTCCTCAACAGAGCCAATTTTATGGGAACACGGGGAACCAGAAGAGTTAAATAATGGAATTGGTGATGAGACCGTTCCAATTAGCAGTGCTGGTTTTATTGATGCAGATATCAACACTCTTTTGTCTGACCATAATAATCTGCCTTTTGACGCGAGAGGTTTGGTATATCAAAAATTAACAGGAAAAGTTGCTGAACATTTGGTGGGGGACGGTCCATCTCTTGATGCCATAATGTTGATAAAAATCCTTTCTCCCGCCGACATCATCGTTATCACTCCCAATGGCGAAAGAGTCGGTAAAGATTTTGCCACCGGCCAAGAAGTAAATGAAATTGCCGGCGCGTTTTATTCCGGCTTTGGCACTGACGATGAATATGTAACTATTCCTAATCCGCAAGACGGCGATTATCGGGTGGAAACGCAGGGGACAGGGAGTGGCGGCGCTTACACTTTGGCAACAACTTTTATCACCAACGAGACCTCGGCGGAAAGCGATTTCACTGGCGCGACTTTGCCGGGAATGATTACGCCGATTGAGGTAACGATTGACAATGCCAACCCGGAAAATTTATCGGTGGAGCCGGAAGACCAGACGCCGCCAGTCATAACAATTTTTTCGCCGCAAATGAAAGATTATGTCCGCGGTGACATTATTAAAATTAACGCCACGACGACTGATACTGATTCCGGTGTTTTGAATTTTGAAACCGCCTGGGATGATGAAGCGATTCTGGCCAGTACCACCGTTGACTCTTTCTACCAAAAACTCGGCGTCCACAATTTCTCCGCTACCTCCAACGACTTTGTCGGCAATGTCGCCACTTCGTCGGTCGATTTTCGGATTATTGCTACTGAACAAAGCATAATAAAGGATATAGAAAAATGTCTTACTCTCGGTTGGATAGACAATAAAGGAGTCGCCAATAGTTTGAAGAAGAAAAAAATTGATAAAGCATTTCCCAATGAACTAAATGCTCAACGGGGAAAACATATCAATGAACAAGCCTATCAAATTTTGGTCGAAGATATTAATTGGTTATTAAATAATTAAAAAATATGAAAATATATAAAAATATATTGATAATTTGTGTTGCAATTCTCGCAAGTTTTTTATTTGCCCAATCTGTTGGGGAGATATATGCAGATATGTTTAACGATCATGGTTTTGGTGTGGCCGCAGCTGGTTTGGCGGGCATTCCAATTGTTTATATCTTGCTAATCACCTTGCTATTTAGCGCCTTTGGCGAGGCGAAAAAATATTGGTGGATGGTGATTAGTTTAATTCCCGCCGCTTTTGTTGTTTTTTATCTTGATTGGTATCACTGGTATTTTTGGCTAGCGGTTGTTCTCATTGGTTGGCTTGTCGGGTTTGGTGTTTCTAAATTAATGAAAACAAAAACTTCTTAGTTTGGTGTATAATGTTTTTGTGACATTAGTTTCAATACCCAAAGCGTCAAAATGGGCGACCGACCACCTTGATAAAGAGGTGTCTCCTTCCAATATTTCTTATTTAATTCACACAAGTATTTCTTAAAAAGTTGCAATATGAAAATATGTACAACGTAACAACAAAAATACTACTTGGCGATTCGCGTGAGATACTTAAAAAAATTGACGGTAATTTTATTGATTTGATCGTTACCTCACCACCTTATGCAGACAGAAGAAAAAATACCTATGGTGGTATTAGCACTGAAGAATATGTTGAGTGGTTTTTACCCGTCAGCGAGCAATTATTACGCGTGTTAAAACCGACTGGCACCTTTATTCTAAACATCAAAGAAAAAGCAGAGAATGGTGAGCGTAGTATCTATGTAATCGAGCTTATTTTAGCATTGCGTAAACAGGGGTGGTTATGGACGGAAGAATTTATCTGGCATAAAAAAAATAGCTACCCTGGTAAATGGCCAAATCGTTTTCGCGACTCATGGGAACGAGTATTGCAATTCAACAAAGCACGCGATTTTAATATGTATCAAGAGGCAGTAATGGTACCAGTTGGTGATTGGGCGAACGGTCGACTAAAAAATCTGAGTGAGACAGACAAAATACGAGATAATTCTAAAAGCGGTAGCGGGTTTGGAAAAAATATCTCTAATTGGTTGAAGCGGAGCATGGTGTATCCTAATAATGTTTTGCAATTCGCGACTATTTGTAACAACAAAAATCACAGTGCGGTTTTTCCAGAAGAATTGCCGGAATGGTTTATCAAATTATTTACTCAAGCAAACGATTGGGTTTTAGATCCATTTCTGGGTTCCGGTACCACTTCGGAAGTATCGCAAAGGATGGGGCGTAATTCTATTGGTATTGATATAATGCCAGAGTATGTTGAGATGGCTAAAGAAAAAGTTGCTCAAAAAGAAAAGAATCGTTTTTATTCAGCCATAACAAAATCGCTGTATGAAAAAATTTAACTTACAAGAAATTTATAAATATGCAGAGAAACACATCTCAATCTTTCACCAAAGGAGGTTGGATTATGTGCAAAATAAAGTTGATTTGTTCAAAATTCTAAAACAGAAAAATCCCTACCTTTTCAGGGCTAAGAATGTTTTGACGGCTCAGGATTTAATCAAGGGATTTTTGGATGCCTTTTTGCAATCTCAGGAGGAAACATTATTTGGTGATTTTATAGAGGGTCTAGCTATTTTTGTTTGCGACAAAGTATATGGCGCAAAAAAATCAGAATTAACAGGTATAGATCTGGAATTTGAAAAAGATGGAGTAATTTATGTCGTTGAAATAAAAGCGGGCTGGAACTGGGGCAATTCAAGTCAAATCCGTCAGCTTAATATTAATTTTGCAAGTGCAAAAAAAATGATGCGTGCAAGAACTGGCAAAAAAGTCATTGCAGTAAATGGGTGTTGTTTTGGTAAGGACAATAAACCGGACAAGGGTGTTTATTTAAAATTATGCGGGCAACAGTTTTGGGAGCTTATTTCTGGAGATGAAAAATTATATATAGATATCGTTGAGCCGATTGGTTACGAAGCAAGAGAGAAAAATGAGAAATTTGCCGAGAATTATGCTCAAATAATAAACAAACTCACATTAGAGTTTTCGCAAAAATTTTGCGAAAATGGAAAAATAAATTGGAAAAAGCTGGTCGAGTATAATTCAGGATTTAAAAAGATAATAAAAAAATAGAAATATGGAAGTGATTTATCCAATAACAATTATGGATTTGCAAAATGATGCTATTAAAAGAATTGGCAGAGAACTGAACGATGATGAATTACACACTGCAAAAAAATGTGTTGAATGGGGTTTATCATCGATAATAGATATTACTCTAAAATCTGCGATTGAAGAGGCGGTTGACAAAAACTAAAATGAAAGTTGACCTATTTCTCGTCTCGAAACGGGATGAGGTGTTTATGTTTGATTTGAAAACGGTCAAACCAAATAAAGGCGATTTTATTTCTTACAAACGGAATATGTTAGAGTGGTTGGCGGTGTATTTTTATCAGCATTCAATCGCAAAAGTGAACACACTTATTGCAATTCCGTATAATCCATACGAACCACAACAATACGCACGGTGGACGATGAAGGGTATGCTTGATTTGAAACAAGAAGTAGTGGTAGCGGAGGAATTTTGGGATTTTCTTGGAGGCGAGGGCGCATACACAGATTTATTAGAGTGCTTTGAACAAGCTGGTATAGCGTTGCGTCCAGAAATTGATAAATATTTTTCAAAATTTCAGAAATAGTTAGACGAAGACTGAATACTTGGTGAATGGGAAAATTTCTTAGTTAAAAATTAATAATTTAATAAAAAGACTCTCCGCTTTCGCGGAGAGGATGTTGGCCGATTAATTCGGCTAAGAAAACTTTTGGGCGCAACCTTCGCACAGTTGGCCGCAACCCTCAATGTAGCCGGCGCGGAAGCTGATTTCTCTGTCAACCGATACGCCGGTGTCTTTTCCGCAGGAGATACAGATTTCCGTGCCATGCGGGGTTACGCCTTTGTATCTGTTAGCCAGTTCAACCGGTGGTTGTTCAATGGTTTCTAAAGTTTTGCTCATAACAGTATTGTTCGCTTTTTCCTCTTTTAGTTTCGCTTAAAAACAAAATTTGTCAAACTTTTCAGAGGAACACCTTCAACGAGCTTTGCTAATGCGGCTTCATTTGCTTGATATGAATTTGGTGCGATTTTGTAATTCGGGATATAATATGATGAATGGAAACCCGACAAACAGCCCGAGAAAAATTCAAAACTCCCGAGGAGGAGTTGGATTTTTTGCGCGCCGAAGTGGGGCGGCGCGAGCGCGAGCTGAAGGAAAATAATGTTGAGAGCTCCCGTGAGCAAATTGCCCAAGAAGAAGTGAAGCGCTACCGTGAGACGCCGGCGGAGGCCGTGCTTCACGAAAGCCACCATTTACCCGAAGCAGAGGCGGAAGGCCTGGCGCTCGGTTTATCGCCGGAACCGCATGACCGGCAAATGATGGAATTGATTCAAATTATTCGCGCCAAAGGCATCAAGAACGCCATGACGGTGGTGGCCCGGCTCCGCAATCCGCATTTGGACGACGATTTTGAAAAATTTTTGGTTCAATTGGTTAAGGCAGGTTTTGACATCGGTTTGGGCAGAAAAAATTCTTTGTTCCGCGCTTTGCAGATGACGCTTTACGAAGTGACTTTGCCGGAAGCGACAAAAGAAGACAAGCCGAAAACCTTGAAAGAACTTCTGTCGTCAATGGAGCAATTTTACGCCGGTATGCTCTCGGCGACCGATGAAAAATTAGCCGGCCCGAATTATTTCACTTTGGAATTGGCCGTGGAAAATCAAGGCAGTGAATTTATTTTTTACGCCGCCGTGCCCGATTCCAAAAAGAATCTTTTTGAAAAGCAAATTTTGTCAATTTTTCACAATGCTAAAATTGCCGAACGGAAAAACGATTACAATATTTTCAACGACACCGGCGCGGCCGTCGGTTCAACGGCCACGCTTCGTCACAATCCAATTTTTCCTTTAAAAACTTACGAACAATTTGACCACGACCCGCTTAATGTCATTTTGAACAGCTTTTCCAAAATCAACGAAACGGGCGAGGGGGCGGCCGTTCAGATAATTTTTAGTCCGGCTGGCGAGACATACCACAAGCGCTACAAGCACGCTCTTGACCAAATTGTCAAAGGCGAAAAAATCAGCAAAGCCACCGACATTCCCGGCACGGTCGGCGAACATCTTTGGAAATTCACCAGAGAGGCGGCGAAAGAACTGCTCGGTTCCTCCAAGAAAAAAGAAAAAGAGGAAGAAAAGAAAATCAAAGAGCCGCCGAAAATAGACGAAACGGCGGTGGAAAACATCAAGCAAAAAATCAGCGCGCCGATTATCAACGCCGGCATCCGGCTGATTGCCGC
>LCJJ01000028.1 GCA_000999175.1 Parcubacteria group bacterium GW2011_GWB1_44_7
AGGGAGTTAGTTGGGAAAAGATGAAAAAATTCGATATTGCGAAATTAAAGGAGGCATATGAAGTCTAAAGACTATTTGGGCTTTTAGAATTTGCCGTAAAAGTTCATCTGTATTAAAATTGAAATATGAAAAACCAAAAAGGATTTAGCAAAATATCAACGCTTATTTTAGTTATTGCGGTAGTTTTGGTTTTGGGCGGAGCGGGATATTTTGGGTTGCGCGAAGATACCGATTTAAATGATAAAAATGACAAAGAATACACCTCTTTTCTAAAAATTTTTAGCAATAAAATCGATAATTCAACGCCAATCAAGCTTGAGCCGAGAACAGTTGCGTTTGCGGATGGCTCCGAGGCGACATACGAACTTGCTTCTCAATTTGACTTAGCCGTCGCGGCTGAGGGTTTAGGGAAAGCCCGTTTTATTGCGATGAGTCCGGACAAAAGACTTTTTATCCCTGACATGGTTGATTGGAATCTAAGCCGAGAGGGCAGAATTATTATTCTGGAAGACTTTGACGCCGAAACACGCAAATTTAAATCAAAATCTGTTTACCTCTCCGGGCTTCGCGGTTCGAATAGCGTAGAGTTTTATACCGACCGCGCGGGCAAGAGTTGGATTTATGTAGCGCTCACCGAGAAACTCATCAGGTATTTGTATAGCCCTGGGGATAAAGCCCCTACAACTAAGCCGGAACTGGTTACCCTATTTCCAAATAAACAAAATCCAACAGCCTTGGGCATCGTTTGGCATGTTACCCGCACGATATTGTTTCAAGAAGATGTCTTATATGTATCTGTCGGGAGCGGCTGCAATGTTTGCGAGGAAGCCGAGGGCGATAAGCGCGCGATGATCATTGCTATGGATCCGGACGGGAAAAACCAGCGGGTCTATGCAAACGGCTTAAAAAATGCCGTGGGAATTGCTTGGGCCCAGGGCGCCTTATATGCGACGGAAAATGGCGCGGATCACTTAGGGGCTGATTTGCCTGACGACGTAATGTATAAGCTTGCTGAAGGCGAAAACTATGGCTGGCCTTATTGTTACGAGTCTGGGGGCAAGAAGCACGAGGAATTAAGCTGGAATTGGAAGCGCGAGCCGATTTCCTGCGAAAATGTTCCCTTGTCGTTCGCGTCATTCGGACCCCATACCGCACCCCTCGGGATTACTTACTTTGAAAATGCGCACCCGCTTATAAACAAAACGTTTCTTGTCGCTCAGCATGGATCCCATAAAGTGGAGATTAGAAACGGGTACAATATTTTACGCGTGACGTTGGACGGGAAGCAGGACGTTTTTATGAAGGGATTCCTTGGCGAAGGGGATAAGCGTTTTGGGCGTCCAGTTCACGTATTTCAATATGACGAAAATTCCTTTTTCTTCACGGATGATTTTAGCGGGAGGCTGTATTACGTTTACGCGAAATAACTAGCCGGCGCCTAGCGGCGACATTTTTGTCGTTGCCTTCGGCATATTTTTTTAAACAGGCAAAGGGCGAGAAGGCAATTGAAAATAAATCTTCAAAAAGTATTAACAAATAATGCTGCCGCGGTATAAAGGAGGCATGCCTAGGGAAGCTATAAAATCATATCCGTTGAGACTGCCGCCATCGAGAACGGAATTTGAAGAATTCGGGCTGGCAAGGGCCGGGCGCGCGGTGTGCTCGGGATGCGGTTCATTTTATTTTGAAAAATCTTGGCACCATCCCTCGCGAGACAAGAGCAAAATATACGGCGCCCCATTTATTATGTGCCCGGCTTGCCGGATGATAAAAGATCGAGTTTTCGAAGGGGAGTTGATTACGGAAAATCAGCTTGCGAATAAACTTGCCAAAAAAATCAAAGACGCGTTTAATCGCGTTGATATTAGGATCGCAAACGCAAGAGCCCCGTCTGATTTTAATTTAGTTAAAATAGCATTTGCTCCAGCATGAATATGAACTTGGATGATCTCGTCGGCTCGCTGAAAAAGGGCGGAGTTTTGAAATCGCTTGCCATTGAAGAAGCGCTTACGAAAGTTGACAGGAGGAGATTTGTGCCTGACTCTCAGGCTGATTCGGCGTACGCGGATATACCGCTTTCGATCGGAGAAGGGCAGACAATCTCCCAGCCGTATACGGTTGTGTTCATGTTGGAACACCTTAAACCAAAGAGAGGAGAGCGCATAATGGATGTCGGCTTTGGATCCGGGTGGCAGACGGGCCTTTTGGCAAAAATCGTCGGAGCATCAGGGAAGATATATGCGATTGAAATAGTCCCAGCGCTTTGTGAGCTTGGGAAAAGAAACATCGCTCAATTTCCCGAGCTTAAAGGACGCGTTGAATTTTATTGCCAAAGCGCGGCGGACGGCCTTCCTAAAATTGCGAGGGAAATCGGAGGATTTGACGCAATAATTTCTGCCGCGGAGGTATCGAAAGTTCCGGAAGCTTGGAGAAAACAGCTGAAAGAGAGCGGGAGGCTTTTATATCCGAAATCCGGATCCTTATTTCTCGAAATAAAGGGCGGGGACGGGAAATTTCGCCTGCGGGAATTTCCAGGTTTCGCCTTCGTTCCTTTTATGTAAAACAAAACATAGTAAGATAGGAGCGGCATTTATGAATTTGCCGCTAAACCTTCCTGCCAGCAGGCAATGATAGAAGAAGCCTAAAAATGTTAAAATTGAATGATGTTAATAGAAGATCTGGGCGTCATTCTTTCAACTACAGACAACGAGTTTGAAAAGCGGGCTGTTTTAAACCCCGCATGCATTGCCGAGGGCGGCATAACCCACATGTTTTATCGCGCCATCGATCAAAATAATATCTCTACAATTGGACGCTGCCAGATTAAAAATAACAAAGTTATCCTCAGAGACAACAGGCCTTTAATTTTCCCTGAACACAATTTCGAACGCTGCGGCGTAGAGGACCCAAGGATAGTTTATTTGGAGGGAATATATTATCTATTTTACACGGCATACGATGGGCGGGATGCATCCGCTGCTTATGCCGTTTCCTCCGATTTGCGCAATTTTGAAAAACGGGGACTAATTTTTCCCGCGATACTTTATAAGGACGCCGGTAAGATTTTTAAAAAGGCGGGCCTGCCCGAAAAATATGAATGGTACGCGAAACGCTATGAAAAAGAAAAGGGCCAGGAAGTCTCCCTTTGGGAAAAAGATGTTTTCCTTCTACCAGAGAAAATTGAAGGGAACTTCTTTCTGATACATAGGGTTATGCCTGGGATCCAAGCCATAAGTTTTAGGAATTTTTCCGATCTGACTGAGAAATCATGGAAAGATTACCTAGCCAACATGGCCAAATTTGTGATTCTTAATCCAAAATATAAATTTGAAAACAGGCGCGTCGGCGGAGGCTCGCCGCCCATCAAAACAAAGCATGGCTGGCTACTTATTTTCCATGCCATAGAAGAAACGAGTAGCGGCAAGATTTATCATGCCGCGGCTACGCTGTTGGATCTGAAAAACCCGCTTCACGTTATAGCAAGGTTACCCTTCCCGCTGTTCTCGCCGAAAGAGCGGGATGAGAAAGAGGGCTTGGTAAGAAATGTCGTATTCCCAACCGGCTGCGTTCTGGAAAAAAATAATTTGTTCATCTACTATGGGGCTGCTGATTCCAGAATAAAAGCAAAAAAAATCAACATAATTGAATTGATTAACGAATTACTAAAATATAAAATATGAGACGATCTATTAAATCATCGAAAGTTTTGTTTTTAGGGACATATCCTCCCAGGCGTTGCGGTATAGCCGCCTTTACTTACGACCTGGCTCAGGCTTTTGATACCGTATTCGCGCCAGCAATAAAGACAGTAATCGCGGCGATGAATTACAGCGCTTTTAAAAGACCTAAATACTCTTCGCGGGTTGTTTTTGAAATTGATCAGGATAAAGCCGAAGATTATAAAATAGCGGCTAAAAAAATAAACGCGGATCCAAAAATAAAATTGGTTTCAATCCAGCATGAGTTTGGAATTTTTGGAGGAGAATTTGGCTCCAATCTAAAATATTTTCTTGATGAGCTTAGAAAACCGACAGCAATGACTCTGCATACCGTGCTTCCAGACCCAAAACCTGCTATGGAGGCGTCCCTAAAGCCTCTCTTGGAACGCGTTTCGTACTTAGTGGTAATGAGCAAGAATTCTAAAGAGATTTTGATTTCTAGGTACAGCGTGAATCCTAGAAAGATTTTTATAATAGACCATGGCATTCATCCGGTTGAATTTGAAACAAGCGAAAAATTCAAAAAAATGCTCCATATGCAAAAAAGACAAGTTATAAGCACTTTTGGGCTGCTTAATTCTGGGAAGGGAATTGAATATGTCTTGGATGTGATTCCAGAATTAATCCGCAAGTTTCCAAACTTGCTCTATCTGGTTATAGGCGCAACGCACCCCCTGGTCTTACAAAATGAAGGCGAAAAATATCGCGATTTTCTGCAGAAGAAAGTTAATAAATTAAAGATTCAAAAACATGTTCGCTTTTATAACAGCTATTTGAAAATTGGCCGTTTGTTGAAATTATTGCAAACCACAGACATTTATATCGCATCATCCATTAATGCCGACCAGGCGGTAAGCGGAACGCTGTCGTATGCTATGGGAATCGGGCGGCCCGTAATCTCAACCCCATTTGCACAGGCCAGAGAAGACATTGGAAAATCAGGCCTTCTCGTCGATTTTCGAGACCAGGGATCGCTAAAAAAAGCTATTGAACGTCTGCTTGGAAATATTGAGTTGATGGAAATTATGGGAAAGAAAGCATATTTTAACACCAGACACATGACTTGGCACAATGTGGCGCTTTCCTACCTTAAAGTTTTCATGAAATGCGCGCCTGGCCTTTCCGTTGACAACAGGCATCTGCCGAAATTAAATCTTAAACATTTAATTAAACTAACTGACCAATTTGGAATATTCCAATTCGCTGACCTAAGCCATAAAAATCCAGACTTTGGTTACACTTTGGATGATAATACTCGAGCGTTGGTGATCGCCGCGCAATATTATGCCGCAGGCATTAAAAAAAAATCTGCCTTACGCTTAATAAAAATTTATTTGTCTTTTATCGCCAATGCCTTGAAATCGGACGGATTTCTAAATTATTTTAATAAGAACTGTGAACCTGATAAAGCGGCTAATGCCAAAGATAGCATGGAAGACGCCAACGCCAGAGCCCTATGGGCTCTTATGCAGTTATCCGTTATGCGCGCTGTTCCAGCCTATTTAAAAAGAAAAGCCCGAAAAATCTTCGAGCGCAGGTTAAAAAATGGCGCAAATTTCCAGTACAGCCGCCCTAAAGCTTTTTACATAAAAGGCCTATTTGCTTTATATCAAAGCCGCCCATCGCAAAATCTACAGGAAAAAATCAGGATACTTGCAGACGAGCTGGTAAAAAATTATATAGCACACAGCGATTCCAGCTGGCATTGGTTCGATAATATCATAACTTATTCCAACTCCACGTTATGCGAGAGCTTGTTGTCCGCTTTTCAAGTTACTGGAAAAGAAGAATATTTCCATGTCGGCAAAAAAGCTTTAGATTTCTTGATTTCTCATTCTTTTGTAAACGGAATTTATATGCCCGTCGGACAGAGCGGGTGGTTCGAAAAAGGCGGGAAAAGAAAATTTTTCGACCAACAACCGGAAGATGTAGCGGCAATAGTCGAAGCTCTAAAAAAAATATATTTGATCACTCAGGACGAAGAGTACAAAAAATTAATGACCAAAGCTTTTTATTGGTATCTGGGAGAAAATTATTTAGGGCAATATCTCTACGATCAAATAAGCGGCGGATGCTATGACGGATTAGGAAAAACACACGTTAATTTAAATCAAGGTGCGGAATCCACAGTTTCTTACATAGCTGCCAGAATTGCCATGAGCGATTTTATTTAGCGCGCTTAATGATAAATCGAACCGTCTTTATTCGTTTATTTTTTTGCTTTCCCGCCCGCCTTACTGTATACTAAAGCCATTATGAGAACCGCGTTTACCGGATTTCTTGTTTTGAGTTTTATCGGCGTAGCTGTTTTCAGCATGTTTGCTATGGGCGATGGAACTCATGAGCATAACGGATGTATCGCCGCGGCTAGCCAAGGATTTGATTGTCAGGCGAATAGCGCTCTATCGTCTATCGCGCTTCATTTTGACGCTTTCCGGAATTTTTCGACCGCGGTTACTGTCGCCTTGGTATTGGTNGGTATTTATCTGCATCTGCCGAAGCTTGCAGGAGATTATTATCATAGGCGATTTTTTGAATCATTCTTTCCTCCGGTTGATCAAGAATTTACTCGCTGGCTCTCCTTACTAGAGAATAGCCCGGCTACTCGCGAGGCGCCGATCTAAAACAATTTTTCGAGCTGGATTTACATCGCGCGCCTGACAATCCCTATCACATAGGGATTTTTGTTTACTAATTTTAACCAACATTATGGATAGGAAAACTATAATTACAGGTATTGTGGCGGCGGCTTTCATAGGCGGATTAATTTTCTTTTCCAGCGGGAAAGAACGTTCCGGAACAAAAGATACGACTAACCAAGAGTCTAAAGAAAAAATTTATTTCGAAAAGGCGGTTGGCCAAAAAGCTCCAGACTTTGAACTTGAAAGCATTGACGGCGGGCATATTAAATTGAGCGATTATCTGGGTAAGAGCGTTGTTCTCTTTTTTAACGAAGGATCAATGTGCTATCCGGCGTGCTGGGATCAGATAGCGGAGCTTGGCAATGATTCCAGATTTGACGCCGAGGGGGCGGTAGCCTTCTCGATCGTGATTGATCCGAAAAGCCAATGGCGGGAGATCGTGAGCAAGTCGTCTAATCTGAAAAAATCCAAAATTCTTTTTGACACCGCGCGCTCTGTGTCTAAGGCGTACGATGTGTTAAACCTTAATTCATCGATGCACCCCGGCGGTTTCCCCGGCCATACTTATTTCATCATCGATAAAAACGGGATAATCAGATTTACGCTGGATGATCCGAATATGGCTCTAGCTAACGACAAATTGATTAAAGAAATAGAAAAACTTAAATA
>LCJJ01000029.1 GCA_000999175.1 Parcubacteria group bacterium GW2011_GWB1_44_7
ATCCTCACACTAATTACCCAATATTATATACAAAGATGTATATGAGAATCTTTACAAGAAGCACGAAGAACTCTCAAAAATGTTATCGGGATTAATTAACAGTCAGCGCTAGCCCTCGTAGTTCAATGGACAGAACACAAGTTTCCGGAACTTGCGATAGGGGTCCGATTCCTCTCGAGGGCGCAACTAAACGATTAATATGAAACGAGACTACGCTAATTATCAGGTTGCATTAAAACTTTTTTTGAAAAGGGGTAATAAGATTTTATTTCTAAAATTGCCTGAAAGTGGGTTATGGGATTTGCCGGGCGGCCGCATTGATAATGTTGAAACTCATACTCCATTAAGAAAAATTTTGGCTAGAGAAATTCGAGAAGAATTAGGCGTCAAGGTTAAATATGAGCTCGGCAAACCCCTATTCCAATTTAGAAGAAAGGCGTTATCTCGTAAGACTTATAATTTACTGACTGTATACGAAGGCAGATATTTATCGGGCGAAATTAAACTTTCTTCCGAGCATGCCAGCTACGAATGGATTAATCCCAAAGCGTATAAATTTAAAGAAAAGGATTTTATGAGCAAAGAGGAATATTTAGCTTTTATAGAATATTTTTCAAAATACTATTAAAATTAAACTATGCAAGTAAAATCCAAAATAATATTAGTTGACGATAGCGATCAAAAGCGCGCGACTTATTCGGATAAGTTTAAATCCGAGGGATTTGAGGTGTTCGAGGCGGTAGACGGCAAAAAAGGTCTCGAGCTGATTAAAGAGAAAAAGCCCGATTTGATTTTTACGGGAATTGATATGCCGGAGATGGACGGGTTCACTATGATCCGCGAGCTTAAAAAAGATCCCGAGCTCGCAAAAATCCCAATCATGATCAGCTCGCACTTGAACCGCGAGAAAGATCAGCTAACCGCAAAAGGGCTCGGCGTCCAGGAATTCATTTATTACGGTTTCGTCACAGTGAACGAAGTCGTCAAAAAAGCGAGAAATCTTTTGGGGGAGAGAAAATAATCCCGATGAAGCATAAGGTACAAAATAGGTTTTGCATGAAGAATTAAAAACTCTTCCGATGTTTGATGATTGCCGTGAAGTTGCGGATGTAAATTTGAAAGGTATATGAAATTGCAAATATTTGCCGATAAATTAAAGAAATCGCCAATAGCTTTATTAGTTGCGACGATATTATTTTTGTTTTCTACCTTTATTACTATTTCTCAAGGATTCACTGTTGTAAGAGATTATTATGTTTCAACAATAGGATATAAAAAAGAGCTATTAAAGCAAATTAGCGGTCTTAATGCAGGAGTTCATATTGACAATTTTAAAAATATTTTTGGGACACCTCTTTTTGTTAATGGCACTTTAATTAAAGAATATATTTTTGTAAACAATTATTTTTATTTACAGGCAATTACAGATTCCAGCGGAACTATATTAGCTTATTCTATTACAATTAGAGAAAAGAATTTTAATCCCCAGATAGATCTCGGTCCTTATACATCCAACAATATTTCAAAAAAAATAATTTTAGGAGAAACAACTTATTTGGGATTAGCTGATTTTAGCGACCCAAATGAGATATTTTCTTATGTTGGTGCCCATAATTATCATTATACAGAAGGTTATTATTTTGGAAACCCAGGAAAATATCAAACATTTTTTTTCAGCACAAATGAATCCGGATACAATAAAGAAGATCACACAGATTTATTGCCATTAAATTCAAATGATGCAACCATATCAAATTCTAAGATTAAGGAATTTAGAAGTGAAGAGACCATTAATACTTATACCGTAACAGCCCCGTTAGTTGATAAAGAAGATTTAAACTTGAGAGGTTATATTTTTTATAATTATGATAACGATGATGGATTTTTACTCGGACCATCTTATAATCAAGTACGTGTTTTAGATTAGGAATGATAAACGGGCTGTAGTATAGAGGTAGTACACAAGGCTGGGGGTCTTGTAGCCGGGGTCCGATTCCCCGCAGCCCGACAAGTAAAATTTTTAAATCCCAAATAGGGAAATAAAAAAGCTGAGCACGTTTGTGGGTGCCCAGCCTTTGCGTTCACAAAGTGAACAGTTTTTGGCAACATTTGCAGAGTAGCTATCTCCCATAAATCTGCGTAAGGGAGATTAACCCTCTGCCAACCGGAGATACAGATCCGGTTTCTTTGATTTCCTCGGCGGGAGTCTGCGGGTATGCTTTTGCGATGGCGGTAAATTCCTTCCGAAGTTTCTTTACAAGTTCACCAGCTTCTCGTCCGCACTCTAGATAGAAATGTCTAACGCGATCGTGTGACAGGAGTGCACTCGGTGCGTAGTTGTTTTTCCAGTGATCATAGTAAATGCTTTTTACGACAAAACCCTGGAGGCCACGGTATGTCAACCAAATGTGATCCGGGGCGTGAACGTCAAACAACGATAGCAATAACTGCGGATCGAAACTCTGTCCTGGAACCGGCGTTACTAAAATCCACTCTTTGTTCATGATGCCAACCCTCCTTTATATTCTTTCAAGGAATTGAAGCATGCCGGTAATAGCTGTGTCAAGTTTTGATTTTACTGCTTCCGACAAATTTTACCATTTCACAAATTCGCGAGTTCTTGAGGGGAGATTTCAAATTCCCTCCCGTTTTTTATCTCGCCTTTAATTATTTTCTCTGAAATTATCTTTTCGATTTTATCTTGTATGAATCTTTGCATTGGCCGCGCGCCCATAGCTGGATTGTACCCGCCCTTGGCGACCGCATCGGCGAGCGCGTCGTTTATTTTAAGAATATAGTTTTCGCGCTCTAGTCGTTGCTTTAATTTATTTAAGGAAATTTTTGCTATTTTATTCAAAACTTCCATCCCAAGCGGACGGAAAATTACGACCGAGTCGAAGCGGTTTAATAGCTCTGGACTGAAAATTTTCTCGCGCTGAATTTGTTCCAAATCAGACCCCGCATTGGATGTCGCGACGATGATCACATTCCGCATGTTTATTTTCTTGCCCTGGAAGTCGGTAAAGAATCCTTCGTCCAAAACTTGAAGGAATAAATTCCTGACTTTCGGATTTGATTTCTCGAACTCATCGAGCAACACAACCGCGTACGGTTGGGCCGATATTTTCGAGGCGAGCAAGCCCGGCTCATTTTTTTCAAAAGATCCGATCAAGCGGTCCATACTATCCTCGGCCTGGTATTCGGACATGTCAAAACGGAGCATAGATTCCTCGCCTTCAAAATATATAAACGCTAAAGCTTTTGCAGTCTCCGTTTTTCCGACGCCAGTCGGACCAAGGAAAAGAAAGCTCGCGAGCGGCTTTGCCCTGCTTTCAATTCCGGCCCTCGCTCTTCTAACCGCGTTGGCGACGGCGTTTGTCGCTTCCGTTTGCCCGACAACGCGTTCTGACAAGATATCCTCAAGGTTGAGAAGCTTTTCTTTTTCTCCTTCGGATATTTCTCCAAGAGGCATTTTCGTCTTTCTGCTGACGATATCCAAAACAATCTCCGGGGGAATTATTTTCTGCCTTCTAGAAATCCCTTCGCTAAAGACGTCTTTAAGAAGTTCAACCGCCCGCTTGGGCATGGCTCCAAGAACCAAATTTTGCGCGGCAACTTCCGCGGTTTTTTCGAGCGCTGGGTACGAGATCATTACTTTGCCCATAAGCGATTTTTCAATCGCCACTGCTTCATTTTCTAAAATTTCAATTACGTATTCCGGGCTTGGCTCTTCAAGATCGATCCTTTCAAAAAATTTCATAAAAGCCTGATTTGATTCGAGTATTTTTCGGGCGCTTGTCTTGTCCGCGAGCGCTATTATGTGAATTGATGGATTCGCGAGATATGGGGACAAAAGTTCAAGAGCGTTTATTCCTGTATTTGAAAGCGATTCCACAAATTCCGGAAAATTATCGATTGCGAGAATTATATTTCCAGCATGCGCTGTTTCATTCAACAGTTTTATAATTATTGCCTCCGCATCCCCCTTAGTTTTTCCCGATGCAATTATTGATTCCGCGTAAAGCTTGAAAACTTGCTTATATTCAAGGCTGGGGAAAATTTTACCTTCGTAGATTGCCCTCGTGAGGCCTAGAAGGAGAGTGTGTTTCCCGACGCCGGCATCCCCGACAATCAAGACATTCGCCCCAGCGCTTTTGAGCAAGGCTTTCTCGATTAATTCCATTTCGCGATCTTTGCCTATTATTTCTTCTTTTAAGGCCTCGGCTTGCGGGGCAAGGTCATACGCGAATTTTTCAAGAAAATACGTCTCCCCGTACGCGAAATTTTTTCCTAATCCCTGAAGTCGAGCTAAGTGTTCCCGCCTCCACCATCTTCGGGAGAACATTTCGCCAGCCACTTCTCGTTCCGCCCAATAGGCAGCTTTCTGAACGCTCGATATCTTGATATTTCTATCTATAATTGCGTTTTTTAGATTCGTTTTTTCAAAAATGGAAGCAGCAATATCCGTAAAGGAACCCCCTCCGGGATTTTCTGGAGCGATTTCAGATAGGCTTGATTCCTCTATCCCAAGGCGGGCAACAAATTTATGCCAAGCGGGGTTTTGGAGAAAATCTAAGGCGGCAAGATAACCATTGACGTCACTCGTTTTTGAATTGAAAAAAGAATCTAGGGCTAAGATGAGAAGGCGGCATGACGCGAATATGTATAATAAGCCTAGCCAGAAATTTGAAGAAGGAAAAGCAAATGCGTATTCCTGTAGCGCCGCGCTTCCTTCAAATTTTAGAATCGCAGTATAGGTTATCGGCATGAGAAATACTAAAATCCCAATATCAAAAATCATTCCCAATCCGTGCCTCGCGCGAGACGGGAAGATATTCTCTAATGCGATGACTCCAGCGAATTTATTTTTCATCTATAAGAGGAGAAGAGTAAGACCGCCGATAAATAAAATAGGAATTAGCGCCGGGAAGGCGAGCCAGGCGGCAAAAGAAATTATAAATAAAGCGGCTAGAAATATTTCCGATAAAAGGCCGGATATAATTAAAGCGGAGCGCAGGAGAACGCCGACAATCCTGGAAATTAGGTTTACGACAAGAGATTCAAAAAGTGCTTGTGGATTAAAACCGTCACTACGGTACCTTTCCTCAAGCCGCCATACGGGGGAGATGAGAGTGCGCGAAAGGATGCCGATTGAAAAAAAATGATAAAAAAACCAGACGAGATTTCTAAATAGTCCAATCATTTCCGAAATCGCCCGGCTATAGTGCCAGCCAATATACTCAAAAAAAAGAACCGCCATCCCCATCTACATATTATATACGAAGAGGGGAAATATTGTTTGTCCGCCCACCAGGCCTCGAACCTGGAACCTTGTCCTTAAGAGGGACCTGCTCTGCCAATTGAGCTATGGGCGGATTAAGATCGCGCATCTTTTAGAGTTTGGTATTCTTGCTTAAATACTAATTCAATTTCTCCAAATCTTTTCGTCGAAGGGGTAGATTTTCCAAAATGATGCCTCAGTCTTTGTTCAAGATTAGAGGTGCTGCCAATATATATTCTACCATCAGATTTACTTCTTAAAAAATAAATGAAAGACATTTTAATTTTGCTGAGTCCTGACGCTCTCTTGGAGGTCGGGACCCCGACTTTACGTCGGGGCTATGGACGGGATTCATTTCTTTTTCCAGGAGCGGAATTTTTGATCACGTTTGATGAACCACTTATCCTTGAGGTCCAGCCACCAATCGTCTGGATGAGTTTGAAAAATCAGTTTGACAATTTTCTT
>LCJJ01000030.1 GCA_000999175.1 Parcubacteria group bacterium GW2011_GWB1_44_7
TTTTCTTCATTACTCGCCGGACGGCCTGTTTGATATGATGAACGTTCAAACCGTAAAAGTTCAGTAATTCTTCGTAAGTACCCGTTTGGCCAAATTGATTTTTAACACCGATAAATTCCATCGGCACCGGATAATTTTGCGCCAAAAGTTCGGCAACCGCGCTGCCCATGCCGCCGGCAATTTGATGTTCTTCAACTGTGACAATCGCGCCAGTCTCTTTTGCCAATTTTATTATCGCCTTTTCATCCAGCGGTTTGATGGTTGACAAATTCATCACCGAAACATTAATGCCACTCTCCGAGAGTTCTTTGGCCGCCGCGAGAGCTTTATGGACCATGGTGCCGGTAGTGATGATTCCAACTTCAGATTTTTTAAGGTCAGACCTTTCTTTGTCTTCAAGGTTGAACCTTAAATCTGTAGAAAGGTCTGACCTTTTTTTCTTAAGAAAAATTTCCGCCTTACCAATTTCAAACGGCGTTTCTTCACTGGTAACAATCGGCGTTTCGGCCCGCGAGAGACGAATGTAAACCGGCTTGTCAATTTCGGCGGCAGCCACCGTCATTTTTTTTGCTTCAATCGCATCGCAAGGCGAGAGAACAATCAAATTCGGCAAAACTCTCGTCAGGGCAATGTCCTCCAACATTTGGTGGCTGCCGCCATCTAATGAAGCGGATAAACCTGCATGCGAGCCGACAATTTTTACCGGCTGATTGTTATAGCAAATTGTCGTGCGGATTTGTTCCCAATTCCGGCCCGGCGAAAAAATCGCGAACGAGCCGATAAAAGGAATTTTGCCCATCGCCGCCATGCCGCTAGCTACTCCAGCCAAATTTTGTTCCGCTACTCCCACCTCAATAAATCTTTTTGGAAATTTTTCAGCAAAAGCGCTCATACAAACCGATTCTTTCAAATCGGCCGTCAATGCCACCACTCGCTCGTTTTTTTCTCCAGCCAGCACTAACCCTTCGTCAAATCCGGCCCGCGTGGATTTTAGTTTTGTTTGCGAGTTCGTCATTTTAGTTGCTCTAAAGCTTGTCTCCCTTCCTCTTTATTTGGCACCTTACCATGCCATTCGGGTTTATTTTCAAATTCTTTGACGCCTTTGCCTGGAATTGTGTGGGCGATAATCACTGAAGGTTTGAGATGGAAAGTTTTTGCCGCCAAAATCGCTTCGTCTAATTCTTGGAAATCGTGACCATTGATTTCCGCTGTGTGCCAATTAAATGTTTCCCATTTTTCCCGCAACGGTTCCAACGGCATAATTTTTTCGGTGAAGCCGTCAATTTGGATTTTGTTGCGGTCCACAATGGCAATTAAATTGCCGAGTTGTTCTTTGGCTGCTAACATTATCGCTTCCCAAGTGCTACCCTCCTGTAATTCAGCGTCGGAGAGAATACAGAAGAAGAATTTGGAGGCGAAACCTCCATTGGAGGTTTCGCCTCCCGAGTCAATCTTTTCCGCTAATACCATTCCGACCGCTTGGGCTAATCCTTCACCGAGTGGCCCCGAGCTATTTTCCAAAACCGGCAAAAAGTCGCGTTGGGGGTGACCTTGGAACGGCGAACCAAATTTTCGCAAACTGCCAATTAAATTTTTTACCGGAAAATAGCTGGCATGAGCCAGGGTAGCGTATAAAACCGGACAAATGTGGCCATTAGAAACAATCAATCGGTCGCGTTCGGACCAATCAGGTTTTTTCGGGTCGTGATTTAAAGCGTGAAAAAATAAATAAGCAAAAACATCAGCCGTGCCAAGCGAACCGGCGGTATGGCCCGAACCGGCATTGACCAGCGTTTCAATCACCGTTCGGCGAATCTCATTTGCCTTCAATCCTAAAAACTTTATTTTCTCATCACTCAACATATTTTAATATTTCAGTGTTTTGAATTTTTCTAAAATTGCTGCCGGATTATCGCCGCCGAAAATTGTCGAGCCTACTACCAACCGGCTGGCACCGGCTTTAATCAACTGCAGCGCGTTATTTAAATTAACACCACCGTCAACGCTAATCGCCAGCCGCGGATATTTTTCGCGCAAAATCGCAACCTTATCCATCGTCGTTTCTTCAAACGATTCGCCTTGGAAACCGATTTTTTTTATTCCCATTACTTGCACAACATCAATTTTTTCCAGAAATTGCTCAACGACATTGATTGGCATCGCCCAATCGAGAGCAATACCAACATCAATAATGCCCGACAATTTTTCAATCGACGATTCTAAATTTTTCGTTACTCCTAAGTGAAAAATTATTCGCCGGGCGCCGGCGTTGATAAAGTAATCCAATTTATTTTCCGGCTCCTCAATCATCAAGTCAATTTCAAAATCAAAATCTTCCCAAAACGGCAGACCGTCTTTAAATTCCAGTTTGTCGTCAACAATGTCGATTTGGACCAATCGAACCAAACCTCTTACCAAAGAAAGTTTTTCTTGTAAATCAGCAAAATTTTTCGGCAAAATTGCCGGTACGATTTCCGTCATTTTATTGTCTTTTTATTGTCCGTTTTCCAAGCCGAAGCGGTTCGGCGCTAATTTATCAATTTTCTCAATCCGGCGAAGATGTCGCGTCTCACCGCTAAAAGGTGTCTCCAGCCAAAGCAAAACGGCTTTTTTCGCTTCTTCTTCGGATACAAACCGCGCGCCGATTGATAAGATATTGGCATTGTTGTGTTCACGGGAAAGAGACAAAAGGCTAAACCTTTTTTCAGATTCAAGGTTTAGCCTTTTGTCTCCATAGAAAACTGCCGCGCGAACGCGTGGAAAACGATTGGCGCACATTGCTTCGCCTTGGCCGGAACCGCCGATAATGATACCGAGAGTCTTGCCGCTTTCGTCAGCAGAAATTTCTTCGGCTACCGGCGCGACGAAATCGGGATAATCATCTTCTGTCTCCAGTTTGTCCGGCCCGCAATCTATCACCTCAAATTTCTTCTCTTTCAAAAAATGAAAAAGAGTGTTTTTCAATTCAAAACCGGCGTGGTCTGAAGTAATGAGGATTTTTCCGCCAAAGGCGGACCCGCCTCGGGCGGGCATATTTACCATCATGGTTTTATATTTCGCGCTAATTTTATAGTATGTTCAACGAGCGTATAAGCATAGCCCATTTCATTGTCATACCAAGCCAATACTTTCACCAAATTACCGCCGACTACTCGGGTCATTTTTAAATCAGCGATGGAAGCGTGAGTGTTACCGACAATATCAGAAGAAACTGGTTCGTTTTCATTGACGGCGAAAATTCCTTGCCACCTTTTTTCTTTTGCCGCTTTTCGCAAAATTTCATTTACTTCTTCAGCGGAAGTTTGTTTTTTGGAAATAAAAGTAATATCGGCGATAGAACCGGCAACAACCGGCACCCGAAGCGAAATACCATCAAACAAACCGGAAAGCTGCGGAAAAGCCTTGGTCACGGCAATGGCGGCGCCAGTGGAAGACGGCACGATGTTTTGCGCCGCCGCTCGGCCTTCGCGAAAGTCCTTTTTGTTTGGGCCGTCAACAATCGCTTGGCTGGCGGTGTAAGCGTGAACGGTGTTGAGCAAAGCTTTTTCAATGCCGAGTGTTTCATGAAGAATAGCAATAACCGGACTGGCGGCATTGGTCGTGCAGGAAGCATTTGATGAAATTTTACACTTGGCTAATTTTTCTTCGTTGATGCCAAGAAGTACCGTAGATTCGCTTTCGTCTTTCGGGACATCTTTGGCTGGCGCGGAAATGACAACTTTTTTGGCGCCGGCTTCCAGATGAACTTTGGCCTTTTCAAAACTGGTAAATAAACCGGTTGATTCCACCACCACATCAATACCAAGTTTATCCCAAGGTAGTTTTGCTGGTTCTTTTTCCGACAAGAATTTTATAGTTTTTCCGTTTACTATCAATTCTCCTTGTTGCCGATTAACTTTGATTTCCAAGTTATCATTTTTATAGACCGTATCGTGATGCAGAAGATAAGCGAAATTTTCTATGTCGCCCAAATCGTTGATCGCCGTTACTTCTAACTCTAACCGTTTTTCCGCTATTTTAAAAAACGCCCGGCCAATCCGCCCAAAACCATTAATCGCCACTTTGATTTTTTTTGCCATAACAAATTAACTAATTATTAAATTAATGTTCCAATTATACCCCCTTTTCTTATTAGGCAAAAATGAAAAGAGTAAAAAGGCGAAACCTTAAGGTTTCGCCTTTTTGGACTTGTCTTTCGGGGTAAATTTTAACCAATCGTCAAGACACTTATTGAAAGTTGATTTTGAAGGAAAATATTCGGGAAATTTTTTTCGGTCAAGAATTTTGGAAAATTCTCTTTTGACTCCTAGATAATCCATATAACTTGAATATGGATAAGAGGTCAGATGTTGTTTAATTTTTTGCTCATCGGCAATACCCTCTTTTTTCCAGTTGGGCTCAATAATCTTTACCGGGTTTAGGTGGATATAGGAAAATAAATATTTTAAGTATTCATCATTGTTCGCATGTTCCGATTTAAATACACCTTGGAATAATGCCCCCGTTCTTTCGCGGCAACCATTAAAATACATAGTGTAGGCTGTCCCAACTTTTTGCATAAAAACACTTATGCCATTTTCTGATATTTCTCGCGCTAATATATGAAAATGGTTTGGCATTAAACAATAAGCGCCCAAAGCGAGCAGTGGTTTTCCTCTATCATAATCAAAAACAACTTTTACCAATTCAGGAGAAGTCACGCCTTTCCAATTTGATAAACTATTAAACCTAACCGGTGATGTGCCGTTGCATAAATACAATAATAAAACGAATCGTTTATAGTCGGAATCATTTTCAAAAACAATTCTTTTGTCCACGCCGCGATTGTATAGATGATAATATTCGTCTAGTGCGAAGGTTCTGATCATTGCAGAATTATACAGGATTTGGAAAGAAACAAAAAGGCGAAACCTTAAGGTTTCGCCTTTTTGGTCTTGACAAAGGGTGGTGAGGTCTGGTATGCTCTGGGACAGAAAATCTGACCTTTTTGGAACACGCGCCGCGATTGGCGTATGGAAAGGTTGGAATACCGATTTAGTTGTTATGGAAACAAAAATTTCAGTTGTTTATGTGTTGTATCATTCTAAATGGTTGCATCAGCAAGAATCGTTAGAGCCTTTAAGGTTGGGTAAAAGTGATTTTCTGCTTTTTCATCCACCTTGCACAATGGGATTCAAGTTCAGTGCTGGGACTCTATCCTGAACCCACCTCTTGAACACTTTTGATATTCTTAAAGGATTAAAAATTATCAAAAGCTATGAGCAAAAAACAAATTGGCGATTTGCAAGT
>LCJJ01000031.1 GCA_000999175.1 Parcubacteria group bacterium GW2011_GWB1_44_7
TACCTGTCCTACTTCAAAGGTATCTAGGGGTCTCTGGTAAGCGCAGACGCGCGAAACTCGCCGACAATGTAGCTGCACGAATATGAATCGCCCGGGTACAGAGCGCCAATGTACTTTTTTTCCAAGAGCAGTTCGGAATCCACTGGATGGTATGACGCGAGGACATGCAAATTCCGTTCCAAACGCGCCACCCTTAAATTATTCAAAGGAATGCGCCACACGAGTGCTAACAAAATCAGTACTTCCGAACCAAAGAGAATGATGCCGAACAGGCCGATCTTGTTCTCAATCTTGCGATATGTATGTTTGAGATTCATTGAAGCCACTCTTTTGCAAGTTTATAAAACTCATGCGCAATCCGCACACTCACGCAAAATTATTTATCCACTATATAGATATGTTTAAAAAGAATGGCCTTTTTCTGAAGAAAATTCTTTTACAAAAAACTTTCCTTTTTCCGTTAATTCTATTTTTTCTTTTTGTTTGTCAAAATCAATTAAATCGTTAGTGTGCGAAAAAGCAAGTATATCTTGCGGGATCTGAAAAATAATCTGGTTATTATTATTTGTAACATTAATCTCGCCTCTATGTTGATAGATTGATTTAAGAATAATCTCAAATTTATTATACACAGGTAGAGATTTAAATCTTTGATATTCAAATATCCACTTTTGCTCAGGTTTTGTTTCTTCGGCAATTTTCTTAATTTCCCCTTCAACTTGAACTCTTTCTCTGCTGTAATCAACATTTTTTGTTTTTTTGTTATGTTATCCAAATCCTCTCTGAATGCTGGGATGGAGATCCATTTTGGAAAACGCCAAATAATCAAATAAGTTAATACAAAAGGTAAAATCCAAGAGATGTAAAAATGCAAACTACTAAAATCAAAGAAAGTTTCTGATAGATAGTCATTTTTCAATAAACCTGCTGACTCCCAGATCTTTTCTTCACTAACGAAAAAAGCAGTATATACAAACTTCCAATGAAAAATTAACCAAGAAATTATGAATGTTCCATAGAATGGGCTAAAAAACCTCTCTTTTATTGCCTCGTGTATAGAACCAAGGATTTCGTTTCCGTTAATTTTTTCCATAAGAATATTTGGTTAATGAAAATATACCAGAATTTTCAATGCAGTAAAAATCAACCCTGTGGATAACTTCGGTTTTTGTTCGGTATGGAGGGTGATATAATTTTAATATGCTTACCAAACGACAAAAACAGTTCCTGGATTTTATCACAAAGTTTTCTCAAAAACACGGCTTTGCGCCGACATTTGCGGAAATGAAAAAACGATTTAAGCTCCGTTCTCTTTCTACAATCCATCAGCACATTTCTGCGTTGGAACAGAAAGGGTATATCAACCGCGAGAAGGGACGCGCGCGAAGCGTGGTCGCTTCGCGCTCAGAAAAAATGGTGCAAGTTCCACTGCTCGGACGCATTGCCGCCGGAGTTCCTATAGAAGCGATTGAAAATAAAGAGACGATTGCAGTCCCGCAAAGCAAACTTCCTTTCTCATCAGGAAATTATTACGCCCTGCGCGTTGCCGGCGACAGTATGAAAGACGAGCGGATAAACGATGGAGACATTGTGCTTGTCAAAGAGCAGAAATTCGCAGAGAACGGACAAAAGGTAGTCGCGCTCCTGAACAATTCCGAAGCAACGCTCAAAACATTTTACAAAGAAAGAAGCTGTGTCCGACTTGAGCCGGCAAACAAAAATTACGCGCCGATTTTCGTCGACAAAGAAACCCCCCTCGCGATACAAGGGGTGGTGGTAGATGTGATACATGGGGCAGATTCAGTTGAAGTACATTCCGAAGTAGTGAATCCAAGTCTGCAACACATTTCAACACAGAAGCCGTATTATGAAAAACCGAGATTCAATCTCTACCATGCAAATTGTCTAGATATTCTCGCGACTCTTCCTGAAAACTCGACAGATATGGTTTTTGCAGACCCACCTTACAATCTTTCAAATAATGGCTTTAGCCTTCATGCGGGTAAAAGGGTGAGCGTAAACAAGGGAACATGGGACAAGAGCAGAGGATTTAAAGATGATTACGATTTTCATTACAAATGGCTTGCGACCTGTAAACGGGTGCTCAAACCGGAAGGCACACTTTGGGTAAGCGGCACATATCACTCAATCTACCAGTGCGGCTATGCACTCCAAGCGTTAGGGTATCATATCTTGAACGACATCTCGTGGTTTAAACCCAACGGCTCGCCGAATTTGAGCTGCCGTTTTTTTACTGCCTCGCACGAAACGGTAATTTGGGCGCGTAAAGACAAAAACGCAAAACACACTTTTAACTATCATCTGATGAAAAATGGAGATTGGCCTGAAGATTCAATAAAAAAGCCTGGTTTGCAAATGCGTTCAGTATGGGCGATTTACCCGCCTAAAAAACCTGAAAAGATATTCGGCAAGCACCCGACTCAAAAGCCATTAGAACTTCTAAAAAGAATCGTGCTCGCGTCCACAAAACCTGAAGCAATCGTTCTCGACCCATTCACCGGAAGCTCAACAACCGGCATTGCGGCCTATTCTCTCGGCAGAAAGTTTATAGGCATTGACACAGATCAAAAGTTTCTGGACCTATCTATCAGGAGGTTTGAAAACTCTTTATGAGGGCATTATCGTCTGAAACCTGGTAATGCTGCGCCCAATACTTCAATGTAGTGTTTCTCGCCGTCGATGTAGCCTCGAAGCGTCAACAAAAGATTTCTAAACCAATACGCGCCCGGCGTGAGCTTTTCGTTTTTGCAAAATAATTCGACAACCGTTGCGACAAAATCAAGAGAGAGTGTATAATCTTGTTCAAGATAAGCATACTTATCTGTAATCTCCCCCACTGTTTCGAGAATGGAATCATTTCTAGTGTTAACATCTGGAAAAGGCAGAACGCGATCGTAATAATCAATGTAATACTGTACAATCTCGCGAACCTCTCTTTTATACTGTGGAATCTTAAGTAATAGGTCCACCACCCAGTATGTATGTGTCGGTGCGGTCGGCTTCTTGTCGACCCCCGGCACTAACATTCTGATTACAAAATCTATTTCCGGGTTTGCCCCGCGTCTACCTTGAAAGAGCGCGACGAGTGTGCCGTCCTTCATTTTGTAAGTTTTGAATGCACATTCTCGTGGAAGCAGTTTCCAAAGATGCACGCCGTCATAATATTTCGGATTGTAGATATGGTGTGCCGTTGTCATAACGCAACTAATCTAGCACTTTCTTCAAAACAGATCCACAGGTGGCTTATAGACAAACAAAGACAGATCGGGAATGATCCAATTATGGATAGACCTAAAACATATAAGGCAACTATTGAGATTTATTTTGATGTTTGGAGTATCGAAAAACCGCGAGTAATCGCAAGGCGAATGGCAGAACACTTTAACGGCACTCGATGTGAAAATTTATATTGTGACGGAATGTTAAAGAAACTTGAGGAGTGGAACATAAAAAAGATACTTAAACAGTTTCGGGGCTCCTGAAGATTATGCTATTTAGCGATTGCTTTGTAATTTGCAAGAATGTCAGGTCACCTTCGCGCCGTTTCCCATTCTGGATTACGAATGGATTCATGTCGTTTGTATTATTCATCGTAACCCCTGTTTTGTAATGCCTGCGTTTGAAATCGGGTGTTGCTTCTTTTCCTGGCTTGCCGACTGCGACAATAAAGACTCCGTCCTTGTACAACGGAGTGATTGCGCGTGTTTCTTGGCTTTTTCCTTTTGGAAAGTTAATCGCTTCAGTTAACATCTCTATTCGCCTAGGTCGCGCAAACTTGCTCAAACGATTTACACTTGGTAATGCAAGTTCTTTGCGCAAAGATTCAAGTATATCATCGGGTATTCCAGCGGTATGATAGATATTCAGAAACTGAGCAGTAATGGCAGTGGGAGAAATGATTTCTAGGTTTTTGGGCATGGGGAAATACTCTCATATCTTTGTCTGATTTACCACACCTTCGCTAAAGCTACGATACGCAAACACTTTTTGCGCCGCAAAAACAGCCGTCTTCATAATTTCCCTATGTTCTTATTCGCGCGAATTAGACAATAGAACCTATAAATTAGTGGCAGCGGATGTCGCTGTCGGGAGGAAAATCGGTTTGCGCGACAAATACGAAATATAGGTTATCTCGTGCGCCAACGGTCTCCAAGAACTCACCCACTTTCTTTGGCCACGCATACCATTTAAAAAATAAGGTAATTAGGGCGAAATGTAACCAAAATAGATGCTGATAAAGAGTTTGAATAAATTATCCTTTCGGTGATTAAAGCGGTACTCCACCTCTTTAAGATACATCGGAAAGTGATATTTGGAAACCCCGCGATAGTTGTACAAAATATGTTTAGCAAAACTCCAAAAACCCTCAATGCCGTTAATGTGATTCTTGGTGCGCTTGTCGACCAGATTCTTTTCATGCGACACCATATGATGCTTACCTAAACGTTTCAAAGAGTTGTAACTTCGGAACTTGTCGGTGTAGTAGACCGAGCCCTTTCTCGTTTTCTTCCTAATAACCGCCATCAATTCTTCTTTGGACACATGCTCCACCACTCTCGTATACACCTTGCCGTCGCGCTCCAGAAGGCCAAATACAATGTTTTTACCGGCTGCACCCCTTCCGCGCCGTCCCTTTCGTCTGCCGCCGAAGTAACTCTCGTCCATTTCAACTTCGCCGTTCAATTTGCCTCCCTCAAGTTCCGCAGTATGATAGATTGCTTCTCGGATTCTCTGATATACACGCGTTACTGTTTTGTAGTCCACACCCCAATCATTCGAAAGACGGTATGCCGGCTGCTGTTGATAGAACCCCTGTACGATTGCAATCTCTGTTTTGACGCGCTTCAAGGATTTCTGTTTTCCACAGCCCGTGTGCCGACACCGGACATATCCACGACCCGTCTTCGATACCTTGAACGAACCGCAGAAAATGCACTTCCTGCCCCTCAAAAAGTTGGCTACGCACCCAAAAACATTCTTTCGTCCTTGCGCCATATGTGTATTTTAGTACCATATGGTTACGAAACGCCCTAATTACCTAACCCAATACAAACATTTTGCCTGTCCGCAGATGAATAGGACAAAATGTTTGTATATCACTGCTAGTGCGCATGCTCATATTCAAGTAGTTTCTCTTGCGGGGATATTCCGTTAAGCGTTTTGTGAGGGAAATAATTCCACGCGTCGCTTACTAATTCCAAAACATCCGAGAGTTCACCCGCGCTTCCGCGGTCAAAAAGCGAAATAATCTTCATCATATCTCCGCTTTCCTCCTCGTGATAAATAATGTCTTTAATGTCGTCTACGGAAGAATCGCTGCGATGTTCTTTTAGTAATTCCAAAAGTTCGTGTTCAATTTCTTTTCGTTTGATAAAAATCTCGTATGGAATGGGCAGAGTAGCTTCTAGTAGTTTTTGATACGCGCGATTGTCGGTTAATCTGCCCCACAGTTGCTGCAGACTTTTGTGTACTGACGGCTTCATTTCATGGATGTACTCTCCCTTTTCATCATCGGTGCCGTATGTATCAATAAGTGCTTCAATATCCTGCACATACCCGACATACTGCGCGCGCCCGTTTGCTTGTTCGGCTTTTTGCGCGTCAGTCAATTCCTTCCCTTCCGGAAAAACAAAAGGTTCAGCGCGAGAAGTCAATGAAATAAACAACCACTCTGCTGTGTGGCGAATTGCTTCACGGATATGCCCGTTTTTATGCTGAATGACTTTAATAACAAAATTCTTGAGGGTATCCTTTATTCGCGTCGTTTTTAATTTGGTCAAAGAGAGGAAGGAACTCAAGTGCAACATGCGCACCCGCCTTGAATGCTTTGGTTTCGCGATTCCATAACGACTCTATTTTCTTTTTTGCCCTCATGAATTCTTCGCGAGTATCGTTTATGAGCACAAACATCAACCTCCTTAATTCTTTTTCCATTTCTTGTATTGACATCCCAGAATCCTACCACCTTCTCCGCCGCAAAAACAATGGGGTACGAGATGTGATAAACGGCTCACACGAGCGTGTGAGCCGTTTCAATATTTATTCATACCGCAAGGCCTCAATAGGGTTCAGTCGCGAAGCGCGGCGGGCGGGGTAATACCCAAACACAATCCCAATGCCTGCGGAAACACCGAAGGCAAGGAGTACCGCGCCGAGCGAGACCTCTGTCGCGATACCCGCAAATTGCGAAACTGTTTTAGAAATTAACCAACCCAAAATCACACCGACAACACCGCCGATTACTGTGAGCACAATCGCCTCGGCGAGAAATTGCGCGCTGATGTCGCGGTTCTTCGCGCCGAGCGCTTTGCGAAGCCCGATTTCGCGCGTGCGCTCCGTTACGGTCGTGAGCATCATATTCATAATACCGATGCCGCCGACGAGGAGCGAGATGCCGGCGATGGATGCTAGGAAAATTGTGAAAGTGTCGGTTACTTGCGTGAGCGCGCCGACAATATCCGCCTGCGACACGATTGAGAAATCAGGGTTGTCAATCGTTACTCGATGCCGCGCCGCGAGTAGCGATGATGCTTCCGACTGTACGAGCGGCATCTCGTCTTTGTTCAAAACAGAAACCGCGATGAGCGAAAGGTGTTCCGCGCCAGACAAAATCTTTTGCATTGTTGAAAGCGGTACAATCACCATATCGTCTGCATTGAAAAATCCAGAACTCCCCTTCGCCTCCATTACGCCGATAACTTTAAAAATAACTCTATTGACACGAATTGTTTTACCGAGCGGTTCCTCTTCTCCGAAAAGGTCGCTCGCAACAGTCGCGCCAACGACCGCCACACGCCCCATACTCCGCAGATGTTGTTCGGTAATAAACGAGCCCACGCCAACCGATACATTGCGTACCGTTTCGTACGCGGGCACTGCGCCTATGACAAGCGAGTTGGTATTGTTGCCGACAGTGGAAACAATCTGGAAACGCTGTTGATACTCCGGCGATACTGCCG
>LCJJ01000032.1 GCA_000999175.1 Parcubacteria group bacterium GW2011_GWB1_44_7
TCTTCGAGCAGACCGAAAAATTTGTTCGCCTCTTTCGGCGAAGCGTCTCGCCCGTCCGTAAAAAGATGGAGATAAACTTTATCAAGTTTTTCTTGCTTCGCGAATTCCAATAGCGCGTAGAGATGATCTGGGTAAGCGTGGACCGAGCCGGACGAAAAAACACCCATTAAATGCAAGGCGCTCTTATTTTCCTTAACTTGCCTCGAGGCTCTTTTGAACGCGTTGTTTTCGAAAAAAGATCCATCCTGTATGGAAAGCGATATTCTCGGGAGATGGTGGTATACGGTTTTCCCGGCGCCCAATGTTAAGTGCCCAACCTCCGAATTCCCGGCTTCCCCCCAGGAAAGCCCGACAGCTATTCCCGAAGCCTGGAGCGTTGTAAGGGGATACAGTTTTTCGTATTCTCCAAAATTTTTACGCGCGGCTACCCAGATAGTCGATTCCGGGTCTTCGGTTACCCCAAAGCCGTCCAATATGATCAAGGTGACCATTGTATTATTCTACCGCGTCTGGTATCATTTATGTATTATTTATATCCATTTAACTTGGAATTAATCGAAATCAATTGCAAATACTATGATTTTAACGTCGCCGGTTCTGGTGGCGCTCTTATCTGTTCTCGTGGGGATTGTTTTGGGCTATATACTCCGCCAGGTAATGGCGCAGTACAAGAAGAATTCACTGGAAGTCGAAGTAAAAAAAATACTCCTGGATGCTAAAGACCAGGCCGTAAAAATATTAGACGAAGCGAAAAAGAAATCTGAAGAAGTCTTAGAACAATCGAAAAAAGAAACAAAAGAGCGCGAAGGCCAGATTAGAAAATTAGAGGAAAAAGTACTGGAAAAAGATGAAAGCCTCGAAAAAAGAAGGCGTGGTTTGGAATTGGATGTGGAAAACTTGAAAAAGAAGGCCGAAGAAATAAAAAAGATGCGCGAGGAAACGGAAAATATGGAGCAGCGGAAAAGGGAGGAACTTCAAAAACTCGCGAATTTGAGCGAGGAGGAAGCAAAAAAAGAATTATTGACTTCCGTCGAGAAAAAGTACGAAACCGATATCTTGGCGAGAATTCAGAAAATAGAGATCTTTGGGCAAGACAAGCTCGAGCAAAAAGCCCGCGATATTTTGGCTACGGTTATTCAAAGAATCGCTTCCTCAACCGCATCCGAAGTGACAACAACATCAGTCAGTATACCCTCGGATGATATAAAAGGAAAAATAATCGGCAAGGAGGGCAGGAATATCCGGGCGCTTGAACGCGCTGCCGGAGTTGAGGTGATTGTGGACGATACGCCCGGATCGATAATAATATCGAGCTTTGATCCCGTCCGAAGGCAAATAGCGAGAATCGCCCTTGAAAATTTGATTTTAGACGGAAGAATCCAGCCCGCACGAATAGAGGAAACAGTTGATAAAGCTAAAAACGAAATCGAAAAAATGATCAAGGATGCCGGCGAGAAGGCTTCTTTTGAAGTCGGAATTTTCGACATCGATCCGAGACTTTCGATGCTTCTGGGTAGGCTTAAATTCCGCACCTCTTACGGCCAGAATGTCTTGCAGCACTCGATCGAAATGTCGCATGTCGCAGGCATGCTCGCTTCGGAATTGGGCGCGGATGTCGCGATTGCGAAGAAAGGGGCGCTACTCCACGACATAGGGAAAGCCGTAGACCACGAAATACAAGGGACGCATGTCGAAATAGGGCGCAGGATACTCCAGAAATTCAATGTGGATCATAAGGTCGTACAAGCCATGCAGTCCCACCACGAAGAATACCCATATGAAACGCTCGAATCCATAATAGTCCAGACTGCGGACGCGATTTCAGCATCCCGGCCTGGGGCGCGTCGGGACTCAGTCGAAAATTACTTAAAGCGCTTAGAAGATCTGGAACGAATAGCAAATACATTTCCGGTTGTCGAGAAATCTTATGCCATTCAAGCCGGGCGCGAGATACGCGTATTTGTCACACCCGACAAAATATCTGATTTGGAGATGAAGCATCTGGCTCGGGATATCGCGAACCGCATTNAATTTCCCTTATGGTATAATGGTTTTTGACGTTGCTAAAAGGTCGTTTCTATAAGCTACAAGCTAATAAGCTAAAATTATGAATAAAGCAGAATTATCCCAAAAATTGTGGGAGCTTCACTCCAAGAAAGGAGTGGATGTGTCCAAAAAACACGCCGAAGAGGTCGTAGATTTTGTTTTTGACACGATTGCCGACACGATGAAGCGCGGAGACGAAGTTTCCATCGCCGGATTCGGCACTTTTGTCGCGAAACAAAGGAAGGCCAGGCAGGCCAGAAACCCAAAGACTGGAGCGACAGTCAATGTCCCGGCGATGAAAGTCCCGAAATTCAAAGCAGGAAAAGGGTTGAAAGACGCGGTTCGATAAATTTCGATTGGAAAGCAAAAAAGGCGCTCCTCTATAGGGGCGCCTTTTGCGTTGTGATTTTCCGTCACGGAGCTATCTCTGGGAGCGAATGAAGTTGATGACGAATCCCTGCAAGTTTTAGAAATGTTTCGATCTTTTTCTTTCTGATTCGTCTCGATGAATCCAATTTTATCAGTATAGAATTCATCTTCCGAATTTCATCGGCTTCTTTAGAAAAACTATCCAGTTTTTGGAGCAAAGCCTGAGCATCAGGGTCGAGCGCTAAATTGTTAAGCTCGAGGGTTACTTTGTTAAGACCGTGCTGTAAGAATAGCCTCGCCATACACATACCAATAGCGAAAAAACCAAAACAGCTCAGTAAAGCAAGGGGAACGCGAAGTCCCGGATCAATTGCCTCAAAATCAATCGGAAGAAACAGAATAACGACCACATACAGCGCGGCCATCGGAAACCCTCCATGCGACATAGCTCTGAGCCAAACCGAATCTAAAAATAAAATCTTTCTTTTGATCTCATCGGCCAAATGCCACTCTTGCGCCATTAACCTTTCGATTACTATATCGCTCTGATTAACCATATTAGTATCCTCCCTTTCAGCGAACAGATTTAAAAGAAGCTTAAAGTAAAAGCAAGATAAAAGCAATATTGAAAATTTGTTTACACTGAGTTTATCGAAGTGTGCGGGCAGCGAGAGTCAAACTCGCGCCTACTGCTTGGAAGGCAGTCGTACTATCGCTATACTATGCCCGCAAAACCCGCTTTCGCGGGATTAACTTTAATCGTTTGCGTCTTTCAAAGTTTTTTTGATTTCGGCCCGGAATTCCGGGGTGTCTTTATGTCCGTGAGACGCAACTGCGTGTTGCGTCGCTACATCCATAACCTCTTGTTCGGTTCCTGAAATAAAAAGCGAGCAATTTTTTTCGCTCGGGAACTCCCGACAATCTGTTGATTTTCTTTGTGCCATAGTTAAAAGAAATAATTTAACTTATTAAGAGCGACCTTTTTATGTTTAAGTCCTAATTTTATACCCAATTTTAAATAAATACCATACCCAAAATCCGAGCCCAAGGACAAGCCCGAAAATTAAAGCAACTCCTACGGCCTGATTTGATTCCGAAATCCCAACCATAGAATAACGGAGTCCGTCGACAAAATAAAAAAACGGATTCATGCGCACTAAAAACTGGAATCGCTCCGGGAGCATATGAATTGAAGAAAAAAGCCCACCTAAAAATGTAAGCGGCATAATGACAAACGTCTGCGGGATCATGAGCTGTTCAAAACTTTCGGACCAAAGCCCGATCAATAAACCCGCGAGAGAGAAAATCAGCGCAACTGCGACTGCGTAGAAAATAAAAAGGGCGATATGATTTACGCTCGTAACCGTAAATAAAAGCGCGATTCCGTAAACTCCAGCCGCGACCAAGAGCCCCCGGACAACTCCGCCGATAACGTATCCCGCGATCATTTCCAAATACGAAAGAGGCGCCACCAAAATCTCTTCGATATGCTTCGCGGAAGACTGCATCACATTTAACATCAATAGTCCCGGAACAACGAAATCAATATAAGAAACTCCGTCAATAATCCCGATCCTGCGCCCGATGATTTGCCCGAAAATCAAAATATACAAAAGAGCAGAAATCCACGGCGTGACTAAAGTCTGAATCCAAACTCTCCTCACTCTCCCCAACTCCTCAAGTATAAATGTCTGTAACCCGATCCAGTTTACATTCATAGCAGACTCCATAATAACTCATAAATGCTCCTCTGGGTATTCGCTATACTCTCGCTTTTTATTATCACGCCGTAAAGATTTTTAGGATCAAGCGAAATAATAGATACTTTGTCGGCATAGATATCAATTTCATTAGTAAAATTATATTTTTCTGCTAGAACGAATTTAACCCTTCGTAATTCACGTATATTTTTTTCTTCAATAAAAATACTCTTAGCCGTGGAGGTAGCTGGAATAATACCACGAGACGGAATTTTCATGCTTACTCTCTTCTGCCAGTATTTCTCCAAAAAATCTTTTTCAAATCCAGCTTTCAAATAATCTGCAGAAGCATAAGAAAGTATCTCTTCAACTCCGTGCGTTTCAAGCGTGTCAAGCAAAATATTTTTAACCCCTTGTAACCCCTCATAAAATGAAACGGACGGCTGATCGTAACGCCCACCATAGAGCGCGTTTAGTTCTGGTCGTAAATCTTTAAATACTACGAGTTTTTCTTCGATTGTTTCTTTTTCTTCGTTTAGCTTTCTTAAAATAACTCCCGGTTCTACCGCTTCGTATTTCTTAACTCCGCCTCTTGTTATCTGTCTTACCAGTCCTTTTTCTGAGAGACGGCGAAGAATGTCATAAACGCTTACCCTATTGTGGCCGGCCATTTTAGCAATCCTGCTTATCGCCTCAGGCCCCACTTGAACCATAGCCAAAAAAACATTGATTTCGCTTTCGCTTAATCCCATTGGAATAAGCAGTTTTTTGATGTCTTTTAGCATAGTGTTGATGACTATCAACGATATTATAGCACCAACAAAAGAAATAGCAAATGCTAAAAATCCCTTTATTGTAAAGGATAATTCGCTACATATCAATTATCTTGATTAGAATAATTTCTGATCTTGTCTGTATCAATTTACATATTGACAGAGTCATGATAATATGTGTCTGTAATATGACAAATATGAAAAACTCCAATTTTTATAAGAAAACTGCTCAGGCGCTTGGCACACCCGTATTTATCTATTGGGAAAAAAGACTGGAAACAAATATCAGCCGGATTAAACAAGCCGCTGAGCATCATCTCGCAAATAGAGAATTAGGTATTTACATTCCCTATTTTACGAACTCAAATCCCTATCTTTTCTCAATTGTTAGAAAACATGGTTGCGGAATTGCAATTCAATCTACCGAAGAATGGCATCAATTAAATGCTCATAATCTTGCTGACAAACTCATTGCGTCTCCAACGGTTTTACCACAGGAAGAGTTGAAATTTCTTTTGGAGAAGGGTGTCCGCGTTAATTTGTCCTCAATAGATGAAGTGGAATGGCAAATTAATAATTTTCCAGAAAAGAATATTTTTATTCGCCTTGATATCTCCGTTGATTCTTCTCAACGAACAGGGATTAAACCTTGGGAGATTACTGGCCTTCGTAAAATTTTGAAAAAGAACAATAAAGCACTTGCCGGTGTTCATATATATGTCGGCACATTGAGCACTTTTGAAAAGATCGTAAAATATACTGATATTGTTCTCGCCCTAGTATCGAGAGAGTTTCCGGAAATCGAGATGGTCAATTTAGGAGGAGGGTTTTACTACAACTATGAAAAAACATTCAATCAACATTTTGATTGGGATGCTTACTTTGCGATGCTCGCTAAAAAAATAGGGACATATAATCTTTCCCCGAATATGAAATTTGAAATTGAACCAGGCAGAGATGTGTTTGCCGATGTTGGCGAGCTGGTTCTTTCCATTCATCACGTAGTTTGGAACGAACGCGGAACAATTTGCCAAATTTTTACCGATGGCTCTTATGTATATATGCCTTCCGCTACAGTTCGTGAACGCAAACATCAGCTTTTATTTCTCGATTCACAATTTAAAGAATCATCGGATCGTTCCATTAGCGGATGGCTGAATGGTTCCACAACTCTTTCGAGCGATTTTCTATTGCCGGTAATTATTGAAGTCCCGCTGGATGTAAAATCAGGGCATTTCGTAATTGTTAAGGACATAGGTGCCTACGGCGCAACGCAACATTTAGAATTTTTAAATAGGCGACCAGCGGCTGAGGCACTCATCACAGATAATAAAGTCCAAATTATAAATGAGCGCGGGGCAATGACGGACAAAATAAGAAGTGTCCCGCAAAAACCTATTTTTATCAAATAAACATGGTAGGAAAATTTATCATAAAAAGTGGCGAATTGATTCCCATAGAAAAAGCGACCATGTCGCTTGGCAACATTGAATATGCCTATGGTTTTGGAGTATATGAAACTATAAAATTGCAAAACGACATAATTTATTTTGCCAAAGATCATGTTGAACGTTTAATAAAATCTGCAGAGCAAATCGGTCTTGTGCACCGTTTTATTGCGAGCAAACTTTTGGAAGAATTAAATTTGCTCATATCTAAAAATGGGATCAGCTCGGCCAATATAAAAATGCTCCTGATCGGAGCAGAAGATTTGCAAGACGTTGAATTGTTTATTTTTATGCTTAATCCACTTTACCCGAGTAAAAAGCTGTATTCGGAGGGTGCGAGTGTTATCACCATAGAATATGAGCGATTATTTCCGAAGGCAAAGACATTAAACATGCTTGGTAGTTATTTGGCATTCAAAAAAGCAAAAAATAGTAATTGTTATGATGCTCTGTTCGTAGATAAAAACGGCAACATAACGGAGGGCACAAGAACAAATTTCTTTACTATGAAAGAAAAAACTATTTTCTCGCCGCCGGAAGAAAAAGTTTTGGGCGGCATCACCAGGAAAACGCTACTTTATGTTGCGAGAAAAAATAATTTTAAGGTTATTGAACGGGAAATTCCACGGAAAGACATTGCAAAGTATGACGGCGCTTTTCTAACAACCAGTATATCTTCAAAAATTATACCAGTCCGCAAAATTGATGATTTTGATTTTAAAGAAATAAGTTTAGATCTAAAATTATTGTCTGACTCGTATAGTCAATTCTTCAAAAACTGCGGCGGGAAATTTGATGAAAAATAAAATCATGCCAATAAAAATGCAAAATGCGCTAGATTTATATCGTTCTGCAAAAACCTACCTTTCTGGCCCTGACGGAATGAATAACGAGGTGACTATGTGGTTTATAGCCGGGGGCTTGCTAATGCAAGAAATTTCCAGCCGCATAAATAAAACTGCTTTCGGCGGCCTCCATCAGAAAATAGGCGTAGAGCGCAATAAAAAAATCAAAACGATCAGAATTCTAGACGTGGCATGCGGTCCTGGTAATTTTGCAAATCATTTAGGATTTATAATCCCGCAGTTAAAAGTTGTTGGAATAGACACGAACATAGCGTTTCTCAAATGGGCGAGGAAAAAATTTACAAACCTTGGATGGAAATTCATTGAAGGCGATGCAAGCAAAATAGAATTGGGAAAGAAATTAGATTTTATAACAGCAAGTTCAGCGTATCATCACATTCCAGACTTTGAAAAACTTAGTTTCTTAAAAAACTTAAAAAGTCATTTGAAGAATAATGGAATAATTTTAATTTGCGATAATTTTTTGCCAGATTATTCGACGAGTTTTGAAAAACAAAAATCTATTAAAGAATATTATTCACTACTCACACAATATTATAAATCCGGAAACGCTACAAAAAATGCAATTAAAGTTATAAAACAGGCTCGCAAATTAGAATTATCGGGCAAAGACGAATACAAAACGTCTTTCAGAATTTTTGAAGCGCAAGTGAAAGCTGCTGGCTTGGAGATAGTCAAGGATATTTTAGTTTGGGGCATTTCACAAAATGGCATGGGTTCGCACGTTATAATTTTGAAAGCCCCGAGATAGAAATACCAACGGGCTTTTTTGTTTGGAGAATTTAAATTCTCTCTAATTTCAAATCTGGGATCTTGCGGAAATCTTTATCATTGCGCGTAATCAAGGGCGTAATCAAGGTTGTATTAGTAAGAAGAGCTGTTGCGGCAATGGCGCTGTCAGGAATTTTGATATTAAAATCTCGTCTTAATTTTGCTGCCAATTTAGCAACCCTGGAATCAATTGGGACATTAAATGTGGTTTCCAAGATAGCTTCTATATTGCTTAATTCTATCTGGCTTACGTTCTTTGAACTGAAAAGTTCAATCTCCACCATCGCCGAAACATATAAAGTAACAGGCCTTGCCAGAATTTTATTTAAAAATTGAACGGCGTCTTTATCGCCGTTCAGATAATAAATTATTGCGTTAGTATCCAGCGTATACACAATTATTTCAGATGGGGCAATTTACGATCCCACTCGCGCCTTATTTTATTTAATTCTTTAATTGGGTCGGGCTTTTTATTTTTCCACATTCCTCTTATTGATGTCCAAAGCAAAAGGCGCTGTCGCGGATTTAACATCGGACGGATAGGCGCGAGTATATTATTTTGTGGGATGCTTAATTTCATATATATCTAACTTATCACAGTTTAGGAAAGATATCAATTTCAATTTCTAAATCGCGCCGTTTCTTTGTCCAGAGACTTGCGCCAGATAATGCTCCTCGATAGATTGGCCGTCTTTGATAAGTTCGTCTTTGGATTCAAGTGAGACGATTTTCCCGCCGAAGATTATTCCGATCCGGTCGCAGAGGCGCTGGGCTTCTTCGAGATAGTGCGTAGTCAGCAAAATCGTTTTCCCTTTTTTATTTAAATCCGTCAAAATACGCCATAAATCGTGCCGTAATTCCACATCCACTCCGGCCGTTGGCTCGTCCAAAATCAATAAATCCGGATCGTGCACCATGGCGCGAGCAAGCATTACTCGGCGCTTATATCCGCCGGAAAGCGCCCGAAATGGAGTATTCGCATATTTTTCAAGCCCCAATTCTTTTGTAACCGCGTTGATTCTTTCTAGCCGTTCCTTTTTCGGAATTCCGAAATACCCGCCGACAAAATATAAAATATCTTTCGGTTTTGCAAAAATATCGACATTATATTCCTGTGGAGAGATTCCGATTTTCTTTCGCGCCTCTCTGTAATTTTTAACGACGTCGAGCCCGAAAACCTTTATCTCGCCCGAGGTCACGCTTGCTGTTCCCGTGATACAGCTGATGGTTGAGGTTTTCCCCGCCCCATTCGGACCGAGAAATCCAAAAAACTCCCCTTTTTTAATTTCAAAGGAGATCCCGTCAACCGCAACTTTAGCGGCACCTGCCCCGCCGGAGGCGGGGTATTTTTTAACTAAATCTTTAACTTCAAGCGCTAAAGCCATCACCGTAATCTATCAGTGCTTGTCGCCTCCGAACTTGTCGCAGAAAGCATATTCTCGTCAAATAATCTCTTCCTTTTTCTTTCAGACCCCTCCCTTGATTGTTTGATTGATTCGCGAAACGACTTGACGTTCCCCAAGACAGAATTGATTTCTTCCCGAGACTCGGATCTCTCCTCGGACAGTTCTTTAAGTACTTCTTCGTGT
>LCJJ01000033.1 GCA_000999175.1 Parcubacteria group bacterium GW2011_GWB1_44_7
GAACAACGAATCAATTGGGGTATCGGCAAAGAGCGAATGAAGGAAACTGAACTACGAAAATACTGGGATAGAATTGACATTGACCCATTCAAACGCCGGGCGTTGGGACTGGCGCTTTTCCCATAATTTCAATGTCTGTTCTTACTGCCAATCAAAAAAATATTCTTTCTTTATTAGCCAACGAGGCGATAATCGCCGACAATTTTTATTTGACCGGCGGCACCGCTTTGGCGGAATTTTATCTTAACCATCGTTTGTCCGAGGATTTGGATTTTTTTTCGGAGAAGGAAATTGACGCCGAAACTGTTTCCGTTGTTCTCAAAAAGATTCAATCAAAAGCCAAGATAAAATCATTCCGCTATGAGCAAAGTTTTAATCGGAACTTATTTTTTCTGGAAATTGGCGATGATACGATAAAAACGGAATTTACTTACTTTCCGTTCACCATTATTGAAGCGGGAGAAAAAATTGAGCAACTGCGCGTTGACAGTTTGCTTGATATCGCCGTCAATAAACTTTTTACCATTTATCAAAAACCGCGCTCGCGCGACTTTATAGATTTGTATTGTATCTTGGAAAAACAAAAAGAATGGACTATCGCCAATCTCATTGATAAGACCCGGGCTAAATTTGATTATCATATTGACCCACTTCAGCTGGCTGGCCAGTTTGTGAAAGCGGAGACCTTGAAAGATTATCCAACAATGCTTAAAAAACTGAAGCGGGAAATTTGGCAGAAGTTTTTTATGAAAGAGGCGACAAAGTTGTCAACGGAGCAGTTGGAACAATAATCAGAAAAAACTTTGTCGGCGGGGAGTTTTGTGGTTGCGATGGAGAGAAAATTTTGATAAAATAACGGTATGAAAGTGATGAAATTCAGGCAGTCGCTGTTTTGGGACGCCGACCCCAACAAAATAGACCCCCAAAAAAACGCTCGATACATTATTGAACGAGTGGCGGATTTGGGTAACGACAAAGAGGCCCGTTGGGCTTTGGATTTTTATGACAAGCCGATTCTTCAAAAAATTATCAACAACTCAAGATGCTTAAGACCGCGCACTAAAACTTTATGGACACTGCTTCTCAACAAGTAAATTGGCATTATGAGACATTGTCGAATCAAACCAAAAAGGCATTGGATTTTTTGTCTGGGGAGAAATGGTTGAAGGAATCAAAATGGTATTTAGCCGGCGGTACAGCTTTGGCGCTTCAGGTAGGCAATCGCAAATCAGTTGACCTAGATTTTTTCACGGAGGAAAAAAATTTCAACGAAAAACAATTACTTGCTCATTTTGCGGACAATAAAAATTGGCAAACTGACGTTGAAGATAAAAACACCATTTACGGCCAATTGTTGAAATCCAAGATAAGTTTTATCGCTTACCCGTTTTTTGTTCCCCGACAAGAATCGCTGTGGCATGGTTCAGTTCGAGTGCTCAATAAGATTGATATCGCGGTGATGAAAATTACCGCCATTTCCCAACGCGGTCGGAAGAGAGATTTTTTTGACCTTTACTGGTGCGCCAAGAATCTTGAGCCGCTCCAGGAAATTATCAAACGGCTTAAGGTTCAGTATCCTTTAATTGCCCACGATTATCATCACATTCTGAAAGCATTGGTTTATTTTGAAGACGCGGAGGACGACCCGCCGCCGGAAATATTTTTTAGAGCCAGTTGGTCAGAAGTCAAAAAATTTTTTATTACAGAGGTGCCGGTGATAGCGGATAAATTAATCAGATAGAATTTACCAAAATTTATGGTAAGATTTTTGTACCGTTTCAAAGTTATAGGTTATAAGTCACAAGATTATGTTACACCCCAAGCACGAACAAACTTTGGTTATCATTAAGCCCGACGGCGTTCAGCGTTCGCTTATCGGGGTAATCATCAAGCGTTTTGAGCAGGTCGGTCTAAAGTTGGCTGGTTTGAAAATGCTGGTGCCTTCGGCCGAGCACATTGAAGCCCATTACACTTTGGACCCGAATTGGCGGCGGGTAACCGGCGAGAAAACCATCAAGTCCTAGATGTCGGCACCATTCGCGGCGACTTCGTTTTAGATTCTTACCAAATGTCCGACGCCGACGGCCGGGCGGTCAGAAATTTAATTCACGCTTCCGGTTCGCCCGAAGAAGCGGTCGTGGAAATTAATCATTGGTTTGCCGCTCAAGAAGTTCATCAGTATCAGCTTATCCAAGAGAAAATTTTGTACGATGTCAATTTGGATGGAATCTTGGAATAAGCTTAAAACTAAAAGCGGAAAACGCAAAACCACAGCTTAAAACAGAAAAGACCTCGCCCTTTCTTTTGATTTTTAATTTTCCGCTTTGCACTTTGCGTTTTTAATTTGGTATAATAACTTCGGGTTACTCGGAGTATCACTCTATAACCTTTTTTAAGGGAGGCCTAAATCGGTTAAATTAGATGAGCCCGCCTCGGCGGATTCTGAAAATTATGCCTGCGGCCACCCACCTAAACATTAGTTTAGGGAAATACTCGCGAGTGGCCCGCCAAAAAGCTCTGTCCACATTTTGTCGTGGGCAGGGTGTTTTGGTAAAGAGAAACCCTTGGTTTTTGTTTTAAACAAAGCCATGAAAAGAGACCACCCCGTACTTGTCTTCGCGGCTTTTATCGCCGTCTTGGTCGCATCGCTTCACATTGCGGCCAGCGCTTTTTATTGGTATTGGACAATGCCTTGGCTTGACATCCCGTTTCATTTTTTAGGCGGGATTTTTACTTCACTTTTGGTTTTTTGGTTTTTGCGCATCAAGCATGTTCCTCGGTTTTTATCCAACAAGCAGAGCGGTTCCGGATTTTTCTTTTTAGTCATCGGTGTGACCATGTTAATTTCGGCGGGGTGGGAGGCGCTTGAAAATTTGGCGGGCGTAGTAAACGAAACCGATTATATTTTTGACACCAGCATTGATTTGGCGATGGATTTGCTCGGCGCTCTGTCGGCTTATTATTTCGCTTTCTCTCGGTTTAAGGATACAATCTTGGCAAATGTTTTGGGCGCGGAAAAATGACGGTCAGATTTTGTTAACCGCTTACGGCGGCGCCGGCAGCGTAACCGGCGCCAATTTTCTGCTGGCAGCGCGCGGAAAAAAAATCTTGATTGACTCCGGTTTCTTCCAAGGCGACCCGGAAAGCGAGAAAAAAAATTGGGAGCCGTTTCCATATCAGCCCTCTCAAATAGATTGGCTTTTGGTCACGCACGCCCACGCCGACCACATCGGCAGGATTCCCAAACTCGTCCGGGACGGTTTCAGGGGCGTCATTTATTCCACAAAAGAGACCAAAGAAATCTCCGCTGTGATGTTTGACGACGCTCTTCGTCTTATGACCAATGAATCAAGAAACGTCGGCCAGCCGGTTCTTTACGAAGGCGCGGATATTGATAAGGCGCTTTCCTTGTGGCGGGAGATTCCTTATCATGAGGCGGTATCGCTTGGAGAAGACATTTCTTTTGTCGCCAAAGACGCCGGCCATATTTTGGGCTCGGCTATGTATGAGATATCGATTGAGAGGGAAAGAATTTTATTTACCGGGGACTTGGGCAATTCGCCTTCACCTCTGCTTCGGGATACCGAATTGCCCGCCGGAACGATATATATGGTGATGGAGAGCGTTTACGGCGATAGAAACCACGAATCGCGAGAAGCGACCAAGAACAAGCTTTTTGAAATGGTCAACCGAGTGATAAAAGAGAAGGGGCTTTTGATTATTCCGGCTTTTTCTCTGGAAAGAACCCAAGTCATTCTTCATGATTTGAACAATATGGTTGAAAGCGGGAGAATTCCGCCGGTGCCGGTGTTTCTGGATTCGCCTCTAGCCATTAAAGTGACTGAAATCTACAAACAGAATACCGCCAACTTCAACGAGAGAATACGAAAAGAACTTGAGACGGACGATATTTGGAATTTTCCGAAACTTAATTTCACTCTGAAAGCGTTTGACTCGGCTCAAATCCAAAAAACGCCGCGGCCCAAAATTATCATCGCCGGCAGCGGCATGTCCGAGGGCGGGCGGGTTATCAGCCACGAAAAAAAGTATTTAAGCGATGGAAACACCACGATACTTTTGGTCGGTTTCCAAGCGCCGGGGACGCTCGGTCGGATGCTTTACGATGGATTAAAAGAAGTGAAAATTGAGGGCGAGCGATATAAAGTGAAAGCTAATATTGAAAAGATTCCCGGCTATTCCTCGCATAAGGACTCCGACCATCTCGTTAAATTTGTTGAGGCGGCTTTGCCTACGCTTAAAAAGGTCTTTGTGGCGATGGGGGAGCCCAAGGCCTCTAATTTTCTTGCCCAACGTCTCCGCGACGAGTTAGGAGTCAATGCGATTTGCCCAGAGCGCGGCAAGTCCTATCAGTTAGTTTGAATCCAGCCAGTGGCTTGTCTGCCGGCGCTATTACGCTGTTAGCGGGTTATTTTGTGCAATGTCTTAAGTTTAAGTTAAGTGTGTCAAAAGGCGGGCGAAGGTTTCGGGTTTGCTCTCCGCGAGCGCGGCAAGGATTTTTCGGTCTAGCCCAATGCCTTTTTTCTTGAGCAAACCGATGAATTTGCTGTAAGTGATCTGGTGGCTTCTGACGAAAGCGTTGATTTTCACATTCCAAAGCCGGCGGAAGTCGTTTTTCTTGTCGCGGCGGTGGGCAAAAGCGTCAAAGCGGTAGCCCTTGGCTTGGCGTAGAATATTTCTTCTGGTTTTTAAGGCGTTGACGCCTTTTTTAACGCGGGTCATAGAAGTAAATATACCAATATGCGAATGATACTAATAATACGAATGGCTGCTAATAACTTAAAAGATAATCTATTTACGGAACATCACTGCAAACACCAAGTAAATCCATACGGCCGAGGTAACCACTGATTCAATTTGCGAGGAAGCGGGAGCGGGTTTTATTGTCAAAATTAAAACTGACCGTCCGATTTTTACCCATCTGGCTCCTACCGCTCTCTTTGGCGTTGAAGTGGTTTTGACCGGGCCTTCGGCCGATTATTTTGCCGTTCTTGGTCACTTTAAGGCGTTTTTGGAATGATTTGTTGGTTTTCATAAAAGTATACCAATATACGAATGATACTAATCTACAAATAGCTACGAATACGCGAAGTTTCTTATTGGTATTTATTCGCAGATTGGTATCATTCGTAGATTAGTATGGTTAAGACAATTCACAGATTGGTATTTAACTTTTCTCTATCATAACCGACATTCCCTTAGGGCTCTTTTTTATGGAGTCGGCGATTTTGTAATCAACGGTGATAAGGCGGAGGATTCTCTCAACCCTTTCTCGGAGGAACTTCGGGTCCATATACTTGGCCCGGCCGCGAAGGAATAAGTCCACCCTAATTCGGTGCCCCTCGGCAAGCCACTCGGAGGCCCTCTTGGCTTTAAGCGCCAAATCGTGCTCGCCGGTGCCGATGGTTATTTGCACCGCTTTGATTTCCACGCTTTGAGTGTTGGCCTTGGCTTGCTTTCGTTTTTTCTCTTCTTCGTAGAGAAACTTACCATACTCGGTGATTTTAGCAACCGGCGGGCTGGCATTGGGCGAGATTTCAATGAGGTCAAGGCCGGCTTCGGCCGCTTTGGCCAACGCTTCCTCTTTCTTCATTACCCCCAGATTGGCTCCGTCGGCGCCGATTACCCGAAGTTCGGTCGCTTTGATATTTTGATTGGCTTTAATGTAAACGTTTTTCACCGTTTTGGTTGTTATTTGGGGGCCGGGTGCTGATATTTTTATCATATCTTGAGGATTTCTGCAAATGCCGCTCGTGCCCTCCTTTTTGAAGCCGGAGCGTTTCGGTGATTGAAAATTATAATCGGCTCACGACGGAAAATTCAAAACTCGCTCGAAAACGGGCTCAAACCGTTCAATTTTCCGGTTCGCCTCTTTAATTTTCAAATCACCCTCGCAACCTGTCTGCCGCCTGTCTATGCGTTTGCGCGCAGACGGGGCAGGCGGGCAGGTTCAAAAAAGAGGATGCTTCGCTTTGAAGGTTAAAACTTTAGGCCAGATGAATTTTCCTGCTTGGCTCCTTGATTTCCAATTACCTTCGCGGGGCGCTCCGAAAGAATACACTCGCTTTAAGGTCTTAACAGTTAAGGTATGTAATATCTTGAAAAAGGATAATTCTCTCTAAATTAAAAGACGCCCCGAAGCTTCCTTCGGGGTGTTAGGCGGGGCATTTTACCAATATCGGAGTGCCAGCGGGCGGTGCGCAAACTCTTTTTTGATTGGCGGTTTGATCTCCCATTGACAGTCGCATACCACGCAGATGTTTTCAAAGTGGCATTCAAACGCGTTGTCGTTCGGTTTCATCGGCGCAATTCGGTAATAGCTTTTTTTGAAGAGCCATCCCCGAAGAAAATGAGGCGTCCGGCTTTTCTTATTAGCCAAACATCCGGGACAGCGCCTACGGTAGCGTTTGTAGAGACGATGGAGCGCCCACACTGAAACGGCAGAAATGCCGGCGAGTCGGGGAAAGGTGATTCCGTCCGATAGGATTAGCGCAATAAGAATGACGCAGTAAGTCTCCCACAAACGCAGAAGCGTTCGCTTTATTTTTCTGGTTTCCTCTTGACCGATAAAAATTGGCATATTGCCTCCGTTGTGATTTTGTTTGTTTGATTCTGAATGTGCGGTCCCGATAAAAACTATCACAATCTGTTTTCTCGGACAAGTGAAGAATCTGGTTCAGCTAAGCGTTTCCCGCGCACAAGCATTTTCACACGCAAAAAAGGGCGGATTCCTTCCGAATCCGCCCTTTGCCGCTAGGCGGCAACTTTGTGAGTGCGGCGGAAGCGTTTAAGCCCACCGTGTCTTAACCAGTGCCTGAAGCACTCATGAGACGTTGGTTCATGCCCGACCGCCACTCCGGTAACCCATGTATTAAATGGACCCAGAATTTCCGCCACTTCTTCCTTGATTCGGGCGTCGGCTGTGGGGTGAATAATCACATCTTTTTGTTGAGCATTCATAGACAGTAGAGGGACGATTTCTTTTAATATTCTAGCCCTATTTTGCCTACCGTCAATTTTAATTATCCACCTAACTGAGTTTCTAATTTAGCGGAAGCTCCCCGCCTGTAAAGGCGGGGATATCTATAAAACCTAGTTGGGCACCTCGAAGAATTTGATGGGCTACTTCAGTCATCCCGTATTTGATTTTTTTTAATTTTTTTAAACTCTTGAAAGTATTACAAGTGTGGTACTATGGAGATAATATGAAAAACTCTTTAGTGATTTTAGGATTAGCGTTAATAGTAGCGTTTCCGGTCAGTGCGGGCACTCCTCTTACAGGGAAAGTGATTGCTCTTGATGCCGGGCATGGGGGCGGAGAAACCGGCGCGGTTGGCGTTTGCAATGGAGCGGAAGTGATTGAGGCGGATGTGAATTTGGCGGTGCGAAAAGAATTGAAAGTGTTGATTGCAGTTGGAGAAGGAACGGCGCATGAAGTAGCGCAACTTTCTTCCAGACAGGACAGGGTTGCTGATGCGGAAGCGGCTGGTTCTGATGTGCTTATTTCAATACACCACAATGGTTCAACAAACACATCTGCGGATTATGCTCAAAGTTTCGTGACTCAAAAGAATGATAAGATTTTTGCTGGATACATCCACCCCAAGATCGTGAACGCTCTCGAACTTCCAGACAAAGGAATTAAAAATGACGGGTATGGAATGACGGTATACGGCTCTCTCCCCGGGGTATTAACAGAATCATACTTTGTCACAAATACGGATGCGGCATGTGATTTCTTAAACTATCAAAACGGCGCGACAAATACTCGCGTGCAAAAAGAAGCGCAAGCCATGTATGACGGTCTGGTAGCATATTTCTCGGCAAATACTGGAGGCGGGCGCGGTCGAAACAAGTGATATTATTAGTGTAGTCAAAAATAGATGAGAACCAAAAATATTTTATCAACAACCGCTTTATTGCTTCTACTTACTGCTTTGTCTGCTTCAATTGCGTTCGCGCAGAGTGATAAAGGCAAAGAGATGAGCGAGCAACACAGGAGCAAGGTTGCCGAGACGGTGCGAGCATTAACTGACCTTGCGGGCAAAGACCAAAACATTGGTGAGGAGGTTCGTGTTGTCGCAGAAGAACAAGAATCGTCAAATGAGCGTGCTACCAAAGCTATACAAGCAGTTGAGGCACGGGGCGGATTCAAAACTTTTCTCATCGGTACCGATTACAAAAATATCGGTGCGCTCCGAAGCGAAGTAGTCACTACTCAAAACAGCATTGACCGTCTGACGAAAGCGAGAGGGCGTGCGACAGATGATGCGGTGAAAGCCGACTTGGATGCGCAAATCAAAGCTCTGGAAGAGACAGACGCAAACGCGTTGAATTTCATTAAAGTAAACGAAGGCAAATTCAGTATCTTCGGGTGGTTTGTCAGACTTTTTCGGTAATTCTCTAGCGGTATGTTAGTTTTTCCTGCTGGAAAAACATGACTCCGCTGTTCAATTCCCGACGCAAGGCAAGCAGTTGCTTTGTTCCATCTCCATCGGTAAAAACATTAGCGCCCTTGCGGGCGCTAATGTTTTTACCGATGGTGTTTGTTTGAAAAAGTCAGAACCCATTTTGCGGAGAACCCTTTGTTTGAAAAAGTCAGAACCCATTTTGCGGAGAACCCTGAAAGCTAATGCGGACTCGGCAGGGCGAAACATTTGACTGGGGATATGGATTCGCCCTGCCTCGGCTGATTTCCCGCCCGCAGGAGGGGTCTGGGGAGGAATGCGGGCGGGTTTTGGACTGGGGGTTTTCGGATTTTTGCACTCTTTTATTTACACACAACATAGTGTAAATATTCAAGCGTTTTATCTGCTTTGTAATCTCGGTTTTCGTCTTTGTCAGCTTTGAACCTGCCGTATTCTTTTGTAAAAAATCCATATTTACCGCGTAAGCTCATTATCTCTTTAATATCACCAAGTGTCATAAGTCCCTCGTTGTTATAACTCAAGAAAATATATTTTGTCCTCGCACTTAGGATTAGATCAGCAAATGCTTTTTTTGCTTTTGTTCTTGAGCAATAAAGAGATTTTTGATTTTCATACTCTCGCAATCCTGTTTTGCCGTGGATTTTTGGATTGTCATATTTAGCAACTGTTTCTAGCAGATGATAATTAGTTGCATATTGTCGGTGGTTATACGGTGGATCAAGATATAAAATATCGCCTTCAATTTTACTCGCAAGTTCATTAATATCCTCATTGAAAACTTGGTGCTCTTGGTCGTTTATTATCATCTCTGCCGGTTTTAACACAAAAGGCGTTTGTGCCGTCTTTTTTAATTGTTTCAAAAACGCGCCATAGACCGAGGCAGTATTTGCTCGTTTATCAATCGTTTCAATAAGTGTAGCCAAGAGAAAATAATACTCATTACCAGTAATCAATTTTTCTTTTTTCCACTTCTCAATTTCCGTTCTTATCGCATCACATCTCTTTCCATTTTCATCTGAAAAATATTGTCGCTGAAATTCCTGCTTTTGTGTTCCACCTAAACAATAATTTTTGAATATAAAACCATTTATTCCTTTAAGATTTGAAAGGTAATCACAAACAAAGTTTTTTCTCTCGCTAATCTCAATATTTTTCAGTTTCGGCAAAATTTTTGTCAATTTCTGAAACTCTAAATGCTCATGGTTTTCAATATACTGTTTATTGAGGACGAAACTATAATATTGAATATCATTGGCAATAACCGAGTATCCTTTCTTTTTGAAATAAGAGCCGACAATACCAGTTCCCGCAAATAAATCACAAAAGGTATGGCAGTTTTTATCAACCACTTTATTTATGGATTCTTCCAAAAATTCTAACAATGATAATTTACTGCCGATGTAGTTCATAGCTAATAATTTATTTTCTCAAAAACTAAATCATCATTTTCTAAATGATATTCAATATACTTCAAACTATTACACCTTCGGGAATTTCTGGTATTAAAATCGTTGAAAGTATCAATAATTTTTTGGTATCTTTGCGTGGTTTTGTCATCTATCCTTTTTGAAACCAAAAGGGGCTGTATGTCGCTTTGCCTATTCGGAGTGTAATACTGCTCTATCCAGTCAATATATCTCTGTATCTGCTTCGTATTGATTATGTCCGCTTCCACCGACTTTAATTCTATCGGCAACAAAACTCTTTGATTATTTTGAGTAGTTGAGACCATAACATCAATCCGTTGCATACCAACACCACAAGACACTTCATTGCCAAGCCATTCAAATTCTAGATTCTCACCCAAAATACAATTGTCTAAGGATTGATTTAATCCTTTCCCGATATTGCGTACGATATAGGCTTGTAGGTGTGTCTCAAAAGATGTATCTGCACGATATTTAGCAACTAATCTCGGAAGTAAATTTATATCTTCCTTTCTGCCGTTATAAGTATTTACGCTGTCATTGGTTAAAATAATCTTTTGTCCATTTTGATCAAACGATAATTTATGGTTTCCGATATTTAACTCTTGTCTGTTATTTTTATCTCTTATCAATTGGCACAATCTTTCTGCCTCATAAATAGTTATCATTGTATTTCCTCTATTTCCTTTCAGCTTTCGATAAATCAAACTCCAAAGCATTTGATTCGGAGATTGCATATTTTTTATCTCATCTAGTGCTTCCCACTCGGTTACGCCATCAGCATAAACCTTACTCGGTTCAATAAGCGTTCTGAAAGTTAAAGATTTCTCCAGTTCATTTATCAAGTATTGCCCGCTGTCGTTATTGTCTAAAAAAGACCAATCATTTTTTGCCTTGAAAATTCCAAAAAACTTTCCTTCAAATATTTTCTTAGAAAATTCTTGTTGTAGATAGAAAATAATTTGATCGCCTTTTCTTACTCTACTGGCATCGGCTATCATACCAATCAACATATTTTCTTTTGTGTGGTGCAGGGTTGTGGTTGGTAAATTATTAAAATCAACAAGATTATTTTGCGCTCCAGTGCCAGCAAAAAGATACTCCAAATGTAGTTTGAAAGTGGTCGCACCTACAATAAATACATGTGTTGTCATAATTTTAATATTTAAAAAGTAAAATATACTCGTGCTTAAAAATGTAATAATCGCTAGATAATGCCCTGTATTTCCAAATTGCTTCTTTGTGTTGTTTGGCTCGATTACCTTCCATATTCTTTATTATAATACTTTTTAAGGTAAGCCCCAATTTTTGTGCTTCATTCAAACAATAAAATCCCAATGGAACCCATTTGCCCTGTGTATATTTATCGCCTATCACTATTGCCAAGTATCTATTCTTCTCTAATACATCAAGCGTATTTTTGATAACAAGGGCAAACCCATTAAGAAAATCGCTCAAAGATTTTGCATTGGATAAATCCTTTTCGTGATTACTAAATTTAACTATATCTGCGTATGGCGGATGTAAAATTGCTAGTTGTACATTTTTCTTTTTTCTTGCGTTCAAAACTTTTGTTATGCCAGAAAAAGTATTTTTATCCATACTGTCGCCAACAATAAGTTCTGCAAAATAATCTTTATTATCTACTTTACTTTTAACATGCTCTACAAGTTCCGGCTGAATATCAATGCCAACAAAATGTCTCCCTAAACTTTCCGATTCATATGCGGTTGTTCCGCTACCCACAAATGGATCAAAAACGACATCACCTTTTTTTGTGTATCGCAAAATTAACTGTCGTGGAATTTGTGGGACAAAGTTGCCGTGATAAAAACCATCATGTTTCCCAGATTTATCTCGTTCGGGAATAATCCAAAGACTATCAGTCCAAATTTCTGATTCTTTCCAATTCTCTAATTTTAAATCGTTAAAAATAGGCATACTTATTTTATTAAATTCTCAATGGGTGTATTTAATGCCTTGGCTATCTTTTTTAGAGTTTCAATCGTGGGATTATCTTGCTTTCCCGCTTCAATGTTAATAAGTGTATTGTTGGAAACATCAGCAAGACGAGCTAGTTTTTCCTGCGATAATCCCGCTTTTTCTCGCAATCTCTTTACGGTTTTTGCTATGTTGTTTTTACTTGACTCTACCATAATGTATTAGTAATATTAAATTGTGGTATACTTAATATATGAATCTCCTCACTTCCCACAATCTAATATTACCAAAATATTTGATAATGAGCAAAATAAAAGAGTGCAAAAATCCGAAAACCCCCAGTCCAAAACCCGCCCGCATTCCTCCCCAGACCCCTCCTGCGGGCGGGACGGGAGCCGAGGCAGGGCGAATCCATATCCCCAGTC
>LCJJ01000034.1:0-4583 GCA_000999175.1 Parcubacteria group bacterium GW2011_GWB1_44_7
GCACCCCTACATGCATTTTACGCTATAGCGTAAAATGCATGTAGGTGGTTTTTTGTTTTGGTTCACAAAATACAAAGTTTTACTCACGGCAAACTTATCTCGCATAGAGTGCTGAAGGGGAAACTCGAACCTCCTAACCCTTGCAGAATATATTTCTGAGATGTACGCGGATACCAATTTCGCCACATACTCCCGATTCCTAATAACCTATCCAAGATTTCATGTTGAGCTTGAGTAAGCTCTTAACTTTACTGCGGTCTCGTACCGCGTATTTTACCACAGGGTTGCCGAAGAATGTATCCGATATCACTATCGTGTGTTATTGTGCAGGGTAAGAGGCAAGCGTAAATAAGCCCTCATGCCCTTACCGCCGCACACTCATCAAGTTTGGTTGAAAAAGTTTGCGAAGTTCTGCGCGTGTCTTTTCTCCGACAACACCCCGCTCGTCTTTGATTCCGAATTTATACTGAAATGCATCGAGTGCCGCACGCGTGCACGGACCAAGAAGCCCCGAGAGCGGGCAGGCGTTGCGTGTATAGCCTGATGGGGGATAAAAACCTTTATCAATAAGTGCCGCTTGAAGCGCGAATACTTCAGCATTTGCCAAAGAAGTAAAAGTGTGCTTCCATGCGACCCCGCGACGAGCGATGCTTCACCAAAAAAATCCGCAAGTCCCAGATATGTCTGAAATGCCAATTCCTTGAGTGCGAGTCGGCGGACATCGGGGGTTCGCAATTGCGGTTCGTAAATATACCCGTATTCGATAACCATACTCGCGGCATCGACAGAATTGCTGTTTCCTACTGCAATCAAATCTTGATCCTCGACGACCCCTTGGTCTTCTTTGGGAAGGCTTGAAACAGGGAACATGCGCGCAAGCCGCTTGAAAATATTTTTGGCAATCTCGGCAGTCGCTTGAGAATTCGAATACTGATACTCCGGAGTATAGATAGTAAATCCATTATGTTCGCCAGGGAGAGTCGGTTTTCGTGGAAAGCTATCGTTAAAATGAATATGTATGACCATGTCGATTTGGTGGTCGTTTGCCCACTTATTGATACCGAAGAGACGTAATGCGACATCGCTTTGCGCCGCATTGTGTGGAGCCTGCTTACTCATTTTGAAGACCTTTCCTTCTTCAATCAACCGCACCATCTCCATCTTTTGCGAACGTACAAACGCCTTTATCTCTTCATCCTTCGCAGTAAAATAATTTTGAAAATCAGGGTTCCAGCCATCTTTGCCTCTCGTCATTGCCACCTCGTAATGACCGTCCTCGACGAGATACCGCGCAAGGATGAGCGCAAGATCGGCGTTTAGGTCGCGTTCCTTGATATCCAAGTATTCCGCCCCACCGAAATTTGGCTCATGTCCGGGGACAAGGAGGATACGCAACTTTTTCTTGGTCTCTGGAACGGCTTTAAATGTAGTGCGTAATTGTGTTGCGGTGGTACTCTGTGTAAAGAACACCGATGCGGACATTGAGGAGGTTTTTTCGATGAACGTTACAACCTCTTTGCTGTTTCCCGCCAAAAAAGTTCCCATGGTAAGGAGCAGTATTGCGAACATCGTGGTACCAAAGAATTGCATCTGTTTAGTATATCATGCAGGGGACACATTTCCTGCAAAAAAATTGTAAAATAAATAGAGTAGAGATATACTATAGTTTGAGGTACAATTCTCATAAACCTCACCCCCAAACAAACATATGGACGACAAAAAACCTGTAAAATTCGTTATTCCGACCATCATTATTATCGTTATTATTATTGGCGGATGGTACGCATCCACACGTCAGAAGAAAGAGGATATGGTCACCTCCATTTCAAAAGATGACCTTATCACCGTTACCGCCCCGCTTCCGAACGCTTCAGTTACGAGCCCACTCCCTATTTCCGGAGAAGCGCGCGGCACGTGGTACTTCGAGGCTTCGTTCCCGGTCAAGCTCTATGACGCAAACGGGAAATTATTGGGGAGTGTCGCGGCCACAACAGCGAGCGACTGGATGACTGAAAATTATATCCCGTTCACCGCACTGCTTACGTTCAAATCTCCCGCCACAGCGACCGGCACACTCGTACTCGAAAAAGATAATCCTTCCGGACTTCCCGAACACGCCAACGAGATTATCATTCCCGTCACTTTTTCTGTTGCCACAACAACGTTGATTAACACCGCCGCACCGCAGAACCGCACCGTAAAATTGTATTACTATGATGCTTCCAAAGACCGCGACAGCAAGGGTGTCGTACTTTGCTCGCGCCAAGGACTGGTCGCCGTAGAGCGTCGTATTCCCGCGACCATGACACCGCTCCAAGACGCGGTGAAGCTCCTCATTCAGGGCAAGCTCACCCCAGAAGAAAAAAGCGCAGGTATTTCGACCGAGTATCCTCTTTCGGGGCTCGTTCTTATGGGCGCAACGCGAAATGGCACTACTACGCTCACACTGGCATTCAGCGACCCCGAACATAAAACGAGTGGCGGCGTATGCCGTGCGAACGTGCTCTGGTATCAAATAGAGGCGACGGCAAAACAATTTCCCGGCATGCCTGAAATCAAGTTTGCTCCCAAAGAATTATTCCATCCATAAATTATCTGCGGGTTACCTCATTTCGAGATATACATCATCACAGTCGTAAGCGTTCAAACCAAGCTTATTAGGACCGTAAGAGACAACCGCGATGATATTACTTGAAATATAACCTGGGCAATTAGTATTTGGCGGAATGGGACGATTTTCCCCCGGATGATAATCTGGGTCAAAGACATAAGAAGTCCCCCATGGGTCAGTAGGAACTTTCATGTAAGGTCCGTTCCACCGATTAACCTCATCCGCCGTCCATTCACAAGGACTATCGACCACCCCTTCGACGGGGCGTGAAGTAACCCCCGCCTGCGCATCCTCGAGGTTCACTTCAGGGTTACTTGATTGAGAAGGGGGGCATCCGTTCGGCCATTTACCCGTATCGGATTCAAGGAGCGCTATTCCACTCCGCGCGCTACGGAGCTCTGATTTTGCCTTGGCTATTTTTGCTTTTTCACGCACGATACCAAAAGAAGCAAGCGCAATTGAGGAGAGGATGCCGATGATGGCGACCACAACGAGAATTTCTGTAAGGGTAAAACCTGATTTTTTCATGGTTAAAAATATACTAGGACAATCTTCTTATTGTATCATTATAGACCAGTCCCGCAATAGCAACCCGGGCAAACACCGTCAGATATCTGGCGGTGTTTTACGTTATCTGCACATGAAAATTCCAAAGTCCTGCGGCAACATTAACCAATTGATCGTCAAAACCATTCTTGTTACGGTAAATATCAGACACAGAGCGGAACCACTTCATGCCACCTCTGCCTAAATATGCCAAAAATGACCCACACTAATCCGCGAAGACCCAATTTGTGAATATTCTAGATTGCTAACCCTGCAATGTAACTGTAGGTATATTTTTTCATATAACATGCAACATATTGTAATTATTGGTAATACAGGGTCTTGCTATATTGAGGCGATAAGATATAATTAAGGAAGGAATCCATCAATTATTAAACTACCTCAATTATTCCGCACGAAATACGTCGTCACTCGAGGATTCTTAATTTTAATTCACGATATAAACATTTTATAACAATGGAAGATCAAAACTACGAAAAGGATAAGGTTAGTGGTATTCTCAAATGGATTTTATTGGTGGTCGCAGTAACATCATTTTGTATTCTTGCGTGGGCGGCAACGATTACGTATAGCACTGTACCACCCCGACCTGAGAGGATTGTTATGACATCCGGCGAAGTGCTCTTCACAGGAGAAGACATTGTGTCTGGGAAGGGCGGGTTTCAAAAGGCCGGACTTATGGATTACGGCAGTATGTATGGAATGGGTTCGTATTTCGGTGTTGACTACACCGCTGAATATTTGAAGCAACTCGGTTTAAAAACAGAGGAAAATATCGCTATGCTTCGCTTTAGTCAATCTTTTTCCGGGTTATCAGAGGGTGATCAAGAGTCCATAAAACGAGAGATGCAGAGAATGCTTAAGGGGATAGATTTGACACAGAGAGAATTGGTCCTCCCTGATCCGCTTGCGTTTGCAGTCAAAGATATCCAAAAAGAAATCGTCGAATTCCTTCTCAATGACGACCCAAGTAAAGGGTGGTCTAAAGCAAAAGCTCTCAGTCCCGAGAGAGCGCTCCAAACTGCTGACTTTTTGATTTATTCATCAATGACGACGGTTGCGCTTCGTCCGGACGGTTCATCATCGTGGACGCAGAATTGGCCTCATGAGCCTTTGGTCGATAACAAACCAATAACAGCCGCATTTACGTGGACATGGGTGAGCTACGCGTTTACCTTCCTTCTTTTTGGCGCGGTAATCTACATATATGAGCATTATCTCAATCATCGCGATAATTCACGGAGAGAGTTCAAGCTTATTGAATTTCGTCCGCTAACATTAAGCCAGCGCAAAGTCGGTAAATATTTCCTCATCGTTGTGGCGGTGTTCCTTGTCCAGCTCGCGGTGGGCGTACTTATGGCACACTACTATTCTGACCGCACCAGTTTCTATGGATTTGATATCG
>LCJJ01000034.1:4613-5159 GCA_000999175.1 Parcubacteria group bacterium GW2011_GWB1_44_7
AGAACTCTGCATATTCAAGCTCCTATTGTTTGGATTGGACTCGCGTGGATTGGAAGCGCTCTCTTCCTGGGGCCTGCAATCAGCAAGCAAGAAGCAAAAGGTCAGGGATTAATGGTTGATATCTTGTTTTGGGCGACACTCCTTGTCGTTGCGGGAGGACTCTTGGGTAATTACTTGGGACTCATCAATGTCATTGACGATAAATGGTTCTGGTTTGGGAACCAAGGATTATCGTATATTGAGCTTGGCCGTGCTTTCCAGATAGGATTCTTCGGCGGACTCTTGCTCTGGAGTGCTTTGGTATTCCGCGCGTTGTGGCCGGCAACAGGGCAATTTCGTAAGGCGATAAAGGATTTCTTCACCGGCAACATTTTGCCATCTATTGAAAATTATCCTTGAGCCTTCAGGAGCATTGCCGATATTGAAATCATTAAATATTCCAACAACGTTGTTTATTATTACTGATTTTGAAGCGGGGGGCTGTTTGGGTCGAGAGAGAGCGCTCTTGAAAGGTGATTGTTTAAAAGAGATGCTGAATTCCGGTCT
>LCJJ01000035.1 GCA_000999175.1 Parcubacteria group bacterium GW2011_GWB1_44_7
ATTTGCGCGCGCCCGATTTTTTCTTCTAAAAGGAAAAGAAAACTTTTTTGCTGGGCTCTGCTCTTGGCGAGCAGGGCGGCGGGGCGAGGCAACAATCGCCCAAAATCCGAATTCTGAAAATTGGCGGTGAGGGTGGGATTCGAACCCACGAAAGGATTTCTCCTTTACGGCTTTTCGAGAACCGCGCCTTCAACCACTCGGCCACCTCACCCTTTAAAATTAAAAATTATCATTTTATAAACCAAATTAAAAGCCCCCTCAATATAGAAAGCCGGAGGTTATGCGCCGTTGGCGGGGTTTTGGTTAAAGAATTTATGTCAGTTCGCGCAATGAAATGAATCCGGGGGTTATGAACAAGTGCTTTTCTGCGGATTTAGCCGCAATGGTATAATGAGTTTAATTAATCGCTTTTTTGTTTTCGGGTGATTAGCCCGGCGTAAAAAAGTATTTTTAAATGAAAAAAATTGTTTGGATTGTCGTTGTTGCGGCAATTGCTCTGGCGGCGTTTATTTTAACCAAAAGGCCGGCGGATGAAGAGGGGATTTTGGGAGGGAATCAAGAAACCGTTTCTCCGACTCCGACTCCCAGCGCCAAGATTTCTAAAAAAGCGGCGCCCAAAACCGGCGGGGAAATCGCCGGCCAGTCGATGCGCTGGTTGCCGAATACGCCACCCGCAGAATTCAGTTTGACGAGCGGTGCCAGTCGATTCCGGGCAGTCCGACTTTTAAAAACGGCACGAGCGTAATGTTTGACAACCGTTCCGGCGACGCCAGGTATATAAGGGTGGGGGAGACGACCTACTTGTTCGGAGGATATGATTACAAGATATTGACACTATCCAGTGAAGCGTTGCCCAAAACGCTGTCAATGGACTGCGGTGCGGCGATAAATGTGGGACAAATATTACTGCAGAAATAAGACGACACCGAAATCAATTAACACAAAGCCGAGCTAAGCCCGGCTTTGTGTTAATTGATTTGAATGCTTTCTAAGCATTTGCGTAAATTAAGAAATTAGTATATAATAAATTTGTTAAATTGGTTTAAATCTTTGGGCCCCCGTGCAGATGGGGGCTGATTTTTTCAACATCAAACCGCCAAAATTTATGAAAGAGAAAATTACAAATTTAAGAAATGTCGCCATTATTGCCCACGTTGACCACGGTAAAACCACTTTGGTTGATTTTTTATTGAAACAATCCAATACTTTTCATGCCAAGGCCGAAGAATTAAGCAAGGACTTGATTATGGATTCAACCGACTTGGAACGCGAGAGGGGTATTACGATTTTGGCCAAAAACGCTTCGGTAAATTACGGCGGGATAAAAATAAACATTATTGATACTCCGGGCCACGCCGATTTCGGCGGTGAAGTTGAACGCACATTAAATATGGCTGACGGAGCCCTGCTTTTGGTTGATGCCCAAGAAGGGCCGATGCCTCAAACCAAATTTGTACTCAAAAAAGCCATTGAGCTTAATTTAAAAATAATCGTTGTGATAAATAAAATAGACAAACCCGGCGCGGATATCAAAAGAACAACCGATGAGGTGGCCAGTCTTTTTTTAAACTTAGCTCAAGAGGCGCATCATTTGGATTTTCCGATGGTGTACGCCATCGGCCGAGAGGGAAAGGCATGGAATCATATTCCGTCTCAAGAAGAAAAAACCCAGCCGGCCGACCTCAAGCCCCTGTTTGGAAAAATTATTGAATATATTCCGGCGCCGGAAGTTGACATTAACGCCCCGTTCCAAATGTTGGTGTCCAATCTTGATTATGACAGCTACCAGGGAAAATACACAATCGGGCGGATTGCGAGGGGGAAAATTAAAAAAGACCAGCCGATTGCGGTCATAGACGGCGAGGGCAATAAACAAAACGGCAAAATTGAGAAAATTTTTACGTATCAAGGATTGCAAAGGACAGAAAACGAAGAAGGGTTTGCCGGTGATATTGTCGCTTTGACCGGAATTCCCGATGCGCGCATCGGAACAACTGTTGCCGACCCCAATAATCCGGAAATGATACCGCCGGTTGTAATAGAAGAGCCGACTTTAAGAATAAGAGTCGGTCCCAATACTTCGCCTTTTAAGGGGCAGGAAGGCTCTCGCTTTACCTCAAGGCAAATTGCCGAAAGATTGCGCCGCGAACTGGAAACTAACGTGAGCATGCGGTTGGCCGAGCTTGGCGGAACTGATTTTGTGGTTTCCGGCAGGGGAGAATTGCACTTATCTATTTTAATTGAAACATTGCGGCGCGAAGGGTTTGAGCTGGAGGTTTCAAAGCCGGAATAAGTCGGCATTATTACGACTGAATTCGGCAAAAGAAAAGCAACTTTGGTTGATTTGATAAATCACAAGAACGGTTATTCCCGGTTTGTTTATCACATCAGCACCAGGGGATTTCTGGGTTTGAGAAATATTTTAGTCACCAACACAAAGGGCACTGCGGTTATAAACAGCGTTTTGCTGGGCCACAAAGAGATGGCGGAACAGCCGCCAAGAATCAGAAACGGCGCTTTAATTGCTTCCGAAACCGGCAAGGCGGTAGCGTTCGGTTTAGAAGTTGCGCAGGGGAGAGGAATTGTTTTTATCGTTCCGATAACACAAGTTTATGAAGGAATGATTATCGGTCTTAACAGCCGCAAAGAAGATATCGAAATTAATGTTTGCAAGGGCAAGGAACTTACCAATATGCGCTCAAAATCTTCTGACGGAACCATAATTCTTGCTCCGCCGGTTATTCTTACCCTTGAACAGGCGCTGGATTTTATTGAAGACGATGAGCTTCTTGAAGTGACGCCGCAATCTCTGCGACTAAGAAAAAAATTTCTCAAGAAAAGCGAGAGGGATAAAAACAAGAGAAAGGAATAGGGATAAAAACAAACCGGCATTCTCATCCCAATGCGAATGCCTCAATGGCATTCGCCTCCTCCGCAATCAAGTGGAAAATGAAAAAGCCCCCTTGTAAGGACCTTTTCATTTTCTGTAGTTGCGGGGGTGGGATTCGAACCCACGACCTCAAGGTTATGAGCCTTGCGAGCTGCCAGACTGCTCTACCCCGCGATTACTTTTAATAGAAGCATAACATACTAATAAACATTAAGGCAATAATTTAGCGGCATATCGTGTTTAACGATGTCGAACATCGTTAAACACGATATGCGAAAATCGCATCGTTCCGGTATTCGATCCCTCGCGCAAATCAAGCAGTTTGATTTGCTTCACCGGATAAAACACAAAACCCGCAGAAGTGGGTTTGGTGTTTTATCAAGTGTCGGTGGCAGGGATCGAACCTGCGACAACTGCTTTATGAGGGCAGTGCTCTACCACTGAGCTACACCGACCAAATTTGGACGGGGAGGGGGTGGGACTCTCCCAGCCCTTGGCGGTGAGGGTGAGATTCGAACTCACGGTACGGTTTCCCGTACAACGGTTTTCAAGACCGTCTCCTTAAACCACTCGGACACCTCACCGCCAAGGGCTGGATTCAAGACTGGTGTCTGGACCTTGTCCCGCATTCAACAAGATTGAAGTGCGGGAATTCGGCGCAACCCTCCCCCTCATCGCATTATTTGTCTTGTTCTTTTCCGCCAACTCTATCTCTTCGATAGGCGTTGAGATTTTTGGAAATTTCGCTCAAAAGAAACGCTCCCAAAACCTCATAGCTTAAAAATCTTATCGGGGAAGAAACTTCCAGGCGCAGAAAAGAGCCGAGCAGAGACATGGCCAACAATGAAATCCACCAGACGTAAACGAACAATTCGCCGGGCCGGATGTTTAGTTTCACGCCGGTCCATCGGGAAGTTTCCTTGTGGATGATATAGACGCCGAGAAACACCAGATAACTTGTTACCAGAGTATCGGGAAGTTCAAAATCGGGAATCAGGAAATCCAGCCAGCTTAAAACCAGCAAAATCGCCGTCCAAAGCAGAAGAAAATGAAAAAGAAGGTCTTTTACCGAGGATAATTCAACTCTGTATCGGCTGGCTATTTTCTGGTCATCCATAATTTTATTTTAGCACAAAAACTAATAAAAAAGAAGCGCTTACGCTTCTTTTTTATCTCCGGCTTCAATGAGCAGTCGCTGGTGTTGCGCCGCATACTTTTCCTTTAATATCCTTAAGGCGTTGTTTATCACTTCTTCTCGTCGGAGAATCGGGTCAGGCTCCTGTATTCCGAGGGATTCGGCTATGCGGTCAAGCTCATCAGGGTTTTCCCAAAAAACTAAAATCATGCCGTCCCGGCCGATTTCCTCATTTCTCCATATCTGGATAAGTTCCGGGTTTTTTTCAAGAAGGCGCTGAATGAAATAAAAGCCAAGGTGCTTTTAGAATCAGTTTGCTCCATTACGGGAGAAAATCAAGAGGAAGATGTTTTGTGCGGGCGCATGGAATCGGACCATGAACCTCTGTCTTATCAGGACAGCGTTCTACCATTGAACTACGCCCGCAATTTTTTTAAATAATATCAAATAAAAAAGGTTTTGTAAATTGAATAAAAGCCTGTTATTTGGTATTTATACATCATGAAAGTTTTGCACAAATCTGAAATTTTATTTTTTCTGTTGTTGGCTTTTTCAGGAGGAATTTTTATGGCGTCTTTTGTGCCCGTTTCATATAGTTTTATTTTGGTTTTAATAATTATAAGCATCGGAATTATTGGCATTTCGGCATATCACAAAACATTTTCCCGCGCCGGAATTTTGACTGGAGCTCTTTTATTAGTTTTTGCGCTGGGAATCGTCAGGTTTAATTATGTCAGTTTATCAAAAAATATTTTGAGTCAATTTAGCGACATTGAGGCTGGCGGCCCGCTTCGCCACGGTTTGGGTGAGGCAAGCAGGGGAGTGGCGGTTATTTTGAAAGGATATGTTGACGATGAGACGGTTTATCAAAACGGCAGGGCGCAGTTTGTTTTTAGGGTGAAACAAATTATCGTGCCGGATAAAATTATTGAAGTTGATGAACGAACCCAGATTTTCGCCAATGTTTTTCCGAAATATCAATACGGAGATTTTTTGGAGATAAACGGCGCGCTCAAGACCCCGCAAAATTTTGATCCCGTACGAAGCAGGGGCACGCTGCGAGCCCTCGCGGCTTCGTACGGGATTGATTATGTAAATTATTTAAAGAAAGAGGGCGTAGCAACGACGATGTCTTTTCCGAAGATTAAAACAAGCAAGACCGCCGGATTGGGGTTGTTTGAGAAAATGAAGCTTGGTTTTTATAAAAAAATATTTATCGTTAAGGATAAATTTGAATTGGCGGTGAGTCGTTCTCTGGCCGAGCCGAACGCATCGTTTATAAACGGCATTTTACTGGGAAGCCGGCAGGAAATCCCTGACAAACTGAAAGAGGCGTTCAATAAAACCGGCACTTCGCATATTCTCGCCGTTTCCGGATATAACATCACCATAATCGCCGAAGCGGTTCTGTGGGCGCTGGTTTGGTTTTTTAAAAGGCGAAAAGCGTTCTGGCTCTCGGCGGGGTTGATTATTTTGTTTTCCGTTTTGACCGGCGCTTCGGCCTCGGTGGTGAGGGCGGCAATAATGGGGCTCTTGCTGTTGTTCGCTTCCGGCTACGGGCGCTTGTCCGACGCGAAAAATTCAATTGTTCTCGCCGGCGCGGCAATGGTATTTTTAAGCCCGATGATTCTGGTTTTTGACGTCGGTTTTCAGCTGTCATTTATGGCGGTGCTGGGGCTGGCTTATGTTTATCCGCTGTTAAATTATAAAACGGAAAAAATTTCAAAAATTGCCGGCCAGATTGGAGAATTTGTTAAGAGTTTGAAAGAAATTATTTTGATGACCTTGTCGGCGCAATTTTTTGTATTCCCGTTGCTCATCTATTATTTTAAAAATTTGTCTTTGGTGTCGGTTGTCGCCAATGTTTTGGTTTTGCCTTTTGTTCCGGCGGCGATGCTGCTTGGATTTTTGTCTGGTTTGGCGGGGATAATTTTTGTTCCTCTCGGTCGTATTGTCGGTTTCGCGGCATGGGCGATTACGGCGTATCAAATTAAAGTAATAGAATTTTTCGCGTCTCTGCCGTTTGCCTCGGTGGCGGTTTCTTTCACCTCGGTGACGCTTATCATAATTTATCCGATATTGTTTTTCGGATTGTGGCGGATGAAAAAGAGAATTCTTTTGTAAAAATTGAC
>LCJJ01000036.1 GCA_000999175.1 Parcubacteria group bacterium GW2011_GWB1_44_7
GTGAACTGGTGCACGAAACACCAGACTTCCCTCTCTGATGTTGAAACAGAAACTATTGAAAAAAATGACAAATTATATTATATAAAATACGGGCCATTCACGGTGGCAACCGTACGCCCCGAAACTATTTTTGGCGATGTCGCGATCGCAGTAAACCCCGCCGACACACGCTATCAAAAGTTCATCGGGCAAACAGTAGACGTGCAACACCCCGAAGGTGTACTTTCGCTTGTCGTCATTGGCGACGAAGAAGTCGACCCGACGTTCGGCACTGGCGCGCTCAAAATCACGCCCGCACACGACCACAACGACTTCCGCATGTCGGAAACGCACAATCTTCCGCGCGTGGAAGTCATTGATCAATTTGGTAAGCTCAACGACAAAACAGGGAAATATGCAGGAATGAAAATCGCCGAAGCGCGAACGAACGTGGTGGAAGATTTACAAACACTCGGTCTCATTGAAAAAATTGAGGACTACACCCACGCAGTACCGACCTGCTACAAATGCAGTACGACGATAGAACCACGCGTGATGCCACAGTGGTTTGTAAAAATGGCACCACTTGCAAAAATGGCGGCCAATGCGGTACGCGCGGAAAAAATACGCTTCATCCCCGACAACTTTGATCTGTACAAAATGCAACACGGGTACTCTCGACACAGACCATAAGGCGGGTGACGCGTGCCCCTCGTGTGGCGCACCACTCACGCCGGAAACCGACACCTTTGACACATGGTTCTCCTCTGGACAGTGGCCTTTGCTTGCCCTCGGATACCCTGAGAAGCGCGATTTGGGCTTCTATCCGACGGATGTTATGGAAACGGGTCGAGACCTCATTTTCAGGTGGATTCCGCGCATGGTCATTTTTGGACTTTATCTCACGGACGAGGTTCCATTCCGCACCGTGTACCTCCATGGCATGGTGAACGACAAGCACGGCAAAAAAATGTCCAAGAGTAAGGGTAACGTCGTCTCCCCTATCGACTTGACCTCCAAATACAGTGCGGATGCACTTCGTATTGCGCTCGTCATTGGCAATACGCCAGGCAACGACCTCTCGCTCGCCGAGGACAAAATAAAAGGCTACAAACATTTCTGTAACAAAATCTGGAACGCAACGCGATTCGTACTCGCGAACGCGGGCGACACCACACTTGAGACACCGAAACCTGCGTTCACACCGCGCGATGAGGAAATTTTGAAAGAATTCAACGTTGCCATCACAAGCATTACCGCGCACTACGAAAACTTTCGTTTCCACCTCGCAGGCGAAGAACTTTATCATTACTTCTGGAAGACATTTGCTGATATAATTATCGAGGAGATGAAACCGCGCCTCGCTATTAACGCGAAACACCGCGGAGCAGACGCGGAAGTGCACGGAAGCGATAGGCAAGCGGCAGAGTGGCTTCTCCTCCACATCCTCGCGACGGCAATCAAAATGCTCCACCCATTTATCCCCTTCGTGACCGAAGAGCTCTGGGATATGTTACCGCGCAATAAAAAAACACTTCTCATTATTGAATCATGGCCGACTTCATTGTAGCGTTGGAACCATTGGGGATCGCCCTTGCGGGAGGTGTTTTTCCGGCGCTTTTATGGCTTTGGTTTTGGCTCAAAGAGGACTACAAATCACCCGAACCAACAGGGCTCATTGCGCTTTGTTTTGCGGGCGGCATGCTCGTTATTTGCCTTGTCTTCCCTGTTGAGAAATTTGTGGTGACCGTGCTCCCGTCGATACTGGATACGTTGCGCGCATTCAACACAGAGCAACTTTTCATATTCCTTCCTCCCGAAAAAATTCAAACAATTCTCTTGGCGGGGGTTGAGGAGACTGCAAAGTATGCCGTGGCATTCTTTATCGTATTTCAAAGCAGGCATTTTGATGAACCCATTGACGCAGTTATTTACCTCATTACTGCCGCACTGGGATTTGCCGCTGTCGAAAACACATTGTACCTCCTCAAAGACATCACCTCACACGAGGGTGTGCTGTACGCGGCTACCAATACCAACCTGCGCTTCCTTGGATCAACGGTTATTCACACGATTAGCTCAGCAATCGTTGGGCTTACGGTTGCATTTTCCTTCTACTATGCGCGATCGTGGAAAATTATCACAACAACAATCGGAATTATCTCCGCAACCCTCTTGCATGCATATTTTAATTTATCTATAATGGAGGTAAACGGAACGGCGGATATTTTAGCAGTATTCTCTCGTTACTGGATAGGGATTGTCGGAATTATTATATTATTAGAACTCGTCAAACGCTTAAAACCACAACCGGTCACAACGCCATGAAGCAATCTTTTTTTGAACGTATTACGGGAACCGTCAGCCTTAAAAACAATAAAAACGGAGGTGACCTTATCCCTGAAGAAAACACAGGGTCCGCACACTCATGGGCAAGCGACGAGCCCGTTGACGGCGAGCTTTCAGTAGATGTATACCAAACCGACGAAGCAATCGTTATCCAAGCCATGGTCGCCGGCGTCCCCGCAGAAGACCTCTCTATTTCCGTCACGCGCGAGCTCGTCACGATCAAAGGCGAACGCGGGGCTCCCGCCGGTATCGCCGGTGAAAATTATTTCTATAAAGAGCTGTACTGGGGGGCATTTTCCCGTACAATTCTCCTTCCTCAAGAAATCGAGACCGAGGAAGTGACCGCAACCGAACGACATGGACTTCTCACAATTACTCTCCCCAAGATAGATAAAGCGAAGGTCCAAAAAGTGAAGATTAAGTCGTTGTAAGAAACATCTGACAATCGACATGCAACAATTTACCAAGGAACCCACACGCTTCGCGTGTGGGTTCCTTAATTTGGTGCCGAGGACCAGGATCGAACTGGTGACCCCACGCTCTTCAGGCGTATGCTCTACCAACTGAGCTACCTCGGCATTCATGTTGAATTTTTTCAAAAAATTCAACAACAACTGACAGAATTGTTCTCTTTTCTTACATTCCCACCAAATTTTTCAATGTCTGTACGTCGGTGGGAATAGCTCCCGCTTTCCCCTCAATACTTTGCAAGAAATCGAATGATGACTTGATTGTTTTTGTATACTTTTGGATCGTTGGCTGGAAATAATAATACACGCCAAATATTGAGCCGAGAATGACCGCCCAATACAGTACGGTCAGAATCGAGCTTACTCGCTGAGAACGGCGCAGGGCACGAAGCATTTTATTGTTTTCACGCGACAATTCCAAAAGCTCGTTCATCTCCCGTGTATCAATTTCCATGGTTACAATATATCAGTTTTTCGCCAAAGATCAAAGTGTGGTCGTTCAAGAACAATTAAACCCAGACTGGAAGCAATCTGGGTTTAAAAATCAAATTCTTTCATGGCTTGCCTTTTCTCTCGAATCTCTTTCCTTTTGAAACTCTTGAGATCGTTTCTTTATTGAAGCGTTCTTGTAACATCCCTCATTACAGTAAGGGATTTTTTCCACTTGAATATATCCCCTCTCCAGAATAATATCATGCGTACATTCTCCACATGCTAAACTCATGACACTCTCCTTTTGTGTATACAAAATCCCACTTAAAATAATATCTTAAAAGCACGAAAATAGCAATTGCCCTACTTCCCATCAATCATCTCTTTTAACTTAACCTCTCCCAAGGGAGCATCATTCGCGCTAATTTTAAAACTCTCTTTTAATTCTTGCATAAAATGCTTGTTGTATTTCCAGTTAATCATAAATATAATGAGCATCGCCAACAATGCTCCGAGCCCCGCCACGAGCATGTCCTTTTGAGCGTCCCAGATGTCCCCCTGCGCACCCAAGAAAGCAATACCCGCCGCAGACCCGACGTTCAACACCGCAAGCCATTCAATAATTTCGTAAATTGCCGAAAACGAAAGTGTCACATCGAGAGGCAGATAATAGCCCCAGAACCCTTTGACTCTGGTGATACGCACGAATATCTCCCGAATAGGATATGCAAGAAGAAAGCCGAAAGAAAACAAGGTGTACGAAACATTCGATAATTTGAAATAACGCCCCGTTATGATGATGAGGGGAACGAAAATAAAGACCAAGTAATTTTCCAACAACCAGTCATGAGGAAATACTGGGTTGATGGTGGCCCAAACCCATATCGCCGCAAAAATTGCGCACAATATTTTTTGATATCTGGACATAATAAAATGGTATTAAAAAGGAAGCGCCGGCGGAGAAACTACTTTCTGTGGAATACACTTGGCAACACTGCCCTGAAGGGTCGCCACCCCTTGCATTGTGGCCCCCGAGCTATCGACACAGTATGACGTCCCCTCTTCCGCAACAAGGGGTGAGGACACTGCGTAGCTTTGCGTAGCACCCCCCTTGCCTTGTGACGATTTCCCGCTTGACCTCCCTGTCGCGCAAGTGATCGTTTTTCCGCCGTTATTTTTCATAATGTCCGTTAGCGCATTTCGAATACCCGAATCTTTATAAAAAATCGAGGTCCCGCCATTTTTGGGACATTGCCCCGCCTTGGCTGCATAGAGTATCGGTCCATAGCTATCATTATGGGCATCATAAAAGATTTCTGCTTGAGGGCGAATACTGCTCAAGTTTGCCTTGATGGCGGCATCGGAAGCTTTGGTGCGTGCGTTCCCCAACGCATCGCCAGAAAGTCCCGAAATTACTTCCTCTGCCGGTATCGAAGAACCCGGCGCGGTAATGTTCATGGGTTTGTTCTGATCCGTCGATACACCATCGATGGAAAAACTGATTTTGGTGATGGCGTCATTCGCGTTGCTATCCAAGGCTCGCGGATCAAAAGATCCATCCACTTTCACGCGCGTCACGAAATGTTCTTTCTTGCTAATCCATATCTCCATGGAAGTATCCTTCAGTAATGCATCAAAAGCGGGGTCGGAGAATATTTTTTCAATCTCCATTTCCGCCTCTTTCACGGAATCCGAAGTTATTTTCGGGTCGCTTTGGTATACACGAGCCGCCTCTTGTATCGTCGCCAGAGAGAATTTCTTTAATCCTTCCTTGTCAATATGTAATGCATAATGATACGCATTGACTCCCCCGACTTTTTCATCCGGCAACTCCTCCGAGACGACAATCGGTTTGTGTTCTTGAACAAACGCGACAACTTTCTTGATAAAAAGATCGTTTTTCGTCTTGTCGGTAACATCGATGTCCGTTTCGATATTGATATTCATCATATCGTTCGAGAGTGCTTCCGGGAGTTTTTTAGGGTCAATCAATATCCACTTGTTCGCATACGAACCAAGGCCGGGCAAAAACATTGAGATAAGCGACGGCAACTGAATAATCTTCAAATATAAAATATCTCCTATTGACCGCACCCCTAAATCCATGCTCATAGGGCTCATGCCATTTTCACCCACCGCAAGGTGAATCGTCATGTCGGCCTTTGTCGTGCTGGCAACAACTTCTACCTTACCATCAGTTTTTAAAGTCACGCGCAAGGGCTTGCCCGCTTCGGTTCCGGGAAAAGACTCCACCCCCTTCCCTGAAACTTCTAAAGTTCCCGCAAGAGAGACTACCCCGGAGGTAATGCGCGTTTCATTCACAAAGGCCTCCGCGAGTACCTTATTCGGGT
>LCJJ01000037.1 GCA_000999175.1 Parcubacteria group bacterium GW2011_GWB1_44_7
TTTAATGTCAGGCCCCTTATAATTCATATTGGCACTCTTAAGTCGGGAGTGCTAATTTAAATAATTAACATATATTATGAAACTCAAACCAATTTCAGATTATATTATCGTTGAACCTCAAAAACACGAGGCAAAGACCAAATCGGGGATAGTTTTGCCAGACACAGTGGAAAAAGAAAAACCGCAGGAAGGCGTAGTGGCGGCGGCCGGCCCCGGCAAGATGCTGGAGAGCGGCAAAAGAATAGAGATGCAGGTGAAAACGGGCGACAGGGGGTTATTTTCAAAATACAGCCCGACGGAAGTAAAGGTTGAGGGTAAAGAATATTTCGTCATCAGGGAAGACGACATAATGGCAATAATTAAATAATCATGGAACATAAAACATAAAACATGAAACATTCAGATAGGCAAGATAGAGATTTTATTTTCCAATGTTTCAAGTTTCAAGTTTTAAGTTTCAAGTCTCATGGCTAAACAAATAACTTTCAATGAAGAAGCGCGTCAGGCACTCAAAAGAGGAGTGGATAAGCTGGCTAACACGGTCAAAGTCACATTGGGGCCGAGGGGTTCCAATGTTGTGCTTGAGAAAAGCTATGGCACGCCGATTATCACGAATGATGGCGTAACCATCGCCAAAGAAATTGAATTGGCTGATAGGCTGGAAAACATTGGCGCGTCTTTGGTGAGGGAGGCTTCAACCAAAACCAACGATGTCGCCGGCGACGGCACGACCACGGCGGCGCTTTTAGCTCAGGCGATTATCACCGAAGGATTGAAGAATATCACATCCGGCACGAATCCAATGGTATTGAAAAAAGGCCTTGAAAAAGGCGTGGTGGCGGTGGTGGCGGAGTTGCGCAATAAAATTTCTAAACCAATTTCTAAAAAAGAAGAGATTATTCAGGTAGCAACCATTTCGGCGCAAGATCCGGAAATGGCAAAGACGGCGTGATCACGGTGGAGGAGTCGCAGAGTTTCGGTATATCCAAAGAAATCGTGGAAGGTTTGCAATTTGACCGTGGTTATGTTTCGCCTTATATGGTGACCAACGCCGAGAGAATGGAGTCGGTGTATGAAAACGCGAGAATTTTGATCACCGATCAGAAGCTTTCTTCTTTGCAAGAAATTTTGCCATTGCTGGAAAAAGTGGCGCAGTCCGGTTCTAAGGAACTGGTGATTATCGCGGAAGAAGTAGAAGGTGAAGCATTGGCGACTTTGGTGGTAAAGAAAGAAATGCTGGAAGACATCGCGATTATAACCGGCGGCACGGTCGTTTCGGAAGAGCGTGGCGTGAAGCTGGACAAAGCCGAAATCTCTATGCTCGGCTTGGCGCGCAAAGTTATAGCGACCAAAGAAAATACGACGATCGTCGGCGGCAAAGGAAAGAAATCCGATTTGGACAAGAGAGTTAAGCAAATCAAGGCTCAGATAGAGCAGACTGATTCTGAATTTGACCGCGAAAAATTACAGGAACGGAGTGCGAAACTTTCCGGAGGCGTGGCGGTGGTGAAAGTGGGCGCGGCGACGGAAGTGGAGCAGAAAGAAAAGCAATACCGCATTGAAGACGCGATCGCGGCGACTAAGGCGGCGGTGGAAGAGGGGATAGTGCCGGGCGGCGGCGTGGCTTTAATCCGGGCGATAGACGCTTTGGACAAAGTAAAGGCCGAAGGCGAAGAAAGAATCGGCGTTAATATTTTACGGCGGGCTTTGGAAGAACCATTGCGCCAGATAGCGCAAAATGCCGGAATTGACGGCTCGGTGGCGGCATCAGAAGTAAAGAAAGCCAAGGGTGCGCAGGGATTCAACGCTCTGACCGGCGTTTACGAGGATATGGTAAAGGCTGGCGTGATTGATCCGACCAAAGTGGTTCGCAGCGCGCTTCAAAACGCGGCATCGGTGGCGGCAATGTTTCTCACCACCGAAGCAGTGGTCTCCGATGTGCCGGAAGAAAAGAAAGAGCAGGCCGGAGGCGGAATGCCCGGCATGGGCGGAATGGGATACTAATCAATCTATCGTCTTGCGATGACGATAGATTTAAATCCCATTGAATTACGAGATTGATTTTTTTGTCATTCTGAAGGAGTCCCGCAAGGCGGGAAGAATCTCAATAGAATTAAGAATAAGACCCGGGCTTTGGCTCGGGTTTTGTGTTTTGTTTATTTTCTTTCTTTTAATATGGTGTCAAATCAGCGCTCGAGCGCTGATTTGACACCATATTAAAAGAAATATAATATAGATAAAATAAACATAAATAAAAAAATATAGAAATAAATAAATAGAAATAAGCAAAATGAATAAAATTAAAAATAAACGCGAAAATAAATTTAAAATAACTTTGCATAATAAACAGGGATTGTTTATTAAATATTTGGGAGAAGAATGGAAAGAAGCGGAAAAAGCGTTTGCGAAACAGAAAGAGAAAGAGCGGCTGATAGAATTGGCTAAAAATACGGGAGTGGTTGCTGGTAAATTATTATTGGGATTATTGGCGGTGGGAGGAGTTTTGACTGTCGCCGCGGTGGCCCCGAATATTTTTTCAGCGTTCGGGCATTCTTTTCAAAAACGCCGATATTTTGACAAACAACAATTTAATAAAGATAAAAAATATTTGAAAAGACATAATTTAATTAAAATTAAAAAAATTAACAAAAACACTTTTGAATTATATTTAACGGAAAAGGGTAAAAATAAATCAATAGAAGAATCGTTTAAAAATTTTAAAATTCAGAAACCGCAAAAAGACGGATATTGGCGCGTGGTGATGTTTGATATTCCGAATAAATATAAATGGGCGCGCGATGCTTTCCGTCGGAAGTTAAGGATAATGGGATTTCATCAATTGCAGGAAAGTGTATTTATCTTGCCATATCCTTGTGAAAAGGAAGTGATCCTGCTTATTGAAATATTAAACATCGCCGATTTTATTCATTTGATTAAAACAAAAGATTTTTCCGAAAATAAAGAATTGAACGAAGCATTTAGTTAATTTCAAAAATTTGTAAGATTTTTCTATTAATGTAAATGGTGTCAAATCAACACTCGAGCGTTGATTTGACACCGCGGATAAATGGCGTTTAAAGCAAAAATAAAAAACTTTGGCACCAGGGCTTTGGCTCGGGTTTTGTGTTTGTCAAAATCCCACATGTTTTAACCACATACATCTGTCGGTTCTTTAATGGTTAATAATTGTAGCATTTCATTCGGAGTTTTTCCATCTAAGGAGCAGTGTTCCAAATTATTGTATTCTTCGTTCCATGCTCTGATTTTTATTTCCAACTCTTTTACATTTTTAAATTTGCTTCTTTCATAAAACATTTCTTGGTCGGTTCGATGAGATCTTTCAACTTTTCCGTTCTGAGCCGGTTTGCCTGGATCAATCAGGTAGTGAATGATGTTGTGTTTTTGGCATAAGACATCAAGATCATGTTGGCATAAGACATCAAGATCATGCAGTTTGGGGTTGAAAGGGTCCGAGCTCTTAAGATAACCGGTGTATCTGTTGGTAAAATTACTCCCGTTATCCGTCTTTATGGCTCTGATTCTGAACGGCGCGGTTTTGATCAATTCCTCCAGGAATCTTATTGAACTTAAATTCGAATAATCGTCATAGATTTTCAAGTATCTCCATCGGGAAGCGCGATCAATGGCCGTAAATTGATAATACTGCTTGTTTCCAACCAAATCTGGTACATATTTAACATCAATCTCAACCAATTCGCCCCGGCTCAAAGGAACTCTAATGTATTTGTATTTGATTTTCCTGGTTCGGTATTTTCTCGTCAATCCTTCTGTTCTGATAATTTTATGAACCGTGTTATAATTTTATGAACCGTGTTTTTGTGAATGACGATCTTTTCTTTTTCCAGTCGCCATTTCAGTTTCTTGGCGCATAATTTAGTCTCCTTTCTCAGTTCAATGATTCTTTCTTTGATTCGTATCGGCGTTTCTTTCGGATGGCTTTTTGGCCTGGTTGATTGCGGCTCCAGTCCGGCTTCTCCATGCTCGCGATATCCAGTCAGCCACCTCTCCAGGCTTCTTTGGCTATGCGGGCACACTTTGGCCACGTCTTTTGATTTAACCTCTTTATTGCAGATGGGCAGTACCCACCTTAATCTCTCTTCTTTGATTGTTTTTGGCATGTTTATACTCATATGCCAAGATATTATCTATCCTGGCAGAAACCGCCATATGTATGTGGACATTACCAAAAAACCTTGACGAAGTTGTTTTTATTTTGTATTATATAGCGAAGTAAATTGACCTTTCACAACTAAATAGGAGGTGGAAAATGGCCGAAAAGGATGCTTTGGTTGTTGTGTTTGGATACGGATGTCATCTGACTGAATCAATGAGGAGGTATCTTGATCGTGTTGTATCGTTTGTCGAAAGAAACAATGTTGTGGCGATCATTGTCACTGGCGGATACACAAACCGGAAAAGCGCGCCTGGAATCAGCGAAGCCGGAATGATGGCCGCATACTTGAAAAAGCAAGGAGTTACGGTTCCCATTCTCTTGGAGAAAATGGCCGTAACGACAAACGAGAATCTTCGTGGTGTTGCTCGAATCGCAAACGAGCGGCGACTTTCTGACAGGCGAGTTGTCGTTTTCTGCGACAACGCGAGAGGTCTCAAGGTGAAAATCCTCGCGCGACTCATTCTCGGCCATTGGCCTGAGATCAAAACACACAAGCTGACGAAAGGATTGGCCGCGAAAATCAAGCAGCTTGTTATCGCTACACCGCTCGATGTGCTCGCTTCGCAGTTTCCATTTTTTGAGAGAATGGAACTCCGGAGAAAAGAGCATATCATGAACAACAGTTGAGAGGAGACGCGATGCGCTCCTTTCTTTTCTTAAGCGATAAAAATCGCTATAATCAAGAAAGGAGGCCGACACCATGAACAACAGAATCACCGAAAAATATTTCACTCAAGATGATTTCTCTCAACGAGAGGCGGATGTCTTGGCGCAAGTCACGGCTGAAACAGGGTTTGTCGTGGAAAAGGAAATTTTTCGTGGCACGATTTATGATAAAGGCAAAGTCGGAAGTCTGATTTACAAGGGTACGCTGGATAGCAAATCGGCAGTGCTGAAACTGCAAGGGTTGAAGCCGGAAATTGACGAAGGTGAAATCGTTAGACACTTCACCGATCAAAACCAAAGCAAACTTGTCCGTGTTCCAACTCTCTATACTCACAAACCGTGGGCGGAGGAACGCGGCTACGGCTATCTCATCACCGAGTACCTTGATGCACCCAAGATTTTCGAGATGCCGTTTGCCGATGCAGGGCAGATGCGCGATTTCGCTCGCTTCTATCAGGAGTATCGCACCTCGGCGCTTACGCGTTCTTGGGTTGAGCCGGAGACGAAGAAAGACAGCTTGGTATTTACCGTTCGCCGGGTAGATCACTGGCGTAAAATATCCGAACACAAGAAGTGGCTGAACTTAGAGGATTACGCGCCATATCTTGTCAGATATTACCCATTAGCGGTAAAACATCTGCCATCAATTCCTATGGTTTTCTGCCACGGCCATCTTACCGCGAACGACATCTATCGTTTGCCAGACGGCTCATTTGTCGTGTTATCGAACTTGTTTTGGTCGTACCGCCCGCAATGGTACGACCTTGCGTTTAATATTTGGAATTGTTTGATGCACATCCGGGATGTCAGCTACACCTTTGAGCAGTTGTTGAAATATGTTGAGGAGTGGCTCGCCGCATATCGCGATATTCCAGTTGCGAAACAAGACAAAGATTTTGAGCGCAAGATGAGCATTCTTCTTCTTGAGCGAACGATGGGCGCGATACTGGTTGACCTTGGCGCGAATGACTTCTACGAGCAAGAGGAAAATAAATCCTATTTTCGACACCTCCTAGATCTGCACCAGCAGTTATTTAATCACTTGGCGGAAAAAATCGAAACTGTATAACTTTGCATAGCGCTTGCCGAAATTCGGCGAGCGCTTTTCTTTTTCATTAAAAATTGGTTCGCGCTAAAATTTATATGGTATAATGCGAGCATGGCGATTAATGATATTCCAAATTTGCGGCACGCGGTTTCGTTGAAGAGTTATAATACTTACCGCGTGGGCGGAGAGGCGAAGTTTTTTTATGAAGCGCATGATTGGCGCGCGCTGGAGCGGGCGGTTTCGGCCGCGCGAGAAAGCAGTGTGCCTTTTTATATTTTAGGCGGAGGGACAAACGTGCTTGCTTCTGACAAAGGTTTTGACGGGTTGGTGATCAAGATGATGGCCGGAAAAGTAAGTATGGCTGGGGAGGTGATGCACGCGGCATCGGGCGTGTCTATGGGCGCCTTGGTTAACAAAGCAAAAGCACTCGGACTTTCCGGCCTGGAATGGGCGGCCGGTTTGCCGGGCACTCTTGGCGGGGCGATTTACGGCAACGCCGGATCTTGCGGAAGTGAAACGGCGAATATTATGGAAACGGTTGAAGCATTTGATCCGATAAGCGGGAGGCTAAAGCGATATGCTAAGCATGAATGCGAGTTCGGTTACCGTAACAGTATTTTTAAATCAAACAAAGAAATTATTCTGGGCGCTATCTTGCGCTTGAAAAAATCCGATCCGGAGGCGGTGATGAAAAAAATGATTGAGAATATGAAATTCCGCCAAGAACACCAACCGCTTTCTGAAATGTCGGCCGGATGCGTGTTTAAAAATATTGAGATAGCGAAGTGCCCGGCCGCGGCGTATTTAACTGAGCATAATCCGGAATTCTCGCGGTTTAAAAGCGCGCGGTTTTTGCCGGCCGGATTTCTGATAGACAATATCGGACTGAAAGGGTTGAAGATCGGCGGAGTGGAAGTTTCGGAAAGGCACGCCAATTTTCTTGTTGTTAATAAAAACGCTACACAGGAAGATATTTCATGGATTATTAAAATGATCAAAGAAAAAGTTTCTGATGTTTATAAAATAAATTTGGAAGAAGAGATACAGATTATTACAAACTAATACAAAGTATGACAAAAAAGTTATCCACAGTTATTTTTCTTGCGTAATGTTGTATAATTCAAATATCAGATGAGTTATAAATAAATAGCAAGGTCGATGAGTTATAAATAAATAGCAAGGTCGGCTATTTATAATTAAGAAAGTGTTGCCGGCTTTCCTAAGACGGACAACGCAAAAATAATATGGCAGCCAAGAAAAAAGTAGCGGCGAAGAAGAAGACCGCTAAGAAACGCAGATAGTTTCTTCGAAACCCCGCCCCGTTAAACGGGCGGGGTTTTGCATAATTATTCTTTTTGTGATAATATTAAAACATTATGAATCCCGTTAGTAGCCGCGATCGCTTTCTAGCGGGATTAAGGAGAGATTAATAATGATTAAATTAAAAAATAGCAATTTCGCGAGTCAAGTAGTGATCGCGATCTGCTACTAACGGGATGAAAATAGATATTAAAGCCACTAATTTGGAAATAACTCCGGCGCTGGCCGAGTTTATAGATGAAAAAATAGGGTCGCTTGATAAGTTTATCCGCGGCGGGGCGAAGGGCGGAGACGGCGAGCGCGGCACGTATCTCGTGGAAGCGTATGTGGAGGTGGCGCGCGATACCAAGCACCATAAGCACGGAGAAGTCTTCAAGGCGGAAGTCAATCTTAAAATCGGCGGGCGAGTATTGAGAGCCGAGAGGAGTGAGTGGGACGCGCGTGCGGCGATTGACGGCGTGCGCGAGGAGCTGAAAATNGAAAAAGAGCAAGGCAAGTTGGAATCTAAATTCAGGCGCGGAGCGCGCAGTTTCAAGAAGCTCATCTCTATCTCTCCGCTGGCGCGATTCAGGCGAAAACATTAAGATTGTTTCTCTATAACTAAATATTTCAAATTGCATGAAGTTATTTTGACTTTTGCATTTTGACTTTTGCATTTTTAAATGTTTCTCTCAAGAATTTTTCACGACAGGATAATAAATAAGCTTCGGCAGGAAGCGGAGTTGGTCAATGAGCTTGAAACAAAGCTCTCGTCTTCAAGCGGCGCGCAATTCACGGAAGAAGCCGCGAAACTGAAAGAGAAACTGCAAAAGGGAGAAGTTTCTTTGGATAATGTTTTGCCGGAAGCTTTCGCCTTGACGCGCGAAGCGGCCAAAAGAACTCTGGGTCTTCGGCATTACGATGTTCAGTTGATGGGCGGGATTGTTTTGCATCAGGGCAAGATTGCCGAGATGAAAACAGGCGAAGGCAAAACGCTGGTCGCGACTCTGCCGGCGTATCTTAACGCGCTTTCGGGCAAGGGCGTGCATATCGTGACGGTGAACGATTATCTGGCTCAGCGCGACGCGGTGTGGATGGGGCAGGTTTATCACGCTTTGGGATTGAGCGTCGGGTGTATCGTGCACGACGCGGCGTATTTGTACGACCCGTCTTTTCAAAAAGAGGAAGAAAAGGATAAGGAGCGCGATGAGTCAGGTGCTTTTCGGGTAGTGCATGAATTTCTACGACCTTGCTCGCGGCGCGAGGCGTATTTGGCCGATATCACTTACGGTACCAACAACGAATTCGGTTTTGATTACTTGCGCGACAATCTGGCGAGCGATTCCAAAGACGAAGTTCAACGCGGACATTATTTCGCCATTGTGGACGAAGTGGATTCCATTTTGATAGATGAGGCGCGCACGCCTCTGATTATCTCCATGCCCGACGAAGAGTCGGATAAGCTTTATTCGCAATTTGCCAGGATCATCCCGCGATTGGTGGAAAATGAAGATTACAATATAGACGAAAAGATGCGCGCGGCCACGCTGAC
>LCJJ01000038.1 GCA_000999175.1 Parcubacteria group bacterium GW2011_GWB1_44_7
ATAATGCCAGATAAAAAACAAAAATATCGCCAAGGCGGCGAAGACACCGGTGAAAAATGACAGCCAAAGCCCCTTTTTTGCCGAATTGCCGCCGGACTTGAACGGGCTCAAATAAAACAGGACCAGGGCCGCGGCAAAGAAAATTACGGAAATGAAGCTCTTGGAAACCCAGTGATGACCGGATAAACCGGCCAGAAAATTTTTGAAAGCGGGGGATAATTCGCCCCCAATTGTCATGGCGGCGATTAAAACAGCCGTTAACGAGGCGGCCAGGGCTGACGCAAAAACAAGCTTGATTTTTTTCATGCTATTTGATTCCCCACCTGGCGGCGGCGGAAATTATAAAACCGAATAAGCCGATTAGCAGGCCGAAAAATACGACAAGTCCGGTCAGATATTTCAGCGGTTTTTGGAGATTTAACGCCTGGAGCTCCTCTTTGTTTAAAAACGCGGCAATTGCGGCGGTAACGGCTAAGGGAATAATCAAAAGAAAAATATGCTCCTTGGCTTCCATAAAAATTGCATGCGCCCACGGAGCAAGGCCTTTTTGGATAACCGGCTTAACCAGTTTGCCGTAATAAAAAACATAATAATACCCTCCGGCAAGCCAGCTTAAAACAAAAGCGGTCGTTCCGCTTATCGCGGCCAGAACCGCTCTTTTCTTGCTTCGGAAATCGGTCGCAAGCTCCCAATAAAGCCAGAAAAAAGCATCGATGCCGGCAATGGCAAAACCCAGATGCAGACCAATCAATACCGGTTTGTTGTTCAGCAATTCGATTAACGGCATAAATTAATTCTATGATTTTTTCTTATTCGCCGCAATGTTGATTAACCCTTAAAAGCCGAGGACCTCTTTGACCAAAATCAATGAAATTCTTCCGGCGGAATTTTTGTGTAGTCCATAGCTTTATTATCCATAAATAATTGATAATTTTCAAGAAGCCGCAGATTGACAATTCTTGTTTAAAAGAATATGTCTTAGTTTAGGCCTTGTTATTTGTCAATCTGGAGGTGCGGAGATGGAACGGCTGGCGATGGAAAACAAAGTGAAAGAAATTTTCAGTGGATATTTGATGCAGGAAGGCAGTTCTTTTGAAGACGCGTATTTCGAAACAATACGCGCTCTCGGGCGTCATGCTCTTTTGGAAGCAATACCGTCGACATTTAACGAAGAAGAAAGAAAACTGGTCCAAACCGCCTTTGGCATCCAAATGCATTTAATGTGGATATCGGCATGGGCAAAAGCCAACCCTTCCGACGAGACGACGGTCTTTCCCGATAGCGTGACATTTGAGAAAAGTGAGGCGGAAAAAATCGCATCAATCTCCGACGATCTCTGCGCTTTGCTGGAATTTTTAGCCGAACATCAGGAAAAAATAGTTGACGATAAAACCCGGGAACAACTGACCAAAGAAATATGTCTGCAAAAGAAAGAAGATTTGCAAAAATTAATCGGCCGCTTAAGGGTTGTAATTGACGGGCTAACGCCCGAGGAAGCAGTCAAGGCCACACCGCCGCGATTTATTGTCGATTTATATGACTTTGCCGGAATTTTCTTGAAAGCGCTGTTTGGAGATAAGAAATCCCGGACATTTTCAAAAGAGTTCAATGATTTTATACGAATTCTCAATGAAATGTGCGGCCGTTACCAACAGAGCTTTAACGCCTTCGATATCGGAAACGGCTCAAAATCCAACTAATACTCTCGGCCCCCAGGGCCGTTTTTTGTAAAAAAAGAGGTCCCATGCGCGTCGCTGGATGCGACGCGCATGGGACCGAAAAGCCGGAGTCAGCTATTTGGGATTTGGGTGGTCTGCGAGGCGGTGAATGCGTTGTTGCGGCGGTGTCGGCGAAAAAACTCGTCATTGCCGACCACCATTGTTACCAGTCCTTGTTTTTCCGCTTCGGTGAATACATCACCGAAGGAAGAACCTGCCGCGAATCCTTTCAATCCCATTCGTTTTCCTCCTTTAAATTGGAACCACCATATAAGTATAACATATCCATAAAATTATGCAAGGGATTGTGTCTAAAGTGTTTGGAATTTAGACGGAGGCATATTGGCGAGAGTAAAATCGGCGGCCCTTTTTAAGCGGGCAACATCTTGTTGGAGTTGAGAAAGGGATTCTGTCATACCCTCCATTGTTTCCGCGACCGCGGGAAGCGGGGACATTGTTTCAATTTGTCGTCCGATGCAATTTACAAGCGGTTGTATTATGCCTTCGGTCAGTATTTTACATAGCAGGACCTGGTTTTCCTTAATCTGCCGGAGAGATTGGAAGCTGTCTTCGACGATGACGGCCCTTTCCCGTTCTGACTCAAGAAGGGCTTTGGATAACTGCAACAATTTTTCTCTTGCTTCAAACGGCAAACTGTCAATTACCGTCTTTTTTTCTGCAATTAAATTTTCAAGGCGCGTAGCCGTCTTGCTCATTTGGCGTCCCCTTGTATGGGCGCAAATACTTGTTGTAATAATAAATAAAGTAACAAAATAGTCAAGACATTTTTTGCCTTATTCCAACTTATTTCTAAATTTATTGCATCTACAATTTCCCCCTTTTGGTATTTACTGCTATACTCAAAAAGTAATTAACTAATAAAAAATATATGGCCAAAAGAGACACGGGATTAAAACACCACATCAAATCGCACTCTCACAAAACCAAGAAGCGATTAGAAATAAAACGGCTTAGATTAGAAGACCAAGGAAAAAGAAACATGAACAAGGGATAAGCAGAACAATAGATATAGACATAGCTTAAGAAAACTAAGAGTATCTTTACTTAGGCTCCCCGCTGTTCCGGCTGTCCGCCGCGAATCTCCCGATACTTTTCCTTATATTTCTCAATTGTCGCTTCTACCTCATTATGCGGAATTTCTATCCGCAATAAATCAATGGCATTAATGGTATCGTAGATATCCAACTTATTTTGCAATTTGTAAATAGAATCTCGCCACAAAATTGCTTTTTCGTATTCTCCTTTCTTCGCCGCTTCTCTTTTTAATTTTTCCATCATATCAATGAAAGCGCGATATACTCCTTTCTCCGCTCCGCCCTTGCTAATCGTCCTATCTTTGAAAGGAATGCGGAGAATTGATTTTTGCTCTTTCATTATTTGCCGAATGCGGCCGGTTCTCTGCCAATTAAAAGCTGTGGAAATGATTTTGGTGTAAAAATCGCGGGCTCTATCAACCTTATCTTTGGGAATATTAGGAATCGCCTCCATCGCCTCCAAAAGCCGCCAAGCACCCACTTCAATCATTTCTAAACTCCACCAAGGCTTGGCTGAAGCCCACCAAAAGGAATCGCTTGCCAGTGATGCATCAATTTTATTTCTAAAGATGGGGTATGTGGGGATATCAATCGGCACTTTGTAAAACTCCCCCAAAACCATATTCAGGAAATCCCACTGAAATTTATGGATAACATTTTCGGGGTCATTCCAGGAAAGAAATTGAATATTGTTTTTAATATCTTCGACACTGGAAGCCCAAGTGGATTTGACCGGCGAAACTTCTTCGTAATCTTTGTAATGTTTGGAAATGTCAGAAATTTGAATCAGTTTAAATTCCGGCGCCGCCAAAACATCAAAAAGCATTTTTTCCAAACCCGGCCGATGATGACCAAATGTTTCCACGTCCATGGCCGTAACCAAATAACGACCGCTCTTTAAGTCATCTTTCATTGCCTCTTTTAGAGTTTCTTCGGAACGGACAACCGCGCTCATTATCAAATTACTTAATCTCCTCTCGCGGAAAAAAACTAAAAGGTTGGAATCTTTAATTTTATAAACTTTTTTATAATCAACGTGGCCCGGTTCTCCTCCGCAAGCAATTTCGTCTAAAATAATCCACTTGAATCCCAAATCCTCTAAAATAGGCGCAAGTTCTTTTTTATAAGCCATTTCCGGCAGGAAAAATCCCTGCGGCTTATATCCCTCACCCAAATAAAATTTATTAGTTTCGTCGTTAATCTGAATTTGACGGATAACTTCTTTCTCTTCCACAAGCGGCAAAAAAGCGTGATATTTAGAAGAACCGGTAAATTCCACTCGTCCCTCTTTGCCGAGTTCTCTCAATATATCAATAAGGTCTCGATACCTGTATTTATCAAAAAGTTCCAGAAGCGCGCCGTTAATGTTAAAAGTGAGGCGGATTCTTTTATTCTTTTTTACGCCTTCAAGAATCGGTCGATAACTTTGAGCCACAATCGCTTCCATTATGTCCTCTTGCTGGCCCCACGGTTGGTAAAAATGTAAAAAGTTAGCCCAATACATAAAATGAATCAGCCGTTTGGCTGATGATGATATTTAATAGTTTTTTTAAGCCAGAATTCGGGATAGCGATACGTCTCAATGGCCCTTACCATCGTGCCGTAAAAAGCGCGATTATCAAACTTTTCAAAAACAAAACCGGTGCCGGTTTTGTTCGTTGGTTCATAATCCACGACGCTGTCCGCTAAACCGCCGGTCTTGCGGACAAGCGGCACCGTACCGTAGCGCATCGCCTCCATTTGCGTCAAACCGGATGGCTCAAAACGCGAAGGGATGATAGTTGCGTCAACGCCGGCATAAACCATATGGCCAAGAGCTTCGTCGTAGCTCAAATGAATGCCAACTTTTTGGGGATACTTTTTCGCAAGTTCTTGAAAAAAATTCATAAAGCGCCCTTCGCCCGAACCGACAACCACCAGCTGCATATCAAAATTGTCCAGCAGTGACTCGCCCGCGTCCATAAGCAAACCGAGTCCTTTTTGATCGGTTAATCTTGAAACAATGCCAAAAAGAGGAATAGTGTCGCTAACCGGTAAATTAAATTTCTGCTGGAGAACTGACTTGTTTTTCAGTTTTAAATCCAGTGTTTTTGTGTCGTAATGAAATTGAACGTTTGGGTCGGTCTCGGGATTATAAACCTCGGTGTCGATGCCGTTTAAAATCCCGGAAAGTCTTGACCGTTTCTCGCTTAAAAGCTCATGCAATCCTTCGCCGTATTCCGGCGTGGTGATTTCCTTCGCGTAGGTTGGCGAAACGGTGTTAATGACATCGGCATACATAATGCCCCGTCTCATAAAATTAAGCTTCAAAAGCCGCGGGTCATTAAAAGCTGGGATCGCTTCCTTACCCGAATCATAATCCATCTCGGATACGAAATGATGATCAAACATTGCCTGAAAAGAAAGATTATGAATGGAGAAAACAATGGCCATCGGCGAAAGCTTCGGGTCGCCTTTGTAGATAGTATGGAAATAATTAGGGATAAGACCGCTTTGCCAATCAGCGGCAATAATCACATCCGGCCGCCAAGACGATACTCTTAAAAATTCAAGCACCGCCCTCGAAAGCAACGCCCATCTTATGGCGTCATCGGCATAACCGTAAACATTGGCCCGTTTCTCATAATATTCCATATTCTCAAGAAAGTACGCGATGGTTTCGCCCGAATCGCTGTCATACCTCAAAATATTGGAAACAAAAAGGCCGTGCGGGTCTTCTTCCTCAGAAGACGCAGGCCGCAAATCTTTAAATTCTGAACGCAGGGGATATTTTTCAAGATCAATCGCGGCATATTTGGGAATAAAAATACGGGCATCGTGGCCTAAATCCCGAAGAGCTTTGGGCAAAGAACGCATTACTTCGCCCAATCCGCCAACTTTAATAAAAGGCGCCGCCTCGGAGGCAACAAAAAGAAGCCGAAGCTTCGGTTCTCGCTTAAAAATATTAATCTGGGAAATGATATTGGCCATGAACATTATTAATTATAACCTATGTTTTTCTCTTATTTTTACAAAACCTGTTGATACAGTAATTTTCGGAACGAATTCTTTATTAAACACAAGTCGAGCTATTCGCAATTTTTCATATGAATACACGCCGCCAAGTCTTTCAAATACGGGCGTTAGTTTATCGGTTCTAAGCGCGCGAAATGCATCGTGAATTTTAGTGATTTCCTGCTCAAAATCGCGCGCGAGATGTGCAGTATCTTGTGCCGATAATTTATTGAGCGCATGGAGAGATTCCAAATGTTCTAAAATTGTTCCTTCGGTCCGACTACGCATTTTCGCAACATCAGCGATCGTCTTTCCCGAGCGAATAAGAGCGAGCGTGCGTTCCCAGTGTCGCTCACCCCGAGTATTTCTATGAGCCGGCGGCAAAACAGTAGATGCTTTCGGAATATTAACTCGGCTTCCTGGAATAATTTTTCCACCACATGAGTAAATAAACTGCTCATGCATTGCGACAATCTCATTCTCTGCCGTTCTGCTGAATGTATGTACTGCTTGCTCCGACTGCGTGCGAAACTTTGTATCCTTAGCTAATACTTCCGGGTGTACTTGAAATGCGCGCTCGTTCCAGCCGAGAAGATATAGGCCGGAAAGGCGCCTCACGCGCGAAAGCGCGACATAACCCTGCCCAAATTCAAAAACATCGCTTAAATCTATCACGGCCCCATCTAAGCTCATGCCTTGACTCTTGTGTACTGTGATTGCCCAAGCAAGACGAAGCGGTAATTGCGTAATTTGCGCGCGAATTTTACCATTCTCTTCCACTGTCCAATCCATTGGCTTAACTTCAATTGTTCTTCCGTTCCGCGTTTTTATGATTGGACTTCCATTGTTCTTATCAAAATCTTTGATGGTGCCGAGCGTGCCATTTACGAATCCTTCTTTCGGATTATTTTTCGTAAACATCACTGCTGCTCCAATTTTAAGACAAAGCGTCTCTGGCGAAAGACACCCTTTTTGAAGCGCGAAAGTGAGGGCATCCGGACCTTGTGAAGACATAGTAAATATCCGCGACTTGCCAGGAAGTTTGGCGAGTATCTCGTCATTAACGCGATCTACATCGGCATTATGCGAAAAGAGTTTCGGTATACTATTTGGCGCAGTATGATGTTCAATTTTTCTTGTTTCAATAAGGCGTAAGTGTTCGTTTTCAAAGATATTGCTTCGGATTGCCGAGAGTAAGGCAAGAAAATCTTTATCGTCCTGTCGGTACTGTTCGGTGAGATAGCAGATGGTCGGGTTTGCTCGCTCCCATGCGGGAGAATCATAAGCAAAGCGACTTAAAGGCTCTTTAATAAGTGTGGCTGGTGCGTTATTTTCCACTTCTATTTTCATAACTGGCGGCAATTGGAAAAAATCGCCGACTAAGATGATTTGGATGCCGCCAAATGGCTCGGAACTTTGTTTAATTTCGCGGCAAACCGCATCAATCATA
>LCJJ01000039.1 GCA_000999175.1 Parcubacteria group bacterium GW2011_GWB1_44_7
GTTCAAGGCTATATCGTCAAGGCCAGTACCATTCCGTCGGAAGTGTTGGAGGAAGTTATGAAGATACATCAAGGGAAATAGGGATTAGAAATTGAGCATTCTTAACATATGGATTACGCCAAAGAACTTGAACAATTAATCGTCACCGTTATTAAAGAAGGCGGTTCGGACTTACATATTGCCGAAGGCCGGCATCCAACCATCCGGGTAACGGGCGCGCTGATTCCGCTATTGAAACACAAGGTGTTGTCTAAAGAGGACACTCTTGGTTTTATCACTGAACTTTTGACGGCGGAAAATAAGAAAAGGTTTCTGGAAACGAAGGAAGTGGATTTTTCTTATGGCTATAAAAACGAAGCGCGATTTCGCGGTAATGGCTATTTTCAACAAGGAACGGTGAGTATTGCCTTGCGTCTGATACCGAGAAAAATTAGGACGCTGGAAGAATTGAATTTGCCGCCGATTTTGGCTACTTTTGCCGAAAAACAGCAGGGCTTTTTTTTGGTGGTGGGCCCGGTTGGGCACGGCAAAACGACGACTTTGGCGGCGCTCATTGACCTCGTTAATGCTACTCGCGCCGAGCACATCATCACCATTGAGGACCCGATTGAATACATTTTTGAAGAAAAGCGTTCCATTATTGACCAACGGGAAGTGAAAATTGACACTAAAGATTTTCAGACGGCTTTGACGGCAATGTTTCGCGAAGATGTGGACATCGCGATGATTGGCGAAATGCGCGGGCAGGAAACTATCGCCACTGCTGTTACCGCCGCCGAGACCGGTCATTTCGTTCTTTCCACTTTACATACCAACAATGCCGCCCAAACGATTGACAGAATCATTGATTCTTTTCCGGCTGGCCAGCAGGAGCAGATTCGTTTGCAACTTTCCGAAACCCTGACAGGTATTTTTTCCCAGCGCTTGGTGCCGAGAATTTCCGGCGGCTTGGTGCCGGCTTACGAGTTATTAATCGCCAATAGCGCGGTGGCGAATTTGATTCGCGAGAAACGCACTCACGAAATCAATACGGTAATTGAAACCGGTCTGGAGCAGGGAATGATTGACATCAATCGTTCGCTGATTGATTTGGTGCGACGCAATGAAATTACCGTCGCCGACGCTTATCGCTATACCACTAATCCGAAGTCGTTGGAAAGGATGATGTAGGAAAATGCAAAGCTAAAAGCGCAAAACTCAAAATATGCTATTTAAATATCAAGCAATTAGTCAAAACGGCCAACCGGAACAAGGCGATATTGAGGCGGTTAATGTGGAGGTGGCAATCTCGTCGCTCCAGCGACGCGGTTTTACTTTGTCCAAGATCGCTCCAGCTGAAAGCGGTTCACTCTTATCCAAAAATATTTCTTTTTTAAATCGCGTTTCTAACAAGGACATCGTGATGTTGTCTCGTCAGATGTCCACGCTCTTTGAGGCCCAAGTTTCCGCTTTGAGAATTTTTCGTTTATTGGCGGCTGAATCGGAAAAACCAACCTTGCGCACTACCCTAAACACCGTGGCTGACGATTTACAAGGCGGCAGTTCCATTGCCAAAGCGTTGGCTAGACACCCGAAAGTGTTTTCCGAATTTTACGTTAGTATGACTAGGGCGGGTGAGGAATCTGGTAAGTTAGATCAAACGCTTGCTTACCTCGCTGATTATTTAGACCGTTCTTATGAGGTGACTTCCAAGGCCAAAAACGCCATGATTTATCCGGCTTTTGTCATTGTCGTATTCATCGGCGTGATGGTTTTGATGCTGACCAAAATCATACCTAATATCACCCAGATTTTAAAGGAATCAGGTCAAGACATTCCGATTTACACTAAGGTGGTGATTTTTGCCAGCGATTTTTTGGTTGATTATGGTTTGTTTCTTTTGTTGGGCATTATCGCCGGAGCGGTCGTGTTGTGGAAAATGACTCGGACGGTTTCCGGCCGGTTCGCTTTGTCTCAATTCAAGCTCAAAGTGCCGTATCTCGGCAATCTCTACAAGAAACTTTATCTTTCCCGAATTGCCGACAATTTAAACACCATGTTGGTTAGCGCCATTCCGATTGTCAAAGCTTTGGAAATCACTTCTTCGGTGGTGGGCGACGAGGTTTATAAAGAAATTCTTTTGGAGGCAACCGAGCAAGTCAAAAGCGGCAGCACTTTGTCGGAGGCTTTCTCGCGCCATCCGGAAATTCCCAGTATCATGGTTCAAATGACCAAAGTCGGCGAAGAATCGGGCGAACTTGGCGCCATCTTGAAAACTTTGGCGAAATTCTACCAGCGGGAAGTGACTAATGCCGTAGATACGCTTATCGGCATGATTGAGCCGGTGATGATTATCGCTCTGGCAATCGGCGTCGGTTTTCTGCTTGCCGCCGTTCTGATGCCGATATATAATATTGCGGGAGGGATACAGTAGCTTACAGCTTTACTTATAAACTGATTAATTATCCACACCCCCATTTGCTATTTGACGGGGTTTGGTATAATGAAAAGGTCGAAACAATTTAGCAGTTTATTATTTTTTATCAAATGAAAAAAGGTTTTACGCTTATTGAGCTTTTGGTGGTGATTGCCATCATCGGCATTTTGGCGTCAGTTGTGCTTGCCAGTTTGAATACGGCGCGGAATAAGGCAAAAATTGCCGCTTTTAAGGCAGAGATGACTTCACTAAGGGCGTTTCTTATTAATCAATGTGATAGCGCTGCTTTAGTGGCGGGTGACGTTGCGGCAATAGGTACTCATGGTGCCGGCACCATTAATGCTCAAAGCTGTGGGTCAACCGGTTCAGCCACATTCAATGTTACATTTTTACCGACTAATGGCGCCACTGGTTGTACCAACGCTATTGTTTCGGAGGGCGTTGTTACTTATACAGCTTGTCCGTAATCTTAATTATTGCAACGGTTAACCGAGTTTTCAAAACTCGCCTTTATATCAACAGGGCGAGTTTTGTTTTTACCGAAAAAGAGTATAATGATGATATGAAAAAGGGATTTACTTTAATTGAGCTTTTGGTGGTGATTGCGATTATCGGTATTTTGACCACTATTGTGACAGCCAATTTAGGAACGGCGCGTCAGAAAGCGCGCGATACCAAACGAGTGTCGGACGCCAAACAACTTCAATTGGCCCTGGCTCTTTACGCTGACGCCAATGGCAATCGCTATCCAGCCACACTTAGTCCACTGGCTCCAATTTATATCCAAGCAGTTCCGGTGCCGCCGGGCGGGACAAGCCAGACCGCTTATTCTTACGCGGCGCTCGGTTCCGGCGCTTCTTGCACCAGTTATCACCTGGGCGCTTTATTGGAAGTGTCGGGCAATGCCTCTTTGTTAGATGACAGCGATGCGACAGCGGGAACGATTTGTACCAGCAGTGCCTCCGATTGGTCCGGTGCTGATACCGGCGGCGCCAATGTCTGCGGCATTACCGGAGCTACCGCCAATTGTTTTGATGTGAAGCCGTAAAAAAGTGTCAAAATTTTCTGTCAGAATAAGGATTTAATCCACTAAAATAATCGCCGAGTCGCCGTGAATTTGGGCGAAGCCGCCACTGATTTCAAAAGTTTTGTTTTCAGTTTTTGTTTTAATCTCTATTTTTCCGCTTTTCAGCGCGGTAACTAGCGGCACATGACCGGGCAAAATTGTCAGCGCGCCGTCTTCTGCCGGCAAGCCGATTTGTTCAACTTGGCCATCGTATAAAGTTTTATCAATTGAGTGGAAGTGAAGATGCATAAATTTAGTTTTTGATTTCCTCTATTCCTCCCTTCATATAAAAATTTGCTTCGGGAATTTCGTCGTGTTTGCCCTCAATGATTTCCTTGAAGCCGCGAACGGTGTCTTGGCGTTTGACAAATCGCCCCGGCCGACCGGTAAACGCTTCGGCAACCATGAACGGTTGGGAAAGAAAGCGTTGGATTTTGCGCGCTCGTTCCACTAAAAGTTTATCTTCATCAGACAATTCTTCAATGCCTAGAATCGCGATGATATCTTGCAATTCTTTGTAGCGTTGAATGATGCGTTGAACTTCGCGCGCCACTTGGTAATGGTCATCGCCGACGATGTTTGGGTCCAAAGCGGTGGAAGTGGAATCCAACGGGTCCACAGCCGGATAAATGCCCAGCTCGGTTAATTGACGCGACAAGACAATAGTAGAATCCAAGTGCGAAAAAGTGGTTGCCGGGGCCGGATCGGTAATGTCATCAGCTGGCACATAAATTGCCTGAACCGAAGTAACCGAACCCTTTTTAGTGGAAGTGATTCGTTCTTGTAATTCGCCCATTTCGCTGGCTAAAGTCGGTTGATAGCCGACGGCGCTGGGCATTCTACCGAGCAAAGCCGAAACCTCGGAGCCGGCTTGAGTAAAACGGAAAATATTGTCAATAAACAACAATACATCTTTACCTTCGGTGTCGCGAAAATATTCCGCCATAGTCAAACCGGAAAGAGCGACTCGCAATCGAGCGCCGGGTACTTCGTTCATTTGGCCAAAAACCAAAGCGGTTTGTTTCAAAACGCCGGATTCTTTCATTTCATTGTATAAATCGTTGCCTTCGCGAGTGCGTTCGCCGACGCCGGCGAAAACCGAATAGCCCTTTTGAACGGTGGCGACATTGCGGATTAATTCCTGCAGCAAGACGGTTTTACCGACACCGGCGCCGCCGAACAGACCGATTTTTCCGCCTTTAATGAACGGCGCGAATAAATCAATAACCTTGATGCCGGTTTCAAAAATTTTTATTTCCGTTGATTGTTCGGTGAATTTCGGCGCTGAACGGTGAATCGGCCATCTTTCTTTGGTTTGGCAATCACCTAAATTATCTATCGGTTCGCCCAAAAGATTGAACATTCGACCCAATGATTCTTTGCCGACCGGAACGGTGATAGGCGCGCCGGTATTTATCACATTTTCTCCGCGGCGCAAACCTTCGGTTGGACCCATGGCAATCGCTCGGACGCGATTATTGCCCAAATGGCCAGCTACTTCCAAAACCAAATTACTCCGCTCTTTGTCCGGCGATTTGATTATCAAGGCGGTGTAGATAGCCGGTAAACCTGCCTCGCTAGCAGGCAGATTACTTTCAAACTCAACATCTACCACCGGGCCTATTATTTGTATTATTTTGCCGTTCATATTTTTGATTAAATTGTTCCCGCCGTTATCTCCGTTAATTCTCTGGTAATTTTGGCTTGGCGGGCTTTATTATAAGTAAGCGTCAGTTTTTCAATCAATTCCCGAGCATTTTCGGCGGCATTTTTCATTGCTACCATTCGTGACGAATGTTCCGAAGCGTTGGCTTCCAAAATAATCTGATGAGTTGCCACATAAAAAAGATGGGGCAGAAGCTCGTGTAGAACTTGTTCCGGTGACGGTTCAAAAATATACGGCAAATCGTTGGTCGTCAAGCCAAGGACGTTGGGAATGTTGGCGTAACGGCCGCGTAAAGGCACGGTGTCTCGGACTATTTCTTCTAAGGTTTTTTCAGAAAAAGGCAGAAGTGTCCGTACTAGTACTTCCTGCTTCAAAACCGAAAGGAAATTGGTGTAAATGAAAACCACTTGAGCTGTTTTTTCTTCCACAAAAAGTTGTTCCAAAAATTTGGCAATCGGTTCGGTTTCGTGAAGTTTTGCTAAGTCGCCGATACCTTCAAAATGTTTTAGGATGTTTTGGTTGGCGTATTGAAAATAGTTTTTGGCTTTTTTGCCGATGGAAATTATTTGAACTTCGGCGTCAGGCGGCGCGTTTTTTATAAATTCCTCGGCTTGGCGCAAGACATTGCTGTTGAAAGCTCCAGCCAAACCTTTGTCGGAAGTTACCGCCACCAAGGCGATTTTTTTTATCGGTCGCTGGGCGAGCAGGGGAGACAGCGAGGCTAAATCGTTTTCAATTTTACCGCTTAAATTTTTGAGAATCTGCAAGGCCGCCAAAGCGTAGGGACGGGTAGCCAGCGCCGCTTGCTCGCTTTTGCGCATTTTCATCGCTGCCACCGCTTCCATTGTTTTGGTGATTTGTCGGATATTTTTGGTGGCGCCAATCCTATTTTTTATTATTCTTTCGTTTGCCATCAGATTTTTTTCCAATAATTGTTGGTAAAATTGGCGCAGGCTTCTTTCAGGGCTTGTTCGGTTTCTTGTTTGAGTTCCGCTGATTCCCGAATTTTTTTAAGCAGAGTGTTTTTTTGCCGGCGCAAATAAGTCAGCAATTCTTTTTCAAATTTTGGCACCTCGGCAATCGTCACATTATCCAGAAAACCATTGACGGCGGCGAAAATGGAAACAACCTCTTCTTCAAAGGGCATATTCAAAAATTGCGGTTGCTTCAAAAGTTCGGTCAATCGGGTGCCGCGAGCTATTTTCTTTTGCGTTTCTGGGTCAAGGTCCTGGCCGAATTGGGCGAAAGCAGCCAGTTCGCGGAATTGCGCCAATTCCAAACGCAAAGTGCCCGCCACTTTTTTCATGGCCTTGGTCTGGGCGGCGCTACCGACGCGCGAAACTGAAAGCCCGACATTCACCGCCGGCCGGACACCTTGATAGAAAAGCGAAGATTCCAAATAAATTTGGCCGTCAGTGATGGAGATGACATTAGTCGGAATATAAGCGGAAATGTCGCCAAGCTGGGTTTCAATAATCGGCAAAGCGGTCAACGAGCCGCCGCCGTAATTTTTATTTAATTTTGCCGCTCGTTCCAGCAAGCGCGAGTGGATATAAAAAATATCGCCCGGATAAGCCTCGCGGCCGGGCGGCCGGCGCAACAAAAGAGAAATTTGCCGGTAAGCGGCGGCGTGTTTGGACAAATCGTCGTAAATTACCAGCGCGTCTTTGCCTTGGGCCATAAAATATTCGCCGATGGCGACACCGGCGTAGGGCGCGAGGTATTGGAGAGCTGCGCCCGCGCCCGCGCCGGCCGCCACAATCACCGTGTATTTCATGCTGCCGGTTTTTTTCAAATGTTCCACGGTTTGGGCGATTTTTGATTCTTTTTGGCCAATAGCGATGTAAACGCAAATTGGCGTTCCAAAGCGAATGTCTTTACCTTGATTGGCGATGGTGTCAATGGCAATAGCGGTTTTGCCGGTTTGTCGGTCGCCAATGATAAGCTCGCGTTGGCCGCGGCCAATGGGAATCATGCCGTCAATCGCTTTGATGCCGGTTTGCAAGGGAATTTTTACCGATTCTCGGGTGATGACGCCCGGCGCGATTTTTTCCAACGGACAATCTTGGACGCCGTTTCCAATTTTTGGCAATGTTTCGCCACCATCAATCGGTTCGCCGAGCGGATTAATTACTCGGCCGATAATTTTTTCCGAAACCGGAATGGACAAAACTTTGCCGGTGCTTTTGACTGTTTGATTTTCTTTAATGGCCGTGCCGTCGCCTAAAATTATTACGCCGACCGAATCCTCTTCTAAATTTAGAGCCAAACCTTTTACATTTTCGACAGACTCACCCGCCTCATCGGCGGGGACGTTGACTTTAGCGACCGTGCCGACATGGTCAACCTTTGTCCGGTTGTTTATTCCCATAATTTCGTCGCGTAATTGTTTTAATATGGTGTTTTTATCCATTTGCGTTATTTTATTGCTTCCGTTAAATCATTTAACCTTCTTCTAACGCTATTATCAATTCTTAGGTCGCCGATTTGGACAATGTTGCCGGCAATGAGTGACGGAGCAGTCTGCCAAAAAAGTTCCACCTTTTTGCCGTTGATTTTTGTCGGGAAAGTCGGCGGTTTTTCTTCAGCCGTTGCGATTTCCACTTTTATCGCGTTTTCTTTTTTTAGGCGAATTATTTCAAAATGTCTTTCTATATCGCTAAGCATTTTAGTCAACCCAGTTTTTTTAAGAAAAGCGGCAAAGTGGGTAATAATTTCCTTGCGAGCCGATGGTTTTTCAGTAAGAATTTCGTAGAAAGCAGTGGCAAGTTGTTTTGGGGAGTATTTCATAAATTTTAAATTTGTTTCACCCTCTCAATCGTCCCTTTCTCTAATTTCTCTTGTATTTCCTTGTTTAAAACATCCCCCAAACTATGTTCAATCGCCAGCGCCACCGTCGCGCCGATTTCCTGTTTCAATTCGCGCCGCAATTTGTTTTGGTCTTCTTTCAAAATTTGTCGGCCGGCGGCAATCATTTTCTCCGCTTCTCTTTTGGCTTCGGTGGTCAGAGATTCTTTTAATTCCTTACCGGTTTTTTCTGTCGCCGCCAATATTTCCTGGCCGCGTTTTCTGGCCTCGGCGAGGGTTTTTTCTTCTTCAATTGCCGTCGCTTTGATTTTTTGCTCAAGCCTTTCGGCGCGGTCGGCGTCATCCTCCAATTTTTTCCGTCGTTTTTCCAAAAGTTCCAGTAGCGGACGATAAAGCAGCCAGCGCAGAACGGCAACCAAAATGCCGAAGTTTATAAGCTGGGCAATTAAAATTTTCCAATTTATTCCGAGTTCAGAAAGTAGTTTCCCCATTAATTCGTATCATTAGTAAACATTCGTATATTGGTATCGTTTATACGAATTTAATAATCAATGCCACTACCAAAGCGTAAATGGCGATGGCTTCGGCGAAAGCAATGGCTAAAATCATCGCCGCTTGGATTTTTGGGGCCGCTTCGGGATTGCGGCCGATGGCCTCCATCGCTTTGGCGGCAAGCAAGCCGATGCCGATGCCGGGGCCAATGGCGCCCAGACCAATCGCCAAGGCCGCTCCCAAGCTAGCTATTTGATTTACCGTTTCTACGGCTGTTGTTTCCATTTTTAAAAAAATTAATTATTAATAAAAAAAGAATGACCTCAAAACAGGGTCGATTAAAATATCGTAGCAAAAACGAGTATTCGGCGCAACTCAAATCAATGGGCCGATTTTTGTGTGGCAGAAGTCAGAAAAATCATGGCTAGGACGGCGAAAATCAGCGCTTGAATTAGACCGACAAAAAGTTCTAAAGCCAGAAACGGCATCGGTATGATGTAGGGAACGAGAAAAGCGATAATAATCAATAACACTTCGCCGGCGAAAACATTGCCAAATAATCGAAAAGAAAAAGAAAGAATTTTGGCAAATTCACTCACGATTTCCAGCGCGCCGACGAAAAAGGTAACAGGACTCTTGAAAGAAATAAATTTACCGAAGTGATGTTTGACCCCAAGGGAAATTATTCCGACAATTTGACTCATCACCACGACAATCAGAGCTAGCGCTAAAGTCATTGCCAAATCAGCGTTGGCTGAACGGAGCAGGGGAATAAATTCGATTTCGCCGCCGCGATTTTGAAATAGACCGATAGAACCAAAACCCGGCAAGATTCCCATCCAATTAGCAATCAAGACAAAAAGAAAAATAGTGGCGACGATTGGAAAAAATTTTATTGCCGTCTCGCGATTGCCGGCGATAGTGGACATAAAATCCAAAACCGCTTCCACTACCGTTTCCACCGCGTTTTGGAATTTGCCGGGAATTTCTTTTAAGGTTTTGGAAAAAATAAAAGCCACGGCAATTAAAACCAACATTGCCAGCCACGAAGCCAGCAATGTGTTGGTAATAGGGAAGTCGGCAATATCGGCAATGATTTCGGCCTTGATGGAAATAGGAATCATAGAAATAGCTTATAGCTTCATTAACTTATAGCTTCATTAGCTTTTTTAATTACGATAATAGTGGAGATGGTAATCGCCAAAATCGTTCCTGTCAAAAAGAAAATCGGGTTGGCTTGAAAAATTTTGTCTAGCCAACGGCCCAAAAGCGCCAAACCAACCAACGGCAAAGCAATCGTCCAACCCACTTCAAAAGCCAGCGGTAAAAGTTTTTGCCCTTTGTTTTTCTCATTTTCCACGCTGGAAGTTTAACATATTTAAAGTTATACTGCTTTTTATGAAAATTTTGGATGGAAAAGTCGTCAGGGATGAGATTTTGGCGCGGTTGAAAGGGGAATTTGCCAAATTAGCCGGCGCGACTAAGTTGGTGATTATTCAAGTCGGCGTTCGGATTGATTCCAACGCTTATATTCGTCAGAAGAAAATTTTTGCCGAGAAAATCGGGGTGGTAGTGGAACACATTAAATTTTCCGAAAATTGTTCACCAGAAGAAATCATAGAAAAAATTTGCGCTTCGAATGCCGACAAAAATACTCATGGCATTATTGTTCAATTGCCTTTGCCGGCAAATTTTAACACCGACGAAATTATTGAATCAATCAATCCCGACAAAGATGTTGATGGTTTGACGGCGAAAAATTTGCGATTGTTGATGATGGGGGAATTACAAGGTTTGATGTCGGCGACCGCCAAGGGTGTTTTAAAAATTCTGGATTATTATAAAATTCCCATTGCCGGCCGGCGAGCGACAATAATCGGTCGTTCGCGATTAGTCGGCAAACCGGTGGCGTTGGCTCTGCTCGCTTCTGGCGCGACAGTAACGATTTGCCATCGCCAAACCGAGAATCTTGCCGTTATTACCAAGGCCGCTGATATTTTAGTTACCGCCGTCGGTCAGAGAAATCTGATCGGCAAACAGTTCGTCTCGTCTAATCAGACGCTCATTGATATTGGCAATGACGTTAATTTGCCGGAAGTTAAACCTATTGTCGGGGCGATTACGCTGACACCAGGTGGCGTCGGGCCACTGACTGTCGCTTGCCTGTTTGAAAATTTGCTGAAAGCGCGTATAATGAAGGTCTAATAAATTATTAAATAAGTTTTAAATTTTATGGAAGAAAAACATTGTTGCGACGGTAAAATGAAAACCTACCTTCTGGTTTTAATTGTTATTATTTCAGTGTTTTTTGCCACCAAGGCGGTCAAGGAATTAAAGACAATTGGTTATGTCGGAAAAGAACTTTCGCCACTGGCAACTATTATGGTTTCGGGCGAAGGGGAAGTGTTCACCAAGCCGGACATCGCTTCTTTTTCTTTCACTGTTGAGAAAGAATCGCTGAATGTCGCTGAAGCCCAATCAGGGGCGGCGAAAATTATCAATGAAATTTTGGCAGAGTTGAAAAAATTGGGCGTGGCAGATAAGGATATCAAAACACTTGGTTACAACATTTATCCTCGCTACGAATACTTGTCTGGCGGCGTGAGTTATGAATATTATCCGCCGAACGGCGGCAAGCGAGGATTGGCAGGTTATGTTGTCGGTCAAACGATTGAAGTTAAGGTGCGCAAAATTGCTGATGCCGGCAAAATCATTTCCAGTACCGGTGAATTAGGCGCCGCTAATTTGAGCGGTCTGTCGTTTTCAGTGGACCAAGAAGAAGAATTTAAAGCCGAAGCGCGCAAAGAGGCGATTGTTAATGCTCAAAGCAAAGCCGAAACCCTGGCGAAAGATTTGGGTGTTACTTTAGTGAGAATTACCAGTTTTTCCGAATCAGGTAATTATCCGGGCCCAATCTATTACGCTAAATCAACGGAAGCGTTTGGTATGGGCGGTGACAATTCGGCGCCGGAAGTGCCGTCAGGTGAAAATCGGATTGTCTCAAATGTGACGCTGACTTACGAAATTAGGTAATCCAGAGCTTTTTCACAACTTATCCACATTAATTACTTGACAATTGACATTCTTTTAGTGAAAATAGTTCACCCCCAGTTTGGGTTGTTGGTCCAAATTGGACGGTTCACCAACGCGAAGTTGGCCACGGAGCGGGTGTCATCCGACGATGCCCGCTCCAATTTTTTATCCACCGGTCGCTTGACTTATTTTTCAGTTAGCTTATTGTATTAATAACCCCGGGCGGGGTTTTTTAGTAGAATGAAAATTTTTGAATACATTAAAGAAACTAAAAGCGAACTGAAACATGTCAGTTGGCCAACGCGTCGGCAAGCCATCGCTTTTACCGCCATCGTTATCGCCATTTCCGTTTTTGTGGCGGTTTTTCTCGGTTTGTTTGATTATCTTTTTACCTTAGCAATCGAGAAATTTATTTTGTAATAATATGTCCAAGCAAAACATTACGGGCGAGCGCCGTTGGTATGCCATTCACACCTACGCCGGTTATGAAAACGCGGTGGCGCGCAATTTGAAACAGCGCATTGAATCGTTGGGCATGACGGATAAAATTTTCAATGTGGTGGTGCCAACCGAGAAGAAAATAAAAATCAAAGCCGGCAAGCGAGCCGAAGACGAAGAAAAGATTTATCCCGGCTATGTTCTGGTAGAGATGATAGTGACCGACGATTCTTGGTATGTCGTTAGAAATACGCCGCGAGTGACGGGCTTTGTCGGCAGCGGCGTTTATCCGGTGCCGCTTGAAAAAAAAGAAATTGACGAATTATTCAGACGAATGAATGCCGCCACGCCAAAACACAATATTGATTTGGAATTGGAAGATGCGGTGATAATTGTTGACGGACCATTCAAGGAATTGGACGGCAAGGTGTCGGAAGTGGACAATGAGCGAGGCAAGGTTAAAGTATTGGTGTCCATGTTTGGTCGCGAAACGCCGGTGGAGTTGGATTTTTTACAAGTTAAAAAAATATGAAAAAAATTGCAAGACAATTAAAGATGACCATCGTTGGCGGTAAAGCTACGCCAGCGCCGCCCATCGGTCCGGCTTTAGGTCAAGCCAAAGTCAATATCGGCGAATTTGTCACCCGTTTCAATGAAGGCACAAAAAAAATGGCGGGTGAATTGGTGCCGGTGGTTGTTACCGTTTATGAAGACAAAACCTTTGATTTAACTTTCAAAACTCCGCCGGCCACAGCTCTAATCTTGAAAGCGGCTGGCAAAGAAAAAGGTTCGGGTAAAAACGCTGTCAGTAAGGCGGGTTCAATCACCAAAGCCCAAGCTCGCGCTATTGCCGAGAAAAAACTTCCAGATTTGAATGCCAATGACCTAGACGCAGCGGTGAAAATTATTGAGGGTTCGGCTCGTTCTATGGGGGTGGAGATTAAATAGGAGATTTGCTATTATATAATTGTTATGAGTGATGTTGTTTTGTCTAGAAATGAATACTCGGTTTTAAGGGCGCGTGCCGAAGCATTTGACCGGCTTTTGTTTGCCTTGCGCAGTGATGCTTTTTCTCCACCGCCAATAAAAAGCCGCAAGGAAATTTTGCGCCAATTCAAAAATACCAGCCGTTACAACGCGAAGTTTTTAGAAAGTTTGAAGAGGGGACTGGAACGCTCAATTTACTTTGAAGAGTAATTGTCATCATGAAAATTCTACCACTCCACCCCGAATCAGTCTCGTATTTGGAGAAGCGCCGTTTGCTTAAAAAATTCCAAAAGCAGACGGCGCTTCTTTTAGAAAACATTAATCATCCCAGTTTAAATGTGGAATTACTTGAACCAAAACAACTTCGTTTTTTCAGTTTCCGTGTTGATAAAAAATACCGCGCAATTTTCATTTTTACAGAACCAAATGTGATTGAAATCATTGATATCAACAATCACTATCATAGATGATTTTTATCCACTTCCTAAACTTGCCAAAAGTAGAAGGGGAGTGATAATATTAAGATATCATTAACAATAAATTTTTTATCCATGAATAGGGAAATAATTGAAAATCAAGAAAGAGAGAAGACCCCCGAAGAGCTTAAACAAGTATGGTTAGAAGCATGTGAAATAGCCAATAAACTTGGTGAGAAATATAAGCTTGAAGAACCCAAAGAATTAGTTGATCGTATCGGTAAAATGTCTGATGGTCGTGAGTCGTTTCCCGGATCGGATTATCAAGTAGCGCGAGGTAGGGAGGTGGAAGCGTGGGCCGTATATTATAGAAAAATATTAGAGTTGGCTGACGAAGAAACTAAAAGAAGTGACGATGAACAAGGATATTGGCCAGGATATTAAAAAAATTTAGGGGTTGTTCCTCTTTTTTTCTACATTAGTCTGCGTCAAGTCAGCGTAAGTCTGCGGTAAATAACACATTTGACCCCCAAGCTCGGGGAACCCTCCCAGCTTTTTCTTTTCATTTTTTTGTTGTTAGTTGTTGGTTGGTTGTTAGTTTACCCTCTCCACATACTCGCCGGTTTCGGTGTTGACGCGGATAAGGTCACCTTCGTTGATGAATAAAGGGGCGGAAATTTCGGCGCCAGTTTCCAGTTTAATGATTTTGGAAGCGCCCTTGGAAGTGTCACCCTTGACGGCCGACGGCGCTTCAATGACCTTTAATTCAACTTTAATTGGCAATCTAACGCCAATGACTTTTTCCTCAAAAGTTAAAAGTTCAACGATGGCGTTGGTTTTCAAAAACTTTCCACCCTCGCCGATTTGAGCGATTTCCAATTTGAAACGTTTTGCCGGTTTGTCGGGTTCGCAGAACCACCATTCCTCTCGATTGTTGTATAAATATTTCGCTTCCTTTTTTTGTAAATTGGCTTCGTCAACTTTGTCTTGTTGGTGGAAAGTGTAATCGGTCACTTTGCCCGAAATCAAATTTCTGATTTTCGTTTGATTAACAGGCTTGCGCTGTTGCATGCGGAAAATATGGGCGTCCAGCACTTCATAAGGTTGGCCGTCCAAGACGATAAACTTTTTCGGCAAAATTTCGTTGTAGTTCAACATGGTTCGGCATTTTAGCAGAATACCGCTCTTCGGGCAAATTTTTTATTTCGCGAACATTCCTAGTTTTTGTTTTTTACTCTTGCAAGTTGTCATAATTCACAACCTGCTCCGATAATTGCTATCGCCAATATCGGAGCAAATGTAGTAGAATGGGAAGGTTATGAGATATAGAAAAGGTGAAATTAGCAGGAAAATTTTGTTGTTGCTTTTAGGTGGTGTGTCTCTTGGTTTAACTCATTCACCAAAACAATATTTCAAAATACTTGGCGAAATGGCTGATGTGTGGAAAGGTGTAAACAAATTCAATTTTAAGAGAACTATAAAAAATTTATATCACTCGAGAATCCTTAAGGAGGTAAAAAATAAAGATGGCACAATTAGTGTGGTATTAAGTGAAAAAGGAAAAAAGATAGCAGAGGTTTATAGTTTAGATAACTTAAAAATCAATAAATCTAAAAAATGGGACGGTAATTGGCGATTAGTAATTTTCGATGTGCCGGAGCGAATAAAAAAAGTCAGAGATGCACTACGAATGCATTTAAAAAATCTTGGATTTTACGAGTTACAAAAATCGGTATTTATTTGTCCGTTTCCGTGTACTGAAGAAATAAATCAGATTGTTGATTTTTACAATATTCACGAGCATATTCGCGTTATAGTAGCTCACTCAATAGACAATGAAGAAGAGTTAATGAAACAATTCAGCGTCTCCTGAATCCTCTGAATGTTTATGATAGTTCAAATTATTTGAATATTATTCAAACAGCCGTTGCCCGATATTGTTCTAGGGTTATTGGATTATTTAAGATTTTGCTCCGATAACTGCTATCGCTGATATCGGAGTGGTAGATAAACTAATTTGCTGAAGGCAGTTAGAGGCAGAAAGTAGGACACCTATCTTCAGGAAAATTTTTAGGCAAATTTTTTACAAGAGGTCCTGCATAAGGCCAGATACATATTGCACTCATTGGGCAGTCAAAGCCAATGAGGATTTTCAACAAATTCAAAGGAACTCGAGGATTCATATCGACTTGGGAGCGCGTGATACGCTTTCGGTATGTGATTCAAGAAAAAGCAAAACAAAAAGCCAGAATTCTGACATTCTGGCGTGTTCACGGTTTAGCGGCGACTTTGGACGCTTTCTCGTTCAAGCGCCGCGCTCTCTTTGTTTGGCAAAGGAAACTAAAAGCGGGTGGCGGGAAACTGGAAGCGTTAAACAACGGTTCAAGAAAACCGAAGACCAAGAGAAGGAGAATCTGGTCATCGTTAGCCATCGAAGAAATCAAACGAGTCCGTTTCGAACACCCGAACTTGGGCAAAGAGAAACTTTACCCGTTGCTTGTCCGTTTCTGCGAGGATAAAAAACTCAAATGTCCAAAATCAAGAACCATCGGTCGGTTAATCGTTGATTTGGGTGGCCTGCGAATCGCGCCCCGGCGCATTACCGGCACCGGCAGAGTTAAACCACTGAACTACCACCCTGTCCTTAGAAAACCGCCCGATTTAGCGGCTAATTATCCGGGTCATGTGGTTGCCTTTGACACCTTTGAAGAACACATCAACGGCATTAGGAGATATGTCATCACTTTTGAGGATATTTACACCCGTTTCGGTTTTGCTTGGGCGACTTCGTCCCACGCTTCCCAAGCGGCCGAGGAGTTCTTTCTTTACTGTCAACGAGTGTTTCCTTTTTCTTTCACTTTCGTACTAACCGACAATGGTTCCGAGTTCAAGAAACACTTTTCTGAAACCTTAAATCGCCTGCACCTGACGCACTATCATACTCGTCCCCGCACACCCAAACAGAACAGCCACTGCGAAAGATTCAATCGCACCGTTCAAGAAGAGTTCGCCAATTACCATCGGGGACTGCTGGCTGTTGATATTCCGGCTTTCAATCGAAAGTTGGCCGACTGGTTGCTTTGGTACAATACTGAGCGCGTCCATTGCGCTTTCCGGAACAAACTTTCCCCTTATCAATTTATGTTATCGTTAGAACCTAAATCATTGCCAGAAAAGTGCAAAGATGGGTGGCCTCATACACTTTGGAGAGCGTCAAGTATTCGACCTTTTTCCGCTTTGGATGCCTTCAAATACACCGTTAATTCAATACCAAACAATTCCTTTTTTGTGCGCATAGTCATACCGACTACGCTAACAGGAATTATGAGCTATACGAGATTATTTCACTGACCTTTTTTGTGAGCTATTAGGCGGGACTTTTTGTTTTAATTTTACACGCTATACTAGAAGAATGGGATTTTGGGAAAAGATTTTTAGAAAAGCTATTAAGGAGCCGCGATCGTTACCGTCACTAAAATTTTTCAATACTCTGACCGGCCAGAAAGAAGAATTTAAGCCGATTAAGGCAAATGAGGTAACGATGTATCATTGCGGGCCGACGGTTTATGATTTTGTTCATATCGGCAATTTGCGTTCTTTTCTGCTTGCCGATTTATTGAAAAGAATTTTTTTGGAACGGGGTTTTAAAGTAAAACAAGTTATCAACGCTACCGATATCGGTCACTTGGTAACCGATGGCGATACTGGCGAAGACAAAATGACTAAAGCCCTGCGTCGCGAAAACAAACCGATTACTTTAGAAACAATGCGCGAGCTCGGCGGTTTTTATCTAAGCGCTTTCAAAAAAGATTTGGCAACATTGAATGTCAATACTAAAGACACGATTTTTCCGCGCGCTTCCGACCATGTGGCCGAACAAATCGCCCTGATTCAAACTTTGATGGAAAAAGGTTACGGTTATAAAACCAGCGACGGCTTATATTTTGACACGACAAAATTTCCGGCTTACGGCCAATTGGGCAATAAAAAACAGCAGCAATTGGAGATGGGTTCGCCTGCCGATGGGCGCGGCGCGCGGGTAGAAAAAAATCTGGAAAAAATCAACCAAACCGATTTTGCTCTTTGGAAATTTGACCAAAATCTCGGTTGGAGTTCACCTTGGAGCAATTCCACCTCGCCGTCGGGCAGGGGTTTTCCCGGCTGGCATATTGAATGTTCAGCCATGAGTATGAAATATCTAGGTAAACATTTTGATATTCACACCGGCGGCATTGATTTGTTGGGCACCCATCACCCGAATGAAATCGCCCAGTCGGAAGCGGCAACTAATAAGAAATTCGTTAATTATTGGTTACACAACGAATTTATTTCCATTGAGAATCGAAAAATTTCCAAATCATTGGGCAATACCGTAACCTTAAAAAATATCGCCGACCGCGGTTTCTCGCCGCTCGCCTATCGGTTGTGGCTACTTGGTATTCATTATCGTTCGCCGGCTAATTTTACTTGGGAAACGTTGGAAGGCGTAGACAAAGCATTGTTCCGATTAAAAAAACTTTTGGTGGAAGAATTGGGGACAAAAACCGGTAAAATAGACGCCAATTATACCGAAAAGTTTTCATCGGCTGTTAGCGACGATTTGGACACGCCAAAAGCGTTAGCTTTGCTTTGGGATTTGGTAAAAGATAAAAATATCACTAACGAAAACAAACGGGCAACCATTCTTTATTTTGACAAAATTTTAGGTTTGGGTTTGGAAAATCGCGCCGCGCTTTCCAAAGAAATGAAAATGGCGCAACTGCCACCAGAAAAATGGTCTGATGCGATTAAAACATTAATGGACGAACGAGAGAAAGCGCGGCGCGAACAAAACTTTGTCAGAGCCGACCGAATTCGCCAAGAACTTGCTAATAAAGGTTATCAAATTAAAGACACGCCGAGAGGTCCGGAACTTCATATTATTCGCGATACCAATCGAGCAAAGAAGGTATAACAAAAAAAGGCGACAACGAAAAATATCCCCAAATCTTCCACAAGTTATTCCACTTTTTCTTTTTTGAGAATTTTATTGGCATGATAAAATTCGGCCATGAATAATTTGACCACAGGAGCTTTCTTGGCGGCGACCAGCCGAATCCCGCCGCAAAACATTGACGCCGAACGCGCTCTGCTCGGCTCCATTATGACGCGACCCGATGTGGTTTACGATGTGGTGGATATTATCGGCGGCAAGTCGTTTTATTCTGAACGGCATAAAATAATTTACGAAACGATGTTGGAATTGTTCGGCAAAAGTCAGCCGATTGATTTGCTTTCTTTGGCTTCGCGGCTCAAGGAAAAAGAATTATTGGAACGAGCCGGCGGCAATCTTTACTTAACCGAACTTTTAGGCAGTGTTCCTTCGGCTTCCAATGCCAAGCATTACGCCGAAATTGTTCAAAAGAAATCCATGATGCGGCGCTTGATTGAAGCGGCTGAACGCATCACTTCTTTGGGTTATGACGAGGCTCAAGATATGGCGGAAATTTTAGACAAAGCCGAAAAACAAGTTTTTGATGTCAGTAATTCTTCTTTCACCCACAAATTTATTGAACTGAAAGAAGCGCTGGGCGAAGCGTGGGAAAGATTAGACCGGCTCCATAAATCCAAAGATAATTTGCGCGGTTTGCCGACCGGTTTTCCGGAATTAGACAACAAACTGTCAGGTCTGCAAAAATCCGATTTGGTAATTTTGGCGGCGCGACCATCAATGGGAAAAACCGCGCTGGCTCTGGATATCGCTCGCCAGACAGCGGTCAATTACCAAAATACCGTAGGAGTTTTTTCTTTGGAAATGAGTTCGCAACAATTAGTAGACCGAATGTTGGCATCCGAATCTCGGGTGGACGCTTGGAAATTACGCACCGGCCGATTATCGGTGGAATCGGAATTTGAACAGATTCGCGATTCTTTGGACCGATTGGCTAAAGCACCGATTTTTATTGATGACCAGCCGGGTAGTAATATCTTAAAAATGCGGGCGGTATCGCGGCGGCTGAAAGCGGAAAAAAATCTCAGTTTGATTATTGTTGATTATTTACAATTGATGATTCCGACTACCGCCCGGGCCAATGACAGCATGGTTCAACAAGTAACGGAAATTTCCCGTTCCCTAAAAACTTTGGCGCGGGAATTGGATGTCCCTGTTTTGGCGCTATCTCAACTCTCGCGGGCGGTGGAACAACGCGGCGGCAAACCGAGATTGTCCGACCTTCGAGATAGCGGTAGTATTGAACAAGACGCTGATGTGGTAATGTTTATACATCGCGAAGATAAATACAAAGAGGATTCGGAAAAGCCCAACATTGCCGAAATTTTGATTGAGAAGCACCGCAATGGTCCGACCGGCAAAGTTGAACTTTATTTTGACGACAAAAAGGCGACATTTTTGAGCGTGGATAAAAGCAACTTCGGCGATTTGGCGAAAGAAGAAAGTTTTTAAATGACCATTATAGAAAAACTTGCGGAAATTTTTGGAAGTTTTCCCGGCATCGGGCCGCGTCAGGCGAAGCGGTTTGTTTTCTTTTTGCTGTCGCGCGGCAGCGCCTATATAGACGAGCTAATTAAACTTTTGCAAAATTTGAAAAAGGACATCAAGCAATGCTCCGTTTGTTTTCGCTACTTTGCCAAAAGCGTTACCGCCGAAAGCCGCTGTCAGGTTTGCCGCGACGCTCATCGCGCCGCCGATGTTTTGATGATTGTCTGTCGCGATGTGGACTTGGAGATGGTTGAAAAAAGCGGCGCTTTCTCCGGCCGTTATTTTGTTTTGGGCGGCACGTTGCCGATTTTGGAAAAGCATCCCGAGCAAAAAATTCGCGGTCGCGAACTTTTGAAGGCGACAGAAAAGATGAGCAAAGAAAATTTGAAAGAAATTATTTTAGCCACTAATGCCGACCCTGAAGGCGAAAATACCGCCGACTTTCTTCACAAATTTTTGGAACCGTTAGTTAAAAAACACAATATCAAAATTTCCCTACTCGGACGCGGCCTTTCCACCGGCGTCGAACTAGAATACGCCGACGCCGATACCCTAAAAAACGCGTTAAGAAATAGGGCATAAAAAGGCGAAACCTTAAGGTTTCGCCTTTTTATGCTTATTTTATCCCCAAGATTTTAACTTTAAAAAAATGTTGGCGGTGGCCTTGGCGGACGAGGTAGCGGCTTTTTGATTTGTATTTGACCACCAAAATTTTCGGCGCTCGGCCAATATCCACCAATTCCGTCTCCACTTTCGCCCCGGCGATAAAAGGCGTGCCAATAGTTGTATCCTTGCCGTTATCAACCAGCAGAACTTTATTAAAAGTGATTTTGTCACCCTTTTTGTATTCACCTGCCTGTCCCGCCATCGGCGGGGCAAGTTTCTCAATGCGAACTGTCTCGCCCGCCGAAACCTTGTATTGTTTGCCGCCTGTTTGAATAACCGCAAATTCCATAATTTTTACATTCTACACAATTTTTAATTAAACACAAGAACTCCTAAATTTGACAAAGTGTCATAAAATTTGTTTTAATGTGGCGATGGAAATTCGCAACGTCGCTATCATTGCTCATGTTGACCACGGCAAAACCACTTTGACCGACACCTTGATGCGCCAAACCGGTATGGTTACTGACGCGTCTTTCAGTATGGATTCCAATGACTTGGAAAAAGAACGAGGCATTACCATTTATTCCAAGAACGCTTCTGTCTTTTGGAAAAATACCAAAATCAACATCGTGGACACGCCCGGGCACGCTGATTTTAGTTCCGAGGTGGAGCGGGTTCTTCGCGCCATTGATACTGTCTTACTTTTAGTTGACGCCCAAGAAGGGCCGATGCCGCAGACCCGTTTCGTTTTGAAAAAGTCGTTGGAACTTGGGCTGAAACCGATTGTCATTATTAATAAAATTGACAAGCAAGCCGCGCGGCCCGAGCAAGTTCACGAAGAAGTTTTGGAACTTTTCATGGAACTCGGCGCCAACAATGAACAATTGGATTTCCAAACTATTTACGCCATTGGTCGGCAAGGCATTGCCAAAAGAAAACTTACCGATGAATCAAAAGACCTGTCGCCTCTGCTAGACGCTATTTTGGAATTTGTGCCGCCGGCCAAAGGCGATACCGCCGCGCCTTTCAGAATGCAACCTTTTAATCTGGCTTATGATAATTTTCTCGGTCGTTTGGCAATCGGTCGGGTTTATGAAGGGACGCTTAAAACTGACGCGGTGGCGATTGAGAAAAAGCCTGATGGCACAATGGCGAAAAATAAAATTACAAAAATTTATACTTTTGAGGGGCTAGCCAGGAAAGAAGTGAAAGAAGCGGTGACTGGAGACATTGTGATAGTGGCAGGTTTTCCGGAAATTTATATCGGCGATACGATTTGTGAAAAAGAAGACCAAATTCCCCTGCCGGCAATCGGTATTGACGAGCCGACCATTTCTTTGGATTTTCTTGTTAACGATTCGCCTTTTGCCGGTAAGGAAGGAAAATTTGTCACGACGCGCCAAATCAAAGAGCGGTTGGAAAAAGAACTAGAAATCAATGTTGGTTTGCGGGTGGATTTTTCGTTTGGCGACCATTATAAAGTTTTTGGCCGCGGTGAACTGCACATTGCCATTCTTTTGGAAAATATGCGCCGCGAAGGTTTTGAACTTCAGGTTTCTGAACCGCAAGTTATCACCAAAGAAAAAGACGGCGTAAAAACCGAACCCTATGAGGAAGCGATTATTGATGTGCCGAACGAATATGTCGGTGAGGTCATTCAAAAATTGGGCGCTCGGCGCGGCGTTTTGATGAATCAAAAAGGTCACGAAAATCAAACGCGGCTGATTTTTGAAATACCGACTCGCGGCTTGCTCGGTTATCGCAGTGAATTTATCGTGGATACCAAAGGTGAAGGTATTTTATCATCGCGCTTTATTAAATTTCGGCCATGGGCGGGTGATATCGTTAGACACAATTTCGGCTCAATGGTTTCTATGGAAAATGGCACGGCGCTCGGTTATTCTCTTTTCAAACTGCAAGAGCGCGGCGCGATTTATATTGACCCGGCGATTCCTGTTTATGAAGGTATGATTATCGGCAATGTTTCCAAAGGCGATGATTTGGATGTCAATCCGACCAAGAATAAAATTTTGACTAATTATCGGAATGTGAATACCGGCGACGCGATAATGCTTACGCCACCGTTGAAACTCTCTATTGAGCGCGGCTTGGAAATTATGAAGAGTGACGAATATCTGGAAATCACGCCGAAATCAATTCGCTTGCGCAAAAAGTTTTTGACTAAAGTAGAACGCGCCAGGGCGGCGAGGGAGAAATTTTAATTTAGATAAAATAAAACTCGACCATCCCAAGGTGCACATATAACAAAGTAAGCCGATCGGTTCAGGTTGTTATATTGTTATATTAGAACTATTCTTCTCTGTCCTATTCTTCCCTATCGGGTTTTTCTAAAATGAGGGGTTCAACACCGGCGGCGGAGCCGGTGATGCGCAGGACATCTTTATCCATCATCTTGAATTGTTTGCTGGCGGCGGAAAAATGATTGACGGTGGTGGAGAGCGCGTTTCCCAACTTGTTGTGATATTCCTCGTAATTTTTCAAGTGCTTGCCCAAATCCTCCACCCTCTTGATGATGTCTTTGGCAGTTTCTTCAATTTGCATGGCTTTCAATCCTTGGAGCACCGTTTGCAAATACGCCAAGAAAGAAGTCGGCGAAACGATAATCACTTTGTATTTGCCGGCAGCGCGTTGAACCAAATTTTCGGTGTCATCAGTAACAGCGCCGACTTTATTGACCAATAGGTCGTAATAAATCGCTTCGTGGGGAATAAACATAAAAGCAAAGTCGGTCGTCCCCTTTTCCGGCTGAATATATTTTGAGGTTTCCAAAATCCGGTTTTTTAAATCATTGACAAAAAGTTTCTCCAAACGCTCTTTTTCCGCCGGGTCGCGGGTTTCCGCCAACCGGTTATAATTTTCCAGAGAAAATTTGGAATCAATGGGAATAATTTTGTCTTTAACGAAAACCACTGCGTCTACGATGGTGCCGTCGGGAAATTCATATTGCATTTGAAAACTGCCGGGCGGCAGGACATTTTTCAATAAGGTTTCCAAATAATATTCGCCGAGGACACCGCGTTGTTTGGGATTTTTCAAAATATCTTGCAGTGATTGCAGTTGGTCGGCAAAAGACACCACTTGCTTATTAGTTTCATCCAACTTGGTCAAGCCGGCGGTCACATCCCGAATCAATTTGGCCGATTCGGAAAATTGACCGCGCATCGCTTCACCCATTTGTTTGGTGGTATCGCCAATTTTTCGGTCTACGGTGCGAGTCAGTTCGTTCATTTGTTCCAGCAAAAGTTTGAAGCCGGTATCGTCACGAGGATTTTCTGAAACTCGGCGTAAACGCCGTAATTCAAAAATTAAAAACAAGCTCAAGCCAGCGACAAAAATCAAAGCGATAATTAATCCCCAATTCATTTTGCCATTATACACTGCTGATAATTCTATGCTATCCTTTATTCATTATTCATATTCAGATGACCTTACATCAAAAAATTAAGGGGGAAATCAAAGAAGCGATGTTAGCCAAAGACACAGTGCGGCTGGCGGTCACGCGCGGTTTGCTGGCGGCTTTTGTCAATGAGTTAATAGCGAAGCGACGCAAACCGACGGAGGAATTGAAAGATGATGAAGCGCTCGCCGTCATTAAACGCAGCGTAAAACAACATAAAGATTCTATTGAACAGTTTGCCAAAGGCGGCCGGCAAGATTTGGTCAAGGAAGAGGAAGCCGAACTGAAAATTTTGGAAACCTATTTGCCAAAAATGCTGAACGAAAAAGAAATCAGAAAAATTGCCGAAACGCTCAAAACCAAACTTGGTTTTTCTGATAAAGCAAAAATCGGCGTCTTTGTCGGCGCGATAATGAAAGAATGTAAAGGTCTGGCTGATGGCGCGGCGGTTAAAAAAATCGCCGAGGAATTATTAGCTTAAAAAATTTCAATGGCATTTGAAGCTAATTGGTGGTTTGACAATATGAAAAAAGCTGTTTTAGATAAAGACAGTGAGCAGACGGCTGAAAAAGTGAAAAAGGAAGCCAAGCGACTCGCTAAATCTAAAGATAACAAAAAATTTCCCGATAATTTGCCGGATAATCCTCCGAAAGATTGGACAAGAGAATGGGAAGAAAAAAATCAGTAATTTCTATTGCGAGGTCATCTAGTGGTAGGATGCGACGCTCTGGACGTCGTCACCTTGGTTCGAATCCAAGCCTCGCAGTTGTTCTATAATCGGCTCCAAGCCGCCGTTCATAATCGCCGAGATATTGTGCCAACTTTCTTTCAATCGGTGGTCGGTAACGCGGTCCTGCAGAATATTGTAAGTGCGAATTTTTTCTGAACGAACAGCCGAACCAATCTGTTCTTTGCGGTTTTCGGCAAATTTCGCCGCCTCTTCTTTTTCTTTCAAATTTTCAAGTTTGGCGGACAAAATTGCTAAGGCCTTTTCACGGTTGCGGGCCTGGCTTCGTTCGGAAGTGGAACGAACATCAAGGCCGGTGGGCTTATGAATTAGCCGAACGGCAGTTTCTACTTTGTTGACATTTTGTCCGCCTTTGCCGCCGGCCCGAGAAAATTCCATGTCCAAATCGGCAGGATTGATAATAAAATTGGTTTTTTTTCTTAATGGCAAAACTGCCACTGAAGCGGTGGAAGTGTGGACTCGGCCTGATTTTTCGGTAGCCGGCACCCGCTGGATTCGATGAATGCCGGTTTCCCAACGCAGATTTTTAAAAGCGTCTTTGCCGCGCAATTCAAAAACTGCTTCTTTGAAACCACCCAGAGCGCTTTCTGATTTGTAGATAGGAGTCCACTGCCAATTTTTTTCGGCAGCAAATTTTTGATACATTATCGCCAATTCTTCGGCAAACAACGCCGCCTCTTCGCCGCCAACGCCGGCCCGAATTTCCATAATCATTTCATTGGGAAATTCTTCTTCAGCTTTTTCGGTAGCGACAATTTCATCCAATTGTTTCTGAATAGCTAATTTTTGGATTTGGATATTTTTCAATTCTTCCGTCGCCAAATCGCCGAGCTCCTTATCGGTCTTTGCCAACATTAAAATTTCCGCTTCTTCTTTGGCGAGTTTTTCCAATGTCTCGGTGAGATAAGTGGTTTTGGAATTAATTTGATAGTTCATGGAAATCAAAATCACAAAGGCTTCGCCTTGCGGCCGCAAGGCGAAGCCTTTAAGTCTTAAGACTTGGTTTTCGGTTTTTTCGAAGTCGCTTTAGCTTGTCGGGCCTTGAATTTGTGAACGCGACCGGCCGCATCAATGGTTTTGTCGCCGCCAGTGTAGAACGGATGGCAAGCGCTGCAAATTTCCACGCGGATTTTTTCCATGACAGAACCAACGGTGAACTTATTACCGCAGGCGCAATTAACTTCAGCCTTATCAAAATATTTCGGATGAATTTCTTTTTTCATAAAAACCACATTATCAATTGGCTTTAATAATGTCAATTTGTTGTTGATACTTAGCGGCTAATTCCATAACATCGTCGCCGTAAAAAGCGTAAGCGGATTTATTGGCGTTTGCCCAGCCAGCCAGATAACGCAAGGCGGCTAATCGTTCGGCGGCGTAAGTTTTTTTGTCGGCACCGTTGTCCGCCATCAGCAAACCGGTAGCCATAAACGCATCCTCCGGCTCCCAAGGATTAGGCGGATTGTGACCTGTTGCCGCGGCGATACGGTCTTCATATAAAATCCAAGTGGAAGGAATGAATTGCGCCGGTCCCATGGCGCCGCCATAACCGTACCAAGGTTTTTTGGAAACCGGCATTAAATCGGGATTGAGACCGAGCCGGGCGGTAATGGCCAAAAACGGCACAGTATCGCGCGGCGCTTTCATGTCCACTTTCCAATTGCCGGTGCCGACATTTTCGCCAAGATTAGATTCTTCGGCGATGATGCCGAGAATTACCGCCGCCCGCACGCCGGTTTTTTGCGAAGCCTGAATCGCATACTCATAAGCCTTTTCAAAAGGAATCGCCGCCGAACCGCGCAAGGCGAACAATTCCGCTCGGATTTGAGCCGCGTTTTTTTCTTTATCCTTGATTATTTTTTGATAGACCGTTTCCACCCCTCGAGAAATTTTCAGAATATCTTTTTTTTCCGCCTCTTGTTTTTCTATTTTCTTCTTTTCCAATTCTTGAATTTTTTTCAAATCGGTTTCTTCTTTGGCTTTGTCTTCCAGCGAACTTTTCTCTTCTTCGGTAACTGATTTGGTAGAACGCAATTCTTCAAACGATTTTGCCAAAGACGCTTTAATGGTCTGGAAATTATCCAGGTCCTCAAAAAAAGCCGATAGATCGTTGCCGCTCAAAACAAATTCGGCAATTGAAAAATTGTCCAGTTCGCGGGTTTTTCGGAGCAAGTCGGCCAATGACGCCAATTCGCGATTAATTTTCGCTGACAAACCGACTATAGTTTTTTCTTTATCGCCAATTTCTTGATTCAAATTTTCAATAACCAAAGCGCGCGCCCTGATGGAAAGTTTGGCGGCGTCAATTTTGGCGTTCAAGATGGCGATATCGCGTTCCAAAGAAACGCTTTCGCGCTGTTTATTTTTGAGAATTTGCTGTTGAGCCTCAATTTCTTTCTGGAGCGTCGCCAATTGGTTTTCCAATTCTGCTCGGCGATTGGTAACAATGTTGGCAACATCTTGAGCGAAAGCGCTACCAACCAGCAAAAAAAATCCAATAACGATGCCGAGAGGCTTCGCCTTGCGATAAACCGCAAGGCGAAGCCTTTTTGAATTTTGTTTTAAGAACTTCATTTCCCTTTTGATTCTTTGTGTTCCTTTGTTTCTTTGCCAATCGCTGATTTTGCTTCGTTCGCTGTGGTAGCGCCTTTCGGCGCAATTGAACCGGCAACTTCAGTGTTCTCTCCCTCTTTGGCTTCTTTGCCTTTCTTTTCAACTTCAATGGCCGATAAATCCGCCGGTTCCGCCGGTTTTTCCTCCTCTTCTTTTGGCTCATAAACCGAAGCCACTACTTCTTCCGGTTTTTCCATTAAAACAACGCCGGTCGGTAATTTAATGTCTTTGGCAACAATGGTATCGCCGAAATTCTTAAGCAAACCGATATCCACTTCAATTTTTTTCGGCAAATCTTTGGGCAAAGCTTCAATGGCCAATTCGTGCAAAACTTTGACTAAAATCGCACCCAAATCTTTGACCGCCGGCGAAACGCCCACGAATTCAATCGGGGTTCTGATTTTCAATTTTTTGCCTTTTTCAAAAACGTAAAAATCGGCGTGGCGGGGAATAGAACGAATCGGGTCTAAATCCACATCTTGAATCAGCGCCTCCAAATTTTCTCCGTTTTCAATTTCCAAAGTAACCACTGAACTCTCGCCGGTCTCCTTCCAAACTTTGACGAAATCCTTAAAAACAACGCTGATTGCCGCAGCCCCCATTTTTTTGCCACTTACCCCGCTAGAAGCCTCGCTTCTAGCGGGGTAAAAAACTGCCGGCAATTCGCCGTTTTTTCTAATTATTGACAAATTGGTTCTCGGTTCTCGCTTTTTCGCCTTCAATAAAATCATGGGGGTATTATACGGGAATTTTCCAAAAAGGCAACTCAAAAATCACAATATCGCACGCATCTTTTCGGCAATCAAATCCCAATCATATTTTTCGGCAACGAGTTTTTGGGCATTGGCGATAATTTTTTCTCGGAGCGAGTTATCACTTAAAAGTAATTTTACTTTTTCGGCGATGCTCTGGGGATTATTGGGTTCACAGAAGAGCCCGGTCGGAACAAGGTTAAACCTTTTTCCCGATTCAAGGTTTAACCTTGAAGATTCGGGAGGAAAAAGAAAATCGGGAATGCCGCCGACTGGCGTGCCAATAATCGGTAAACCAGCTGCCATGGCTTCAATAAAAGAATTGCCCAAACCTTCGGATAATGAAGGGCGGACAAAAATGTCGCTGGCCCAGAGATATTCCGGCAATTTTTCCGGTTGAACAAAACCGACGAATTGAACCCTGTTTTGAACCTTAGACTTTAAACTTTCCTCCAATTCGCCAATTCCAACAATTAACAACTTCACTTTTTCTGGCAAAAATTTTAGCGCCGCGATAATGTCTTCCACCCCATTTTTTTTCACCAGTCGCCCCGTTGTTATTAACACCGTATCATCTCTCTCAAATCCTAATTTCTTTCTTAATTCCTCAATTTTGATTTTTGATTTTTGATTTTTAAATTTCTCTATGTTTACTCCATTCGGCACTATTTCCACATTCTTAGCCCCCATTTTCTTTCCCCACCTTGCCAAGTAATCGGAAATCGCCGTAACTTTATCAGCTCGGCGGAAAATCATTTTAAATAACGGGGATACAAACCAAACCTTGCGCTTAATTTCCGCAAGCGGGTCGCCTTCTTGTAAAGTTAAAATAAACGGCGCGGTTGGCTCAAAAATTTTGAAAAACAAAGCGGCGAAACCGGCGTAATTGGCCATAATCGCCCAGGTGGCATCATAATGATTTTTTTTATGAAGTCGCAGCGCCAAGAAAAATGCTGAAAATGGAAAAAATAATTTACCCAGTCCGCCCTTACCTATTCTGAAAATATTTACACCGCCGATATTTTCTTGGCGCTTTTGGCAACCATCTAAATTGACCGTCAATAAATCAAAACTAAAACCTCCGGCCGCTAGCCGTTTGGTGATTTCCTCCACCGCCACCTCCGCCCCGCCGATGAACGGCCGATAAGCGACGGAAAAAATTAAAATTTTCTTTGTCATATTATTCAATAATTTGATATTCGTCAGCCTGCGCGGACTCATCTGCCAATGAGGCGGGTTTTTGTTTGGAAAGAATAAACGCGCCTAGTGATACCACGATTAAACCGCCTAAGGCAAGGAGCCAAATTCCCAAGCCACTTGCTTTCGGCGTTGTTTCCGCTATCTTTGTCGCTTCATAAACTGTTGCCACCTCTTCTTTCACTTCATCTTTCACAGGTCTGACCTCTGATTTCCCCGAGTCAGACTCGGGGAAACTAGCTGACCTCGGCGCATTTGATGGTTCTTTTACCGGAATAATTGCTGAAACGGGCGGTATCGGTTTTTCATAACTCACCGCCAGCGCGCCGTTGGGATATAAAAGTAAAACATCGTTGGTCTCAATTTTTGTTACCTCGTTGGAAAAGATTATTTTCTTGCCACCGATGATAACGGTGTTCTTCGGAATCAAAAAATAAACATTGCCCGATTTAAGATACCAGCCGAATAAATCCAGCTCTGCATTACCTTCATTGGTTAATTCCACCAAACCGTTTGCGCCTTCTTTTACTTGAGAAATTACCAGCGGCGATTTAATAGCGGAAACCGTCAATCGGGCGGAGGCGCTCCATTTGCCGTAAGCGATATCCAAAGTAACGATATATTCACCCGGGAAACGGAAACGGTGTAAAACATTTTGCCCTTCTTTGGTTTCACCGTCGCCGAAATTCCAAATGAAGCGGGCATTTTCCAAAGATTTGCCGTCGGCGCCTAACGCTTTGCCGGACAACAATACATCTGCGCCAACTATCGCCGTCCGATTGGCGATAATTTCCACTTTCATTTCCGGTCGCTCTTCAACACTCGCCGACGAAGAAGAATTTTGATTTGAATTGGAACTCTGGCTTTGATTATTGGAGGAACTGGAACCAGAAGAAGATGAACTAGCAACATTAGCCGCGCCGGGCGTCGGTGCTCCAACTTTCCATTGGCCGCTGATTTTTTGTAAAGAATCACCATCGCCGACCGCGCCCCATTCGGAAGAATAGGTTACCTCATCAATAATCGCGTCGCTGTTTTTCAAAGCCAAACGCTCACCGGTGTTGCTTAAAGAAAAACTGCTGTCAAAAAGATTGCCGCTGAAATTCGGATGATCAATTAAAAATTTATCGGGATTGTCAGCAATAATGGCAAATCCCCCCGACACGATTGTTTCATTGCCGCGCGAAAAAACTAAGCCGTGATTAGTGTTGGCTTCAAAAAATTTCCACTCGGCCAAATTAATCGCCTCCGCGCTGTTATTCCAAACTTCCACCCATTCCCGCCCATCATCACCGCCCGACAAATCATACATAATTTCATTAATCTCCACCGTTGCCGAAACCGAGAGCGGCATTGCCGCCGAAATTATTACCGCCGCCAAAATTTTTTTAATTTCATTTTTTTTCATCTAACCCTAAAACTTTTTTCAAGACATCCTCGGACACTTCGGGTGGAGATTGCGGAGCGGGGGCGGGCTTATCCGCCGATGAGGCGGATTTTTCCAAAACTGTCTTGAGCGCCTGGCGCAAATCGGAAACATTTTTCGGATTTTGAACTTTGCCGGTATTGGCCGCGGGTGGAGAACGGCGCAATTCATTCAAGCGAAAAGGTTTGTGAAATTCCGGCTTGCTCCGTTGGTATTCTGACAAATTGGGTTTGCTATGCGATGACGCCGATGGAACGGGCTGACGCAGGTCCGGTTTTGGTAATGGAGATAAGGTCGGTTGGGGCATTGGTGTTGACGTAACAGTTATTGCCGGGGATTTCGGTTTAACTGACGGCAAGATCGGCTGGCTCCACTGACGAATGGCATTTTCCACTTCCAATCGCGGTTTAGCGTAAGTCCGGCGCGAGTTGGCGATAATGTCGTTTTTGTAAGACATCAGCGGTTGTTCCAATGGCGCCAAGGTAGTTGCCGAGAACGGCGGCGAGGTAACACCGTCAATCATTAATTTCAAATAAACTTGGGTAAAACCCAAACTGACCAAATCCTCGGCGGTGAAGACCGGCGCGAATTCTTTCTCCAGCACCTCGGCGTCATAAGCGCCGACCCGGAAGCAAATCATCGTGCCGACATTGCCGAAAACCGCCGCCCGCACTTCTTCCGACATTTGTTCAATGTATTGATGAGCCAAAGTCAGATTAAGTTTGTATTTTCGCGCTTCCGACAAAATATTGGCGAAACTTTCATTGGCAAACGATTGGAATTCGTCCACATATAAATTAAAGTGGGGCAATTTTCGCAAAACGGAAGAAGATAAATCGGCTCGCGACATTGCCGCCAGATAAATTTTGGTAATCAACATACTGCCCAATAAATCGGCATTGACTTCGCCCACCCGGCCCTTGGATAAATTGATGATTAAAATTTTTCGCTCGTCAATAATTTTTCGCAAATCAAAAGAGGATTTCGGCTGGCCGATGATGTTTCTGATGAGCGGATTGGAGGTGAACTGCCCGACTTTATTTTGAATGGCCGGCGTCGCTTCGGCGGTAAAACGGTCGGTGTATTTGGCGAATTCTTCGGTCCAAAACGCCTTGACCGACGGGTCGGTGATGTTTTCCACCACTTTCTTGCGGTATTCTTTATCGGCTAAAACCCGATTGACCGACAACAAAGTGGCATCCGGATATTCCAAAAGAGCCAGCAAAGTGTTGGTTAAAATATATTCCATCCGGGCGCTCCAAGCGTCCACCCAGATTTTTTTGAAAGCGCTCATTAAACCAGACACCACCAAATGGCGGCTGTCAGCGCCGACATCCTCCATCACATTGAAAGAAATCGGCCAATCCAAATCAAACGGCGCGACATACAACACATCTTTGGCGCGCTCGGCCGGCACATAATCCAAAAGCATTTCGGCGCTTTTGCCGTGCGGGTCCACGAAAGTCAAACCTTCGCCATTCTTGATATCTTGAATCGCCATATTCTCCAGCAAAGTGGACTTGCCCATGCCGGTCTTGCCGATGACATACAAATGACGGGAGCGGTCTTTATTTTTTATGCCGAAAGCCGTCCGTTTGCCGCGGGCGTCGGTTTCGGCAAAGTAAGTGATTTTATTGTCTTCCATTAGGACATTATACCTCGCATTTGATATTATTGAAGGGGATGATATTATCAACACATAATGTCCACTTTTTATATTGTTGGAGCTATTGTTTTGTTGGTTTTTGCCATCATTCTCTATCCTACTTTGCGCCACAAAGCCAACAAATCCTAAGAATAAAAAAGCTTCCGTGACCACCCGTACGATATGGTCTCGGAAGCTTCGCGTGGGCCATAAAGACCCTTCTGTCCTGTCAGCTCGCCTTTAGAAAAGAAATTAGGAACTCATCGGAACCCATCTGTATTCCCCCCTTCCGTTGCCGGTGTAAACTCCGGCCACTCTGCACTTTGGCGGTTCCGCGTTTGGGTCTCGGCCAAGGATGGCCGCGATCAGTTGTTGAGTTTTCTTTTTCTTCTCCTCCGGTTTTTCGGATCTTGCTGACATATGTGTTGGTTTTGTTTTTTGGTTTATGTTCCCCCGCCATTGGCGGGGAAGACAACTAAACCATAGAAAATGAACTTCTTCCCAGTTCAGTCGTCTGGAATAATCATACCGCCGGCAATTTGGCTGTCAACCTTAATTTTGGATTATACCGCTCCAACTTTTCTTTCTAGAATGACGATTCGTTTTTTAATCTCCGTCATTTCGTGATGATAGTTAAAAGCGTCCAACCGCAATTTGAAGTCAAGTTGATTTTCTTCAAGAGAAGTAAATCGGTTTTCCATTCTTTCCATTCTACCCTCTACTTTTTCCAATCGCTCATCTACTTTTTCCAACTGATTACCCATACTGTCAAACCCTCTTTTTGTTATTTCTGCTAAACCGTCAACCAAGACGGCGACTTTTTCAAGTGAAATTTTTTCTTTTTCATATTATTATTCTACCATTAAAGTTAATTGTGTCATAAATCAACAGCTAATTGCGTCAAGATGACACAATTATACTACTCCCGCTAACACAAAAGCAAATTTTTAAATCCATTTATTATCATTGTATTTTCAGTTCTGCTTCCCAAAAACAAAAACTGTATTATCTAACACACCTCCTGCACACTTTTAATCGGTGTTAATAATGCCCGGCTTGATACGTGATTTTTCAATTTTTCATCAAGGTATTGGCTGGGAGTGAGAACGTTCGACCTTGCCGTTCGCCTCCGGCGAGCAAACTTTCGTCTTGCGGTGAGTAATTCCAAGATCTTCCAAATGCCAGCTGAAAGCTTCGGAAAATTCACTGCCGTTTGTCGGTCTGAATCTGCTTAATGGCGAAAGGCAAAGAGTCTTTGAGCCGGTCGACAAAGTCGGCGGCGCTCTCGACGGTATTGTGATCGTAAATCCGCATCACTCGATACCGGGTGCAATCATCGATGGTCGATTAAGACCGTGTTCTTTGTAGAGCCTCCAGATGGTTTGGGAAGAAACGAACCAGTTGAATTTTTGTTTGATGTAGTATGACATGCGGTCAGGCCCGTATTTGCGCTGCAATCGCAGTTGGATTATGGTGTCGCATACTTCTTTCGGCAACCAACGTTTGATTTTGTGTGGCCTGCTTGATTTGTCCCTGAGTCCTTCTTCCCCCAAGCTTAAATACCTATGATACCAAAGATAGAAAGTGCCTCGAGAAATGCCGAAGTATCGGCAAGTCGGGGCCACTTTTTTGGTTATCTGTTCGTAATGTTCGATCCAACGCAGACGCAATCTAACTTGCAAATCGCCAATTTGTTTTTTGCTCATAGCTTTTGATAATTTTTAATCCTTTA